>DATLQP010000084.1:0-7611 GCA_035535155.1 Propionibacteriaceae bacterium
GCGTCGGTCCTTTGCTGGATCGTCGTCCCTGGGCACACGAGCACCGCTGGACTGCGACCCGTCCGAGACCGCCCAGCGATGCAATCGGAGGAAAAGCATGAACGATCCAGGCGCGACGGTTCGAGTTCTCTACTCGGTTCCGGAGGCAATGGCTCTCCTCAACTTGAGCAGGACCCAGATCTATGAACTCATTCGCACATCCCGCCTGGTGACGGTCACACAAGGCCGTCGCCGGCTCGTGCCGGCCGACTCGATTACCGACTACGTGCAGCTATTGCTCGCCGAACGCGGTGGCAGCAGGCATGGCGCCCGCGACTGGGGTCTCCTGTGAGCACCGCGAAGCGGCGGGGCAATCATGAGGGCACCGTACCCAGACTGAGGCCCGATGGACGGTGGCAAATCGACCTCCGCTACCAAGACTCGAGCGGCGCACTCAAGCGCACTGCGGTCTATGGCAGGACCCAAGCCGAGGCGCGAGCCAAGGCGAAGGAGCTACGCAAGCGCTTTGAGCTTGGCCAGCCAGTCAGGGATACCGCAGACACCCTCGGCCGTTTCGCCGGCGAGTGGATCGCTACGGCGCTGGTGGCCTCGGAACGCAAGGCCAGCACCAAAGCCATGTATGCCAGCGTCGCCCGTAGCCAGATTGTGAGCTCGGCCCTCGGTGGCCTGCCATTAGGCAAGATCACCCCGCGCGCCGTTGAGGGCTGGCTGGTCGAGCTCCGCGGTAAAGGCCTGGCCGAGTCCACCGTCCGCATCAGCTACGCAATCTTGCTGGCCATCCTCTCCACGGCGGTCCGCGATGGCGCGGTAGGCCGCAATCCCGCCGCGGCTGTGAAGCGGCCGAGGGTCACCCGGAGGGAGGCCGACTACCTGAGCTCCGAGCAGGTGCGCGCGGTGCTCTCAGCGGCTCAGAGCACCCGTTACGCGCCGCTTTTCGAGCTACTGGTCAACACCGGTCTGCGGCGCGGCGAGGCGTTGGCTCTGCAATGGTCAGACGTCGACCTCGAGGCCGGCACTCTGCGGGTGCGTGGCACGTTGGCCAGAGTCAACGGCAGGCTCGAGGTGACCGAGCCGAAGACGGCAAAGTCAAAGCGCACCGTGCCCTTGTCAGAGCCGGCCGTGCAGGTCTTGCGCGCCATCCGGCTCGAGCAGGCTCAGGAGCGACTCAGAGCCGGCTCTTGGTGGCACCAGACGGGTTATGTGTTCACAACCTCCTCTGGTGAGCCGTACGAGCCACGTAACGCGCTGCGGGCTTTCAAGGCGGCCGCCAAGCGTGCCGGCTTGCCGACCTCGGTCGGGCTTCACACGCTGCGCCACACCGCGGCCTCGGTGATGCTCGAGAACGGCGTACCGCTCAAGATCGTTTCGGAGATTCTCGGCCACGCTTCGGTGGCCATCACCGGAGACATCTACGGCCACGTGGCTCCCGACGTTTCGCGTGAGGCTGTGGCCAAGCTAGCGGCCGCTCTGAGCGAAGTAAGGGTGCACTAATGGCGGTCAAAAAGGCGGTCAAAGTCTATAGTGAGGCTATTTCAAGATCACGCCGCCGCCGTTTTTGTGGGTCTGACTAGGGCTAATACCAGTGGGAGCAAGCAGACTCGAACTGCTGACCCCTTGCTTGTAAGGCAAGTGCTCTAACCAACTGAGCTATGCTCCCCGGGCTCACATTTCCCCTAGTCGGAGGCCATCTCGCCACCAAGTACGGGAGCCGCATCAGGCTTCCACTCTCTGATGTGCGTGCATTCAGGTTCGCGGCCCGTCTACGGCTTGCTGCGCAATAGTACCGACCAGGTGCCCGCACACATCGCTCGTGATCGCGATGCTTGCATGCCCCATCAGTTTCGACACGACCGCGATGTCAGCCAGTGGCCAGCATCAAAGACGCGGCGCAGTGCCGCAATCCGTGGAAGCTAGCCGGCGGCAGCTCCTCACCCGGCCCACGGGGCAGCCGCTGAAAGTGGCTGAGTGGCTGCGCTCCCTCACCAACCGTGGCCCGCGTTCCTTGGGGCTCGACGTGCGGATCGAGCCGATTTCAGCGCGCCCGCCGCTAACCAGCCAAGGACTGAAAGAAGATGAGGATCGAGTGAAATACCACGGCAAGGCCCTGGAGTAGGGCACGGACGGCATTCGCGGCGGCCTCAGGGTAGGCAATCAAATAGTAGAGAAAAAAGCCCACGACCAAGAAGACGATGAACCGCTTGACCCACGTCATGTCGGCCTACTCATTCTTTCGGTCTTCACCGCATTTTATTCGAACGCCCTGCTGCGTGTACAGGCTGAAGCCTTGACCGCACGCGGCAACCAATCACCGCGTGTATGTGTGGATCATCGAATAGCGGCTGGCATTCTCGACATCCACGGATGTCGTAGGCGTATCAGGACGCCGCGCAGCTAGGGTTCCGGGTGAGGCTTACCGATTCACCTCGTACGACCTGGGGGCAGCCATCCCGAACAGAAACGTCGCCGCGGCACTGGGCGCGCTGACCGGTCTCGTCAGTTTGGTCGCCATGATTCGACTTGTGTCGGGAGCTTTCGTCCAAGGGATGTCGACGTTCGCTTGGGTGGCGATCCTGTTGGCCATGTTGCCGTGGATCGGGTACGCGGCATGGCGCGGCCGCCATGGCGATCTCAGTCGCAGGGGGGCGCTGGCGGTATTGCTCCTGAACACTGTCGGATCTGTCGTCGTCTGGCTGTCCGTGCTCGGCCCGGTGGTTGCCCTAGCCTCCTCGCTAGCCGCGTTCGTCGTCATCTGGGTCAGCGACTGGCCTCCCCGTCGCCCGCGCGGCGAAGAGCGGTTCGTCCGCATCGAGGAACTGCGCCGTGCTGATGACTAAGGGCTGATGACTAAGGCTGATGGCTGAGGGCTGATGGCTAAGGGCTGATGACTAGGGGCCGATGGTTCAGGCCCAAGTAGAGTGGATCATTGTGGCTGGACCCGATTTCGCCGTCGCGCTCGCTGACCTGGATAAGTCATTGGGCTCGATTGAGGCTGTCGTCGATCCCGACCGCAAGCGCGCTGAGATCGCTGGGCTGGAGCAGCAGGTAGCAGCCCCCGATCTGTGGGACAACCCGGACAACGCCCAGCGCGTGACGTCGCGGCTCTCAGTACTCCAGACCGAGGTTGATCGTGTGGCCGGATTGCGAGCTCAGCTGGGCGACATCGGCGCACTGGTGGAACTCGGGCAGGAAGAAGGAGACCCGGCCAGCCTCGCCGAAGCGGCGGAAGCGCTCACAGCTCTACAAAAAGCAGTCGAGGCTCTCGAGGTGCGTACGCTGCTGTCCGGCGAGTATGACGAACGCGATGCGCTGGTCACGATTCGCTCCGAAGCAGGTGGTGTCGACGCGGCTGACTTCGCTGCGATGCTGCTGCGGATGTACCTGCGCTGGGCTGAACGGCATCGCTACCCGACCGAGGTCTACGACACCTCCTACGCCGAAGAAGCGGGCATCAAGTCAGCGACGTTCCAAGTGAAGAGTCCCTTCGCGTACGGAACGCTGTCGGCCGAACAAGGCACGCATCGGCTGGTCCGGATCTCCCCGTTCGACAACCAGGGGCGCCGGCAGACATCGTTCGCGGGCGTCGAAGTGCTGCCCGTGACTGAGGCGGCCGATCGCATCGACATTCCCGAATCCGAGCTGCGCATTGATGTGTTCCGGTCCTCTGGGCCGGGCGGGCAGAGCGTCAACACCACCGACTCCGCCGTACGCATCACCCACCTGCCGACCGGCATCGTGGTGTCGTGCCAAAACGAGAAATCCCAGCTGCAGAACAAGGCGGCCGCGCTTCGCGTCTTGCAGTCACGACTGCTGGAGCGGGCGCGGCAAGAGCGCGAGGCGCGCCTCAACGCCCTCAAGGGCGACGGCGGCAACAGCTGGGGGTCGCAGATGCGGTCCTACGTCCTCCACCCCTACCAAATGGTGAAGGACTTGCGGACCGAGTACGAGGTCTCTTCGCCAGATGCAGTGTTCGACGGCGACATCGACGGTTTCATCGAATCAGGCATCCGCTGGCGTCGGACTCGGGAGGCCGCGGCCAGGTAATGTCCGGCTGCTGTGCGCATCCAACTGATGGGCATGCCGGGTGGCCGGTGCCCAACAGCCGGAGCCTCACCTAGACTCGTGCCTGGCCGTCTGGCGTCCATAGGACGCCGGAGCTGTCTATCGGGGGAAGCGCGTGATTCGTTTCGAAAATGTATCCAAGACATACGACGGTCAGCGCAGGGCAGCGCTGGACAACATCAATGTCGATATCGACAAGGGGGAGTTCGTCTTCCTGGTCGGAGCCTCAGGGTCCGGCAAGTCGACGTTCTTGAGACTGATCTTGCGGGAGCAGCGGGCGAGCGTTGGCAAGGTGTTCGTCGCCGGCCGGGAGCTCAACAAGCTGCATAGCTGGAAGATCCCGGGGATGCGCCGCCAGATCGGCACCGTCTTTCAGGATTTCAGGCTGCTACCGAACAAGACTGTGACGGAGAACGTGGCGTTCGCCCTCCAGGTGATCGGCAAGCCGGCCTCGACCATTGAGCGCGTGGTTCCAGAAGTGCTTGAGCTTGTTGGGTTAGGCGGCAAGGGCGACCGGCTTCCCGAGGAGCTTTCCGGCGGTGAGCAGCAGCGCGTGGCGATTGCTCGCGCGTTCGTCAACCGACCGATGATTTTGATTGCCGATGAGCCCACGGGAAACCTGGATCCGGCCACCAGCGTTGGGATCATGAAGTTGCTCGATCGGATCAACCGTGCGGATACCACGGTCCTGATGGCGACCCACGACTCGACCATCGTCGACCAGATGCGAAAGCGGGTGATCGAGCTCGACGATGGCGAAGTCGTTCGAGATCAAAGCAGAGGCGTCTACGGCTACCAGTAGCTGCCGCCGTGCTCAGAACCGAACGACAGCTGCACATCGATCTATTTGGGGATAGTTAATGCGTTTCCGTCACATCTGGTCCGAGACCCGGGCCGGGCTACGCCAGAACCTGACCATGACCTTGGCGGTCATCGTCACTATGTGGGTGTCGCTGTCGTTGTTCGGTGCCGGTTTGCTGGCCAGCCAGCAGGTGAATCTCATGAAGGGCCGCTGGTACGACAAGATCGAAATCTCGATCTTTCTGTGCGCCAAGGACACTCGCGGCGACCAGTGCGACCCCGGCCAGGACGTCACTCCGGGACAGAAGGATGAGATCCGGCGAACGCTGGAAACTAACCCCGAGGTAGCGCCAGACGGGATCTACTTCGAGACCAAGCAAGAGGCGTACGCGGAGTTCCAGCGAGCGTACGAGGGCAGCCCGATCCAGGACTCGTTGACCGTCGACCAGATGCAGGAGTCGTTCCGAGTCAAGCTGAGGAACCCCGAGGAATACCAAGGTGTGGTCAGCTCGGTCGTTGGGCTCAAGGGCGTACAGAAGGTGCAGGACTTGCACCAGTTGCTCGATCCGTTCTTCCGAGCGCTGAATGTGCTGCAGTGGTCGACTGCTGGCGCATCGGCGTTATTGCTTCTCGCCTCGGCACTCCAGATCGGCAACACCATTCGCTTGGCGACCTTCGCACGACGCCGCGAGATTGGCATTATGCGTCTGGTTGGCGCGAGCAACTTCTACATCACGATGCCGTTCTTGCTCGGCGCAGTGATCTCGGCATTGATCGGTGTAGCTCTGGCGTGCGTGACCATGGCGGCGGGGGTGTATTTCTGGATCATCCGCGGGGTCCGCAATTCGGTCCGGTTTATCGCCTGGATCGGCTGGCGGCAAACCGCCCTGGCGATGCTTGGCGTCGTCGTGGTCGGCGTCGTGCTCGCGGTGATCCCGACTCTCGTGACGACCAGGCGATACCTCAGGGTCTGATCGCCTGCGCGCTCTTGGCAAGAACCTCGGACTTAGTCGTGCCTGGATGACTTTGAGTCTCTTTTCACATAGGTCACAAAAGCATCACGAGTTACCAGCAATTAACTTGAATATCTCAATTATGACTTGAGACTTCACCTCTGATAAATGACGAAATGTCAATTTTGGCGTTTCGGTCGTTGCCAGCACGCGTCGCGAGCTGCCTATCATGCGGGGCCGCGTGCAGTTGCAGCCGTGACAGCAGGCGGAAGCGGCTGAGCCGTTGACAACCGAAAATTGGATTGGGGAAAGCTGTGGCTCCGGATCTTCCCTACGTCCGTCAGGACGTTCCGGACGGCAGCGAAGCACCTCAGGTTGGTCGCTTCGCCAGGCTGCCAAGAAGTGCAGAACTTCTTGCTCAGACGCCTGCGTCCAAAGGCATAACTGCATATCCGTCAGCAATGCACATTGCTGGCGTCCGCACCGCACGGATTGCCGTGGCGGTCGCGCTGGCGTCGGCACTCTTGCTCACCTTGCTCGGGCTCCAAGCCAATGCTGACGAGCTCGTGGCCCACCGGTCTCGGGTCAAGCAGCAGATCGTCAAGACCAAGAGTGACCTAGGTGAATCGACCAAGGCGCTGAGCGAGGCTGCAGTTGCCGTCGACAAAGCGCAGAACAAGCTCGAGGTGGCAAGCGCGCAGCTCGCGACGACCCGACAAGAACTCTCGGCAGCCGCGGAGAAGGATGCCCGCATGGCTGTGAGGCTGCGGCTAGCCCGGTCCGATCTCGCGGTGGCGGTCGCTGCGGTAGCGGCTGGCCAGCAGCGATTGGATGCCGAGCAAGCCGAAGCCGGACAAATGATCCGTGACCAATACCAGCAACAGAACAACCTGCTCCCGGTTGCGGTTCTGCTCGATCCACACTCCACGGAGAACGTGCAGACCCGTCTTCAGTGGTCGACCACGCTGTTCGACTCTACGCAGGCCCAGATCGACCGGTTGACCGTGCTGCAGCGCCAGCTCAACGCTGCCCGGATCCGGCAGACTGAACTCAAGGCAAAGGTCGCCACAGCCCGCCGTGAGGCCGCGGCCAACCTCAAGCTCAAGAAGTCCTTGGAGGGGCGCGCCGCTGCGGAGGAAGCAACGGTGGCGCAGCTGGTGCGCCAGCGAAAGACAGCTGAGGACGAAGCCGCAACCGACGTGGCCCAAGATAAGGCCCGCTATGCACAGCTGACCAAAGAGCGCGCCTCGGTCGAGCGGCGCATCGCCGCACGGATCGCCAAGGCCGCCGCCGAACGGAAGCGGGCGGCCGAGCGAGCGGCCGCCCAACGGAAGCGAGCGGCGGAGCATAAGGCGGGCGCCGCGCGGCGCTCCCACTCGGCCAGCAAGCACACCCACCGCTCCCGGCATACGGGCGGCTCCACCTCCAGTGCCGGGCACGGCTTCTCGTTTCCCGTGGCCGCTCGGATCACCTCTCCGTTCGGCATGCGATTCCATCCAGTGCTGCACTACTGGAAGCTGCACGATGGGACTGACTTCGGCGCCGGATGCGGCACGCCGATCCGCGCAGCCCATGCCGGCCGTGTCGCCGAGCGGTACTACAACGCTGGCTACGGCAACCGGCTGATGATCGACCACGGCTATTTCGGCGGCCGGTACGTCACCACCGGCTACAACCATGCCAGCCGCTACATCGTCCGCGTCGGCCAGCGCGTCCGTGAGGGCCAGATCATCGGTTACGTCGGTACGACCGGGTTCTCGACCGGCTGTCATCTCCATCTGATGGTGTGGATCAACGG
>DATLQP010000085.1:0-2338 GCA_035535155.1 Propionibacteriaceae bacterium
CTTCCGATCCCTTTCGCTTGGTGGTCGGGAAGGACGCCGATCGGACCCACTGCGACCACGGAGTCGAAACCGACCTTCGCGCGACTTGCGGTCACATGACCGACAACCGCGTTCTGAGCCAGCGCAGTAAACGACAGCTCAGCAATCACGTCCTTCGCCTCCCAAAGTACGGCAAAGATTCCCACCTCGGGTGGCACACGATCGCCGTGATCTTGTCGCTTGAACGCTTCTGCGTAGACAACCTTCGCTGCTTCGTAGTCGCGCGGCTCCTGTGGTCTGACGATCACGCGCAGATGGTCGCACGCGCCGCACGTGCGGGTGCGCCAGTGTTCCGGGATGACCCTTGAGGGGCGCGCCCAACTCGACGCTGCGTACGTACCTTGACAGTTACGTAACCGTCTTGGTACGTTTGTGGCATGGAAGCTGTTCTGCGGGCGGTCGCCGACGAGAGCCGGAGGACGCTGCTGGAGACGCTGGCCCGCGGCCCGGCGACCGCGGGTGAGCTGGCGGCATTGCTGCCAATCGCTCGTCCGGGCGTCTCCCGCCACCTGCGAGTGCTGAGGGAAGCGGGGCTGGTCGAGGCCCGCCAGGAGGCGCAGCGGCGGGTGTACAGTCTTCGCCCCGCACCGCTCGCAGAAGTAGACCAGTGGCTTGGCCGCTACCGGTCTCTGTGGCAGCAGCGATTGGACGCCCTGCATACCGAGGTGGCGCGAGGAAAACGCGAACGAAGGAGCGCGACATGACTAGCAACGCGAGTCGGGGCACCCGCACTCTTGGCAGCCTGCGATCAGCAGACGGCGCAGGCGTCGTCCGAATTGAAGACCGCTACGACACCGACATCGACGACCTCTGGTCGGCGATCACCGATCCCGTCCGCCTGGCCCGCTGGCACGGCCAGATCGAGGGCGATCTCCGCCCCGGCGGAGAGTTCCGCCTCTACCTCGAAGCCGATGACATCGACAGCACCGGCCGCATCGACGCGTGCGAACCACCGCGGCGGCTCGTGGTAACAACCAGGGAAACCGATGAGTCCTACCGTAAGGGGCAGGGCGTTCCGCCGTTCGACGCGGTCAAAGAGATCACGCTGACCCCTGATGGCGACCAGACAGTCCTCGTCCTCGAGGTTCGAGGCATGCGCCTAGACGCAATCGCTTTCTTCGGAGCCGGCTGGCAGATCCACGCCGAAAACCTCGCCGCATACCTCGCCGGCCGTGAACCCGACGACGTCGAGGCACGCTGGGAAGAACTCGTCCCTCCGTATCAGGACTTGGCGGCCAACATCAGCTGAGCCAGCCGACAGTCGATCTCCACTCTCACTCAGCTAGCGACACGCTCCGGCCATTCGTGATCACGATGGCTCCTGTCTGGGCGGTCAGCATCGCCGCGGCTCGCACGCTCTTGCGCCACCGCGACTGAGCGTCGCCTGGGCAAGTGTTCCCGAATGACCCCCGAGACTCGCGAGGTCGCCTACGACGTTGGGTCGACGACTTTGCTGACGACCCAGCGGTGCTTGCCGATCTTGCGGTCGCGGACGAATCCCAGCTTTTCGTAGGTTGAGAGGGCGCCGTTGAAGAGGAAGCCGGCAGGAACCGAACCCGCGCCCTCGGGATAGCCCTCTACCTTGCCGCCGCCGAGAGAGGCGATCAGATCGAGCGCCCCGGAGAGCGCCGCCGTGGCGACGCCCTTGCGCCGGTGTCCCTTACCGACGAAGTTGCAGGCGATCCGCCAGTCCGGCACGGTCGTTACGCTCTTCTCGTAGGCAGCCCGGTTCTTGATCTTCGGCACCTCGTCCGGCGCCCCGAACTGGCACCAACCCACACAGTCGTCGCGATCGAACACAAGGGCCGCATGTGCCCTGCCTGCCCGCACCCGTGCGAGCTTGCGTTCCCGGTTCAGCGCCGGCTCGGTTCGACTGTCATCCGGATGAAAGCCCATGCACCAGCAACCCCCGAAGACGCCGTTGTTCTCCTCGACCAGCCTGGCGAACGGATCCCAGCTCGACTCATCGAGAGCCTTAATCGTGTACCCCGACCCCACCACCAACTCAGCCTAGCCCGCCAGCACTCAAAGCATTGGGCTGGGCCAGCGTCCTCTCGCCGCCGCGGAAGCCCGTTGCTTGCAGAACGCTTGCAACTGGACCCCACTCGAGATCCAGCTAGACGCCCGAGGTCGTCGAGATTGAACTTAGAAGGGCCTGTAAGAACTAGCTGCTCTTTGCGACGGCGTAGAGTCGCCATTCGCCGGGAATGCCCTTGAGCTCATGCGAGCCGCGGTCTTCGAAGGTAAGCCCCGAGCCGGCGACTAGGTCTCTGACGGTCGAGGAGACAAGCACCTCGCC
>DATLQP010000086.1:0-4824 GCA_035535155.1 Propionibacteriaceae bacterium
ATGCCCAACTCCTCGGTGTGCTGGCCGGGGGACCGGTCGGCATGGCCGAGCTTGGCGAGGCGCTGCGCCTGGAGAAATCCAGCTTGTCGGGTCTGATCGACCGCGCCGAGGCGCGCGAGTTGGTGGCCCGGGTGCGGGATACGAACGATCGACGAACGTGCCAGGTCTCGCTGACCGAATCCGGCCGCGACCTGGCCGCACGCTTTCGCGATTACGTCTCGGGCGAGCTGAACGCCCTAGCTGCAGACCTGCCAGACCGCACGTCGCGGCAGCTGACCGCCGCGATGTGGGAGATCGTCGGCGCTCACGACGTGTCGGCAATCTTTGGCTGCGCAGCTCCGTCATTGCCCGAAGCACCTGCCGGTGAGCGGGCCACGAGTGTTAGCCGAACCTGATGTCGCTGCAGTGGATGTGATCGTCGTTACCGGTGATCATGTGGCGGCCCTCAGCCTGTGGAAGTGGGCGGGGAGTACATCGGCTATGACGAGCCGGAAAGCATCAAGGGCGTAGACCTTCGGGGACCTATCTGGTCGGATGTATCTGACGACATCGATACCTACCTTTGCTCGGGGCCGACGCAGAGGAGTGCAATGGCTGGCGGGCAGGGCAAATACAGCCACAACGTGTGGAATCGTCAAGAGGCGCTTCGTCTTCAAAAGCAGGAGGCCGCAATAGAGAAAGCGGCCGAGCGAGAGCACAAACTTCAAAAAACTGCGGCCGGCAAGGCCCAGGCCGCGCAGCTGAATGCAGACCTTGCGGTCCAGCTCACCCGACTTGAGTCAATCCTTTGGAACGGTCTTGAGCGCGCAGCTGCGATCGATCTGAACGCGTTGCTTCGACACGGTGAGTTTCCGCCGCTCGATCTCGGCTCGGATGGCGTCGCACCTCCTCGACCGACGTGGCTTGATTGGGCTCCGCCTGCACCGGGTGTGATAGCTGGCCTGTTCGGCGGAAGGGCTCGTCATGATCGGCAACTGGCTGCTCAGCGCCAAGCCTTCGAACGGGCGGAACTTGACTACGACCAATCCGAGGCCAAGCGCCAGGGGCGCATACGAGAAAAGACATCACGCTATGAGGCAGCTCTCTTGGTGCACCAGAATGACGTCGCGCGCCATAACGGCCAGGTAGCCCAACTTGTTACCGGCGTCCGTAGCCGGGATCGGGAAAGCGTTCAGTACTACCTGGAACTGGCACTGTCCGGGACTCTGCTGCCCGAGGATGTTCCGCACGTGGCCGAGGTGGCCTATTCGCCGCGAGGAGAGCAGGCAGTCGTGCGTTTCGAGCTGCCTCCGCTCGATGTCGTACCAACGGTGGAGTCCTACACCTATGTGGCAACAACGGCGATGCTGCGCGAGAAAAAACGTCCTGCGGCTCAGATCGAGCAGTTGTACAGATCGGTTGTCAGCCAGATGACCCTGCTGTACATGCGCAACCTCTTCGAATCCGACCCGGAGCTGGAAAACGTTGACATCGGCGGGCACGTACATTTCATCGACCCTGCCACCGGCCACCGGGAGTATCCATGCTTGATCAGCATCGCAGTGGATCGCGCCAAGTACGTCGGGCTCTATCTACGGGACGTGCAACCGGATGTCTGTCTGCGTAACTTGAACGCGCTGGTTTCGCGCCATCCGCATCAGGTCGAGGCGGTGACTCCCGTCAGAGATTTTGATCTTGCTCGTTACTCGTTTGTCGAAGGCGTCGACGTAGTCGCAAGCTTGGATTCCCGACCTGATCTCACCGAGATGACGCCGACGGAGTTTGAGCACTTCGTGCGCCAACTGTTCGAAGCGAGGGGATTGGAAGGATGGACGACCGAGCGCACCGGAGATGACGGCGTCGATGCGGTCGTGACCAATCCCGACCCCATGATCGGCGGCCTAACCATCGTCCAGGCCAAGAAGTACAACGGTGTGATTGGTGTGAGCCACGTCCGAGAGCTCGTTGGTGCGATGGACGAGAAGCGTGCAGGTCGAGGCATCCTCGTCACGACGTCGTGGTTTGCAAGCGGCTGCTGGACCAAGGCCAGGGAGAACGGGCGAATAGAGCTCATTGATGGCGGCCGACTCCGTTATCTAGTCAAAGAGCATTTTCAGAAGGATGTCCTGGTGGCACCGCCATCTCCCCGCGCCCGTATGTGGCAGTCATAAAACCAGCGACACCGATACTCTGATGTGTCGCTCATATGTTCGAAAAGTGTCAGCGGCGGCTGCGAACATGAATTCATGACGGGGGACGATCAAGACGACACATCAACGGCCCGTGAGGCGGTGGTTGATGCGCGCCGGAAGGCCGCCGCCGCATTGGCCCTGCTGGCAGAAGCAGCTGTGCGGTACGCCGATGCTCGGATCTCCGACGACACCGCCGCCGGGATCGGATCAGGTCGGCGCAGCCGGGTCAGGCCCGGCGAGTTCGTCGCCGACGAGTTGGCGCTGTTGCTGCGTGACCAGCCGTACGCGGTGCGCTGTCTGCTGGCCCGTAGCCGTCGCCTCGCCAGCGGTCTGCCCACCGTATGGGAGGCGTTTCGGCGCGGCGAGCTGGACGCCGAGCAGGTCCGGGTGATCGATCGGGTAGCGCGGCGGGTCACCGAGCCGGCTACCTTGGCCGCGCTCGACGAACAAGCCGTCGAGGCGGCGCAGGCCAGGTCACCGAAACAACTCCAGGTGTGGCTGCTGCGATTGGTGGTGCAACTGGAACCGTTGGCGTTCCAGCAACGCCACCGCCGCGCCCTCGCCGAACGCCGGGTCACGGTAGTGCAAGGCGCCGACGGCATTGGCTATGTCACCGGCGAAATGTCGGCGGCCGACGCTGCCGCCATCGACGCCATGCTCGCCGCCACCGCCCGCGGCCTCGGCGCCGACGATCCCCGCACCGACCAGCAACGCCGCGCCGACTTGTTCACCGACCTGCTGCTCGGCCGGCTCGCCTTCGACCAACCCGGCGACGAGGGTGAGGAGTCCGACGATCAGGAGAGCGCGCCTGTAGAAGCGGACAACCCCGACTGGCTGGAAGTCGAAGACATCGACCCCGACACCGGTGAACTCCTCGGCACCCACAGACAACCCCTCGATCCTGAGGGTCAGCCGATCGGGGAACCGGTCGACCCGACCTCGGAGCTGATGCCAAGGGTCAGGCCAAAGTTGATCAAGCGGCCGCAGACGAACCGGATTGGGGTGATCGTGCCACTCGCCAGCCTGCTGAGCGGCGGCAGCGACCAGCCGGCCGAACTCGCCAGCCGATCCGGATTCATTCCCGGCGACATTCTCAAAGAACAAATCGCGACAGCCTTGGACCCGGACCAGAGAGATGAGGTGTTGTTCACCCGACTCCTCACCGACAATGGCGGCCGGCTGCTCGATGTCACCGAGCTCGGCCGCTACCCCTCCAAGCGGCTCGCCGAAGCGATCAAGATCCGGGCCGGCAGCTGCCGCTTCCCCACCTGCACAGTGCCCGCCGACCGCTGCGACCTTGATCATCATGAACCAGTGCCCAATGGCGTTACGTCAGGACGAAATCTGGACCCGTTTTGCCGCCGACACCACCGCGGCAAAACCTTCGCCTGGCACGCCGCACACCGAGACCATAACGGCGTCGACTGGACCCTGCCCGACGCCGAACACTACCGATGCCTCGACGAACCACTCCCCATCGGACGAGCCGCAATGCGCTCGGCATGACACCCTGACATCAGCAAGACCAGCCCCGAATACGAGGGAGATGCCGGCCAATGAGCCCGAAGAACATGGTCTGGATTCCGGGCGGCGATTTCCTGATGGGTTCCAACGCTTTCTATGCCGAGGAGCGACCGGTTCACAGCGCACGCGTCAGCGGGTTCTGGATGGACCAGCACCCGGTCACCGTTGCGGAGTTCCGCCGCTTCATCAAGGCCACCGGCCATATCACTGTGGCGGAGACGACCCCGGACGCCGTGGACTTCCCTGACGCTGAGCCGGAACAGTTGGTTCCCGGCTCATTGGTCTTCACCCCTCCTGCGCGACCGGTGCGCCTCGACGACTTCCGGAACTGGTGGTCATGGGTCTCCGGGGCGCAGTGGCGTCACCCACAAGGACCTGGGAGCACGCTGCACGGACTAGATCAGCACCCGGTCACCCATGTCGCCTATCCGGACGCTGCCGCGTACGCCACGTGGGCTGGCAAGGCGCTGCCTACCGAGACGGAGTGGGAATTCGCTGCGCGTGGGGGCCTCGAGGGCGCCACCTACGCCTGGGGCGACGAGTTCGCGCCGCGCGGACGCATGATGGCGAACACTTGGCAAGGCGACTTTCCGATGCACAACGACCTGCTCGACGGCTACGCACGCACGTCGCCGATCGGCAAGTTCCCGCCCAACGGCTACGGCCTCATCGACATCACGGGCAATGTGTGGGAGTGGACCTCGCAGGACTACACGAGCAGTCACACACCTGCTGTCGACACGCCCGATGCGGTCCAAGCGGCAACCGACCCGGCCGTCTGCTGTGGGCCGCAACGCCAGCCGACGAGCGTGCAGCTTCCACAGCCAGAGGCCGCCCCCAGACCCTCAACGAAGGTGATCAAGGGCGGTTCGCACCTGTGTGCACCGAATTACTGTCTGCGCTATCGGCCAGCAGCTCGGCAGTCCCAGACCATCGACACCTCGACCAGCCACCTCGGCTTTCGCTGCATCCTGCGTGCCTGACGAACGGCGCGCAAGCGGGAGCCCACTGCCGGCCGACCAGCGTGTCGGCCAGAATGAGGCATGCCGACAGACGACCCGTTCGTGGGGCGGGCCGACGAGCTAGCCCTGCTGAACGAGGAGATGCAGCGGGTTCGCAGTGGTGAGCC
>DATLQP010000087.1:0-7798 GCA_035535155.1 Propionibacteriaceae bacterium
GCGGGCGGAGTCGGCTCGACTACGACTCAGATTGCGAAGGCCCGCGGTGCCATGGTCGTCGCATCGGCAAGCGAGGCCAATCAGGATTACCTCCGCGAGATCGGCGCTATCCCGGTGATCTACGGCGAAGGCATGGTGGAGCGGGTGAAGGCGCTCCAGATCGGCAAGTTCGACGCAGTGCTCGACGCCGTTGGCAAGACGCCGATCGACGATCTGATCAGCCTCACCACCGAGCCGTCCCAGGTCCTCACGGTCGCCAACTACGGTGCGGCTGCATCGGGCGCACGGGTGAGCGGAGGCGGCCCCGACAGCCAGCCTATGAAGGCACTTTCGGAGGCCGCCGAGCTGCTGGAACAAAGCAAGCTGGTGATCAAGATTCAGACATTCCCCTTCGATCGAGCCGCCGAGGCGCATCAGATCAGCCAGGACGGTCACACTCGCGGCAAGCTCGTCCTCCTCCCTGACTGAGCTACGTCGAGTTGTCAGCAGGCATCACCGCTCCGGCAGCCACGGACGCCGAGAATTCGGCGAGGCCGGTGCTGAGGTCGATCTCGGCTCGCCAGCCCAGAACTCGTTCGGCGGCCGAACTGTCGGCGGTGATGTGTCGTACGTCCCCAAGGCGATAGGCGCCCGTCACGATCGGTGCCGGGCCAGCCAACGTTCGACTGAGCTCGGTCGCCATCTCGCCGACTGTCCTCACCCAGGGGCTCCCGATGTTCAGCGCCGTCAGGCCCGCTGGCACCGGTGTGGCAGTCGCAGCGACCACTGCCGCTGCGACATCAAAGACATGGATGAAGTTACGCCGCTGACAGCCGTCCTCGAAGACTCGCGGCGGCTCCCGTCGCAGCAGGCTGTCGGCGAAGATCGACGCCACGCCTGCGTACGGGGTATCGCGCGGCATTCCGGAGCCGTAGACATTGTGGAATCGAAGCGCGACAACCGTCCCTCCGGTTTCTCGGCTCCAGATCGTTGCGAGCTGCTCCCCATGGACCTTCGTTGCGGCGTACGCGTTGCGCGGATCCAGCGGCGCCGACTCGGGCACCAGTTCGGGAACCAGATCAGCACCGCAGTGCGGGCATCGTGGGTCGAAGCGCCGCAGATCGAGATCATTCCGTTGCCGCGGTGGCGGATTCACCGATCCATGCTGGACACAGCGATACCACCCCTCGCCGTAGACGACCATCGATGACGCGTAGACGAACCGTGAGATGCCGTGTTCCGCCGCAACTCGGAGTGCCATCGCGGTTCCAACGTCGTTCTGCAGCGCGTACTCATCGATATCGAAAATGTCGAGCCCAAGCCCAACCTTGGCGGCTAGATGGATGACGGCCTCGCAGCCGTCGGCCGCTTCCCAGAGTCGATCATGGTCGAGTACGTCATCTCGAGGGTCGGCGGCTCGATCGAAGATCCGCACAGCGTGCCCCGCCGCCTCGAGTTGATCATGAACGGCACGGCCGATGAAACCGGCCCCTCCGGTGAGGAGGATCGTCATGCGAAGTGGCTCGCTGGACGCGGAGCCGGCAGCGATACCTCGAAGCGGCAACCTCCGGCGACGTTGCATACCGAGATCGCGCCGTCGTGCGACTCAACCACTCCGCGGGCGATCGCCAACCCGAGGCCGGCGCCGCCATCGTCGCCGCTGCGCGACGGGGTGCCTCGCCAGCCCGCGTCGAATACCCGGGCGAGGCTGGTTTCCGGAATTCCGCCACAGCTGTCGATGACGGCAACCCGGATGTGCCCGTCCTCGGCTCGTCGACCCTCCAGCCGCACCACGAGACCCGGGTCGGTGTGACGGATCGCGTTGGTCGTCAGGTTGCTCAATGCCCTGGCCAGATCGTCGGACGAGCCGAACACCGCCAACCGATCGTCATCGGGAAGATCGACTTCCAGCCGTACGCCTTGGGTTCCCGCCGACGCCGTTGACTCGGAGGCTACGTCGCTGATCAGCTCGGTCAGCGACACCATGGTTTGCGGCTTGGCTCGTCGGGTCCCCTGCACCCGGGAGAGTGCAAACAGATCGTCCACGAGCACACTCATCCGTGCGACCGTGGCCCGCAAGTGCGACATGGCGCGTGGCACGTCTGCGATGACACCGTCCTCGAGTCCCTCCGAGAGGGCGCGCAGCCCGGCCAGCGGCGTACGCAGGTCGTGGGACATGAAGCTGACGAGCTCTTGACGCGACTGTTCAGCGGCGCGTGCGCGAGCCCGGGACTCGGCAAGGGTTCGGCGGGTGTCGGCCAGATCCTCCAGTACTTGGGCCAACTCCCGCGGCGCGGCGTCCTCACTCTGCGGTGCAGAGGTCGTCACGGGCGAGCCACTCGCCGAGTCTGAGACCAGCTGGTGCAGACCGGCGCCCACCCGGCGTGATGCGCGGGAGATCCGCCCCACGACCAGCCAGGCACCGATCGCCGCGAGCAGCAGTGAGACCAGCAGCGCAATCAAGATCACCAAAGAGTCGTGCGTGGAGAGGAACATCAGCTGCACGTTGATCAACACCGTCGTTGCCACCGCTACCACCGGCAGCAGAGTGGCGATCGTCAGCTGTTGGCGTAATGATCGATAACGCAGCAGATGCAGCAGCGCCAAGCCGATCAATCCAACGGTGAAGCAGCTGGCCAGCGTCAGGCCAATGATGATCATTAGATCGGTCATGGTCGCCTGTCCTCATCGACCAGCTTGTCCTCAGCACCGAGCTCGTCCTCGCGCGCCATCCGATAACCGAAGCGTCCGACCGTCAGTACCAGTGTCGGATCGGACGGGTCCCGCTCCAACTTCTCGCGGAGCCGTCGAACGTGCACGGTGACAGTCGATGTGTCGCCAAAATCCCAGCCCCACACTCGCCTCAGCAGCTGGTCTTTACTGAAGGTCTGGCCGGCGTTGCTGGCGAGGAATGCCAGCAGATCGAACTCTCGCATCGTCAAAGGCAGCGGTCGTCCCGACCGGCGTGCTTCGCGGGCCGCCGAGTCGATCGTCACCGGACCCACGGTCACGGTCGCATTCAGCAACGGCGTGCCGGCGAGCCGCTCGGTGCGCCGCAACAGCGCCTCGACCCGGAGCACGACTTCACGCGGCGAGAACGGCTTGACGACATAGTCGTCGGCACCGGTCTCCAGACCCAGCAAGCGATCCTCTTCCTCCCCCCGAGCGGACAACATGATGACGCACGCCTGGTCACCGCTGCGCCGTCGGCGACGCAGCACCTCCAAACCCGACAGGCCCGGCAGCATGATGTCCAAGATGACGACGTCGGGACTGCTTCGCTGCCAGAGCTGTACGGCCTGGCTGCCGTCGCCGGTCCAGTCGACCTGGTAACCCGCGCGCGTCAGGTAGGCCTTCAGCACCTCCGCCATGGTCACGTCGTCCTCGACGACCAGAACCCGCGCTGCCATGATCATCAGCCTAGGCAGCCGAGGTTGCGGTTGCCACATCGCCGTCCGGTCGTGCTCCATGGCGTAAGCGAGCCGAAAGCGATCGCCACTGCCGAGGCGCACGCCCGACCCATAGCGTCGAGGGCATGATCACCCCCGTTCCTCGCATGCCATGAGCGATCATGCGGGGACTGTCATCGTGCTGGCCAAGGAACCCGTGCCCGGTCGGGTCAAGACTCGGCTGCAGCCGGCATTCGACCCGAGCGGGGCGGCGCTGCTAGCTGCCGCCGCGATCGAGGACACCATCGCGGCGGTCCTAGGCTCGTCGGCAACCCGCCGGATCCTCGCGTGGGAAGGCAATCCGTCATTGTGGCAGCAAGGCTTCGAGGTTGTTGATCAGCCGTCTGGCTCGCTCAATCGGCGGCTGGCCGCCGCATTCGCTGCCGCCCTCTCAGCACCGACCGACGAACCGGCCTTGCTGATCGGGATGGATACGCCCCAAGTGACCCCTCTGCTGCTGGACAGTGACTGGGAAGGAGCCGATGCCGTTCTCGGGCTGAGTGATGACGGCGGATTCTGGGCGATTGGCCTGCGGCCAGGTCACCCCCCGGCGCTCTTCGATGGAGTTCCCATGTCGACGAGCCGCACTGGCTCCGCCCAGCTGGCCCGACTCTTCGACTTGGGCTTGAGCGTCAAGCTGCTGCCGCCGCTGCGCGATGTCGATCGGCCGGTGGACGCCGAGCTGGTGGCCACCCAGTTTCCCCGTTTGAGCTTCTCCCACCGATATCTGGAGCTGATCAGCACGCGCCCCAACCAATCCAGCGACCGGCTGTTCGATGCTGCGTACGCCGGGATGATCACGGTCAGCAGCGCGGCGCAGCCGGGCATCGACGATCATCCGCTACCGCTGGAGGTTTCCCGCTGGGCTGGCGCGGCAGACGAGATCGACATGCTCGTGGTGGCGCGCTGCGAGCCGCCGGTCATCGACCTCGGTTGCGGCCCGGGACGGATGGTGCAGGCCCTCACCGAGTCAGGGCGGGCGGCTCTCGGCGTCGACATGTCTGCGGTTGCGGTGGGCATGAGCATGGCCCGCGGTGGGCCGGCGCTGCGCCGTCGGATCGACGAACCTCTGCCGGCTGAGGGGCGCTGGGGCACAGCGCTGCTGATGGACACCAACGTGGGCCTGGGCGGGGACGTTGCTGCCTTGCTGGCACGCTGCACGGGACTTGTCGTGCCAGGCGGCTTGATCATCTGCGAAGTCGATGGAGTCCCAGAGCGGCATGAGATGCACAACGTCGTGCTACGGACCGAGCACGCAACCTCACCCCCATTGGCGTGGTCGCGGATCGGAACATCGGCGCTCGTCAAACTTGCGAAATCGCTCGATCTGCTGCTCCTGGAGGAGTGGACAAGTGGTGACCGAGCGTTTGTCGCACTGCGTTCGCTATATGAGCCCTGAGCTTGTCGAAGGGCGCCCAGTCACACGGCACTAACCTCAACACATGCCATCGGCAATGCCTGAGGGTGAGCTTGCACCGAGCGACGGCTCGCTCCCGGAACACGCCCGGCTCGAGGTGCCGCTCCACCCCCTCGGCATCTACATTCATGTGCCGTTCTGCACCGTCCGCTGCGGATACTGCGACTTCAACACCTATACCGCAGCCGAGCTCGGCACTGAGCCCGGAGCCAGTCGCGCCGGCTACGTTGATGCCGCGATCAACGAACTCGACCTAGCGGCTCGCGTACTGGGCCCCGACGCACCAGAGATCTCGACCATCTTCGTCGGCGGCGGAACCCCGACCCTGCTGCCGCCCGATGATCTTGGTCGGCTGATAGCGGCGGTGCAGGACCGCTTCGGGCTTGCCGATGGCGCCGAGGTGACCACCGAATCTAACCCAGAGTCCATCGACGCCCCAGGTCTGTGCCGGCTGCGCGAACTGGGCTTCAATCGGATCTCCTTCGGCATGCAGTCCGTCGTGCCACACGTACTCGCCACGCTTGACCGGACGCACTCGCCCGGGCGACCGCAGCAAGCTGTTGCCGAGGCGAAGGCAGCCGGGTTCGCCAACACGAGCCTCGACCTGATCTATGGAACGCCGGGGGAGTCGGCCGACGATTGGTTGGCGAGCCTGGACGCGGCCCTCGCGGTCTCGCCGGAGCACATCAGCGCGTACGCGTTGGTCGTCGAGGACGGCACCCGGCTGGCGGCTCGGATCCGGCGCGGCGAGCTCGCGCCGACCGATAATGATGATCTCGCAGACAAGTATGTGATCGCCGAGGAGCGGCTTACGGCGGCAGGCCACTCGGCGTACGAGGTGAGCAACTGGTCACGTAGCGACGCGACTCGCTGTCGCCACAATCTGGGCTACTGGCGCAGTCATCACTGGTGGGGCATCGGCCCAGGCGCTCACAGCCATGTCGGCGGAGTGCGGTGGTGGAACCTCAAGCACCCCCAGGCGTATGCATCGAGACTTACCGCAGGCCGGTCGCCGGCGCAGGCACGGGAGGTGCTCTCGGCGGAGCAACGCCGGGTGGAGCGCGTCATGCTTGAGCTTCGTCTCGCTGATGGCCTCAGCACGTCGCTGCTCACGCCGACCGAGCGGGATCGTGTCGATGGTCTTGTCGCCCGGCGACTGGCGGTTCTGACGGACGGCATGTTGATCTTGACGGCTGGCGGCAGACTGCTGGCCGACGGCATGATCCGTGATTTGCTCGACTGAGCCGGTAGGGATTCCTTCGGGTTCATCGGCTATTGGCCAGGCGTGGTTGTCTGGGGCTGTGGCGGTCATGCCGATGTTCCCGCTGGGTTCGGTGTTGTTCCCTTATATGCCGTTACGGCTTCGGGTCTTCGAGGAGCGGTACTTGGTCATGCTTGCCGAGCTGCTGAAGAACGAGGACGCGCGGTTTGGTGTGGTGTTGATCGAACGTGGCTGGGAGGTCGGCGGTGGCGAGCAGCGCTTCAGCGTCGGTACGGTCGCCGAGATCCAGCAGCTTGGCGCCGAGGGAGGCTTCGTTGGCCTGACCGCTCAGGGCGGTCAACGCTTCGAGGTCACCGAGTGGCTTGATGATGCACCTCACCCGCATGCCGAAATACGCGAGATTGCCGACCTCGAGTGGGACAGCGGGCTTGCGGAGCTACGGGAGAAGACCGAGCATCTGGTACGCCGGACCCTTGCCGTCGCTAGTGAGTTTGCCGACAGCGTCTGGCCCTCCAATGTCGAACTCTCTGACAATCCGGTCGCCGCGGCCTGGCAACTGGCAGCCATCTCGCCCATCAACGCGCTTGATCAGGTCGCGCTGCTGCGCTCGACCTCGGTGGAGGAGTTGCTAGGTCGGGTTGGGGAGATGACGCGTGACGCCGCGCTGAGGTATGAAGCTCCTTGGCTCGACGGCGATGACGACTCATAGCGACTCACGTGCCGGCCCTGTGGTAGCACGCTGCATCAAGCTGATGGGTAGCAACACCTGGCGCGGCTGGCTTTCGGGGTCGATCAGCAACCGTCCGACGTGTTGCCCTTTGGCTCGGATCGGCTGTTGAACCGTGGTGAGCTTGGCGGCTTGCGCTGCACCGATGTCGTCGAAGCCGCAGACCGACACCGTGGCCGGCACGCTGAGGCCACGGCTTGCCAATGCCTGCAGGGCACCGAGGGCCAGAACATCGCTCAAGCCGACAATCGCCGTCGGAATCTCAGCACGGCCGAGCAGCCATGATGTCGCCGTCACTCCCGACGTGATGGAGTTGTGGCCTCCAGAGACGATCATGACCCGGCCGGGAAGCGCGTGCCGCAGTCCCGCGACGCGGGCGGCGTAGTCGATGAAGCCGAGCTCGGCCTCGTCAAGAAGCCGTCCAGGACTTCCTGCCGGTTTGTTGGTCTCGACGAGCACAGCAATGTCGCGATGACCCAGAGCGGCCAGATGCTCACCCACCATGACACCGGCGCCGAAGTCGTCGATGGCCACCCAGCTCGATTCTGGGTCACTGCTGATGTCTGTAGTCACGAGCCGGATGCCGCGGGCACGGGCCACCATCGCTGCCGGATGATCGCTAGGCACGGACAGGATGGCGAGCGCGTCGATGTTGGCGTGTCGGACGGCGGTCACGTCGTCGTCCTCTGGGCTGGTGTCTGCCGGCACGTCATCCGTCGGGCTGGACAAGGGCATCAGCACGATGCTGATGCGGTGTTGCTCGACAACTTCGCTGAGACCAGTCAGGAACTCGATTGCGAACGGATCGGAGAATGCGTACGAAAGGCGCTCGCAGAGCAACACCCCGACGGCCTCAGCTCTGCCCATTCGGAGAGTCCGGCCGGCTGCGTCGGGCCCTGGATATCCGAGCTCGGCGGCCGTCGCCAGGATTCGCTCCCGCAATTGGGCAGAAAGCTGGTCGGGGTGGTTGTAGGCGTTGGAGATCGTCGCCGGTGAGACGCCGA
>DATLQP010000088.1:0-2357 GCA_035535155.1 Propionibacteriaceae bacterium
TGCGCCGCTCTGCAAGAGCATCAAGCGCTGACGGCCGCGCCGCCTGCCTCACCGACTGCTGACTCATCACCGGATCCCTCCTCGCCATTGCTCACTTCACCAAGCCCTAAGCCAGCACCGACGGGTTGAGCGGTCACCACCAACGATCTCGACGTGTTTCGCATACCCCCTCTCGATTTCAAGATCCGATGTCCGACACACCTTCTGCATCACCGGTCCGTACCCCCACCTGGCTGACCGCTGGGGTACCCCGGTTTGCCTTTAGTGGGTGTGACAATGGGTATCCACAAGCTCAGCGCGGGGTCGGGGTACGACTATTTGACCCGGCAGGTAGCGGCGTTGGATGCCACCGAAAAGGGTCATGTCGGGCTCGCCTCCTACTACACCGAACGCGGAGAGACTCCGGGAGCATGGATCGGCTCTGGCCTGGCCGGCATCGACGGCCTCGACGCTGGGGATGCTGTCACCGCGGAGCAGATGCGGGCTCTGTTCGGCGCCGGCCTGCATCCCCTCGCCACCCAGCGGTTGGAGCAACTTGAGACCGCTGACTTGACCGACGCAAATGTGAAGGTAGCGACCCGGTTGGGTGCGCCGTTCAAGGTTTACGCCGCCGATGTCAGTCCCTTCCGGGTCGAGGTCGCGAAGAGGATTGGCACCCGGCAGGCAGCGGCCGGACAGCTAGCGGGGGAGCCAATCTCCGCGACCGATCGGGCGCATGTCCGTACAGAGGTGGCGCAAGAGTTCTTCCGAAAGCTGCAGGGCCGCGATCCGATCGATGCCCGCGAGATCGCCGCCACCATCGCCAAGCAGTCGCGTCCCCGCACACAGACCGTGGCGGGCTATGACTTGACCTTCTCCCCGGTCAAGTCGGTGTCGAGCTTGTGGGCGGTCGCCGACCCGCGCGCCGCTGCACAGATCGAGATTGCGCACCAGGATGCCGTGCAGGATGCGTTGAGCTTCATCGAACGTCACGCACTGTTCACCCGGCAGGGCAGGAACGGGTCCGGCAGGTCGACGTGATCGGCCTGGTGGCAGCGGCGTTCACGCATCGCGACTCGCGTGCGGGTGACCCGGATCTGCACACCCATGTCGCTGTTGCGAATAAGGTGCAAACCCTCGACGGACGCTGGCTGTCCATCGACGGCCGGGTGCTGTTCAAAGCCACGGTGGCGGCGTCGGAAACCTACAACACCGCTCTGGAACACCATCTCCACGACCGGCTGGGGGTGCGGTTCGCCGATCGGCCCGACACTGAGCCGGGTAAGCGGCCGGTGCGGGAGATTGTCGGTGTTGACCCTGCCTTGAACCAGCGGTGGTCTACCCGGCGGGTGTTGATCACGATTCGGCAGGGTGAGCTGGCGGCCCGGTTTCAGCGTGATCATGGTCGGCCGCCGACGCCGGTGGAGGCATTGCAGTTGGCGCAGCAGGCCACGTTGGAGACCCGGGACGCCAAACACGAACCCCGCAGCCTAGCCGAGCAACGCGCCGCTTGGCACACGCAGTCCGCCGAAACCCTCGGCGGACCTGAAGCGGTCCAAGCCATGATCACCCACGCCCTCCACCCCAGCTCCGCGCCGAGCGCTGCCGTAAATGCGAAGTGGTTGACGGCGACCGCGGAGAAGGTGCTGGCCGCGGTGGAGGAACACCGTTCGACCTGGCAAAGCTGGCATGTCCACGCCGAAGCACAGCGCCACATCCGGTCAGCGGCTGTGCCCACTGACCAGGTTGATCAATTGGTGGAGCTGCTCGTCGGTGAGGTGCTGCAGACCAGGTCGATCTCCTTGACGCGCCCAGACGACGGCATCAGCGAGCCGGCGGTCTTGCGTCGGTCCGATGGTTCGAGTGTCTACACGGTTGCCGGATCCGACCTGTACACCTCCATCCGCATTCTGGCCGCCGAACAGCGACTCGTCGCGACGGCGGGCCGCACCGACGGGCGTGTTGCGGATGCCGCCACTATGAAGCTGGCGCTACTCGAATCGGCCGCCAACGGGAATGCCTTAGATGCGGGACAGGCCGCTCTGGTTCGTGCCATGTGCACCTCCGGGGCGAGGCTGCAACTGGCCATCGCCCCGGCCGGTGCCGGCAAAACCACTGCCATGCGCACCCTGGCTCGGGCGTGGAGCGACAGCGGCGGCCAGGTAATCGGGCTGGCCCCGTCAGCCGCCGCAGCTGCGCAACTCCGCGACGCCACCGGCGCACCGGCGGAAACGTTGGCGAAGCTCACCTGGTCCATCCACCACGCTGACCTGCCAGATTGGGCGGAACGCATCGGCCGGTCCACGTTGGTGATCATCGACGAGGCCGGGATGGCGGACACGCTCTCCCTGGACACCGCCGTCCAGTTCATCATCGGC
>DATLQP010000089.1:0-2934 GCA_035535155.1 Propionibacteriaceae bacterium
GATCAGGCCGCTTCCCAAGGGCTACTCGGCCCAGCGCCGATCGGTCGTGAACGCCACGACCACCGACTTCTCATACCCCAATGCAGTCAGCCGTTCGTGCAGGTCCGACCGCACCGCGTCGCAGTCGGCGACAGTGACCACGCTCGACTCCGGCCCGACCACGTAGTCGACCTCGATGTCCATCCGGCCACCCACCTTGGCGGCGCGCAGGAACGACTCCGGCAGGCCGTAGTGCTGCCCCACGTCGTCGACAACCTCTCGAAGCCGCGACTGGACCTCCTCCGGCGGCGACATCGACAACATCTCACGCATCCCGCCGATCACGAGCCGGAACGGCACCACCAGGAATGCCGCCGACACCAGGACCACCATGCCCGGGTCGACGTACGCGGCGAGGTCGGACCGCCCTCTCGACATCAACAGCAAGGCGACAAGAAACCCGATGAGTACGCCGGCGGACAGCAGTGCGTCGCCCAGCCACTCCGCTGCCTCCGAGCGAACGAGGTCCTTGCCAGGCCCCTGCTCCGACTCCGACCGCATACCGCGCCTCAGCACCAGACCAACGGTGAAGCTGGCAGCAGTGGCGATGAGCGCGTAGACGATTGCCCAGCCGACCTCTACTTCCTGGCCACCTCCCAAGAGGTCGACGACACCGCCGACACCGGCGTACACGCAGAGCGCACCGAGCGTCGCAGCCTTGAGGATCACCACCAACGGTTCCGCCGCCTCCCGGCCCCACGGGAACCGCTCGTCGGCACCGCGCCGCACAAAGCGCAAGGCGAGCACCGCAAGGCCCGAGAGTCCGATGCTGACAAACGAGTACAGACCGTCGAAAACGATCATGCTCGAGCCGCTGATGATTCCCCAGATGCTTGAGAACACGGCGAACCCGGCCGAGGCCCATACCGAGAACAGCAGCAGCCGACGTTGACCTGCTGCCTGGCCTGAGGACACGGAGCAGGATATAGCCATGGCCGACTGGGACGGAACCGAGTATCGCCGGGTCAGCGACCTGCAACAGTGGCTGGCCGACCGTGCCCTTGACGGGCTCGATCTCGATGGCGTCGGCAGCCTGCTCGACATCGGATGTGGCGACGGGCGGATCACCGCGGAGATCGCGCGCCGGATCCCGGAAGCGGATGTCGTTGGTCTCGACCCGTCCCCCCGGATGATCTCGGTTGCTCCTGCTGGTGGCCGACTGACATTCGAGCTCGGCGACGTCAGCACGATGACGTATGAGAGCCGGTTCGATGCCGTCGTCTCGTTCAACGCACTGCACTGGGTCCTGGACCAGCGACGTGCACTTAGCCGGATCGCCGCGGCCTTACGACCGTCCGGCTGGGCATTGTTGGTATTCGTGTGTGCCGGTGAGCGGCCCAGCCTCGAGAGCGTCGCCATGCAGATCGTCCGGAGCGCCAGATGGCAGGCCTATTTCGAGGGTTTCGAGGCACCTTTCGTCCATCCGGAGGTCGGGACGTGGAGTGACATCGCGGAGTCGTGCGGCTTGCGCGTCGTGGACACCACGGTTGATGACCTGGAATGGGATTTCGAGTCTCGGGAGCGGTTCAGTCGGTGGTGCTCGGTCGGGTTCGGCGGCTGGACCGACCACCTGCCGGCCGACACCGGTCGAGCCTTTGTCAGCGACGTCGTCGACGCGTACGCGCAGGCAACTGGTTCACCGAGTGTCTTCCGTCTCCTCCAGTTGCGGGCGCAGCTCAGCCTTCACGCAATCAGGTGAAGCACATCGAGCCGGCCGACGGCGCTCCTGGCGATTCGTCTGACTCAGAGAGGTGCAATTCGGGGCCCAGCCTAGGACTTGGCGGGAGGACGGCGTAATGAAGATCTCGATGGCACGAATGATCACTGACCTCGTCGCAAGGGGCCGTGCGCTCGGGCACCGTTTCGCGTGGTGGAGCCGGTGGTTCCCACCTGCGACGACTGTCGATGCCGATCGGTTCCAGGGAGAGGATGAGCCTTACCCCGATCACTGGAAGGAGTTCCCGCACCCGTGGCCCGATGGCCGGGCTGTGAAGCCGAAGGAGGTCGAGGCCGCCCTTGCCACGCTGCCTGACTCGTGGCGCCGCGTGGTGATCTTGCGAGACGTCAACAGCCGCTCAGCAGCGGAGGTGTTGGCTGCGACAGGACTCACCGCTGAGCAGCAGCGTGACGTACTGAACCGTGCGCGTGAGTCGATTCGGGAGGCGCTGGGCCGGGCGTTCGAGCAAGATCAGCACCGATCATGACCACGCCGGCAGCACCTCGTACGCTCGCCCGGCGATTGCGCCCGCTGCAGATCGGCGTGGCCTTGCAGGGGCTGATCTTGTGGGTGCCCATCGAGAAGCTGTTCATGACTCAGATCGGCTTCGACGCTGCAGCGGTGGGCGCGATGGCTGCCGCGTACGCCGCTGTCGTGCCGTTGCTCGAAGTGCCGTCGGGAATCTTGGCTGATCGCTGGAGCCGCCGCTGGGTGATGATCTTGGGCTGCGTCGCACTGATGGCCAGCTCGTTGATCGGCGGGCTCAGCCATAGCGTGATCAGCTACGTGATCGGCGCGATGGTGCTCGGGGCTTACTTTGCGTTCAGTTCCGGCACCGTGGACAGCGTTGTCTACGACGCCGTCGTTGAAGAGACGGGCTCCAACGAGCTATACGAGAAATGGATCGGCCGGATTCGTGCGGTCGAGAGCGCAGCCTTCGTGGTCAGCGCGCTGGCCGGAGGACTACTGGCTCAGTACACCTCGACACGCCTCACCTACTTCGTCACCGTACCGCTCGTCGGGCTGGCGATCATCGGCTTCCTGCGCTTCGACGAACCGCGCCTGCACGAAGCCGCCGAGCGGCTGACCTTGCGCAGCCACATTGCTCTGACGTTCCGCACCATGATCACTCAGCGAACCGTACTTCGCGTGCTGCTGCTGGCAGCGATCGCCGGGCT
>DATLQP010000090.1:0-2184 GCA_035535155.1 Propionibacteriaceae bacterium
TGCGCTGAAAGTCGGGCGAGGGCGCAAGGTCGGGCTACTGCTATGCGGGGAGGCGTCCGTCGAGTCAGGTCGCCACCGTGGTGGCGCCGGGCCTCTGCGCGAGCCCGAGCTGCTGGAGTAGCCCAAGGTCGTTGAGCCGCCCCCACCGTTCCACGATCTTGCCGTCAGCGATGCGGAAGATATTGACCCCGCGTAGCACGACGTCGTGTCCGGTTGGGGTTTCACCCATCACGGAGCCGCGGTGGGTGCCGTGGGCTACGAAGTGCTCGGCGACAAGATCATCTTCGGCGATCATGTGCTGTACGTCGCTTCGCCAGTCAGGAAAGGCTTGGCGGAAGAGCTCGGCTGCTTGCCGCATACCGTCTGGTCCGTCCGGGGCGCCGGGCAGCGGCGGGTCATGGTTGATGAAGTCTGGGTCGAGATAGCGGTCGACGGCCGTCAGATCCCCGTCGGTGAACAGGGCTGTGATGAACTCCTCGACAATTTGCTTGTTGCGTGTGCTGGTCATAACGCCATCGTCGGCTGGTCCCGACCACTCCACCATCCCTCCAAGGTGGGATGTTTCTTGACGCCACTGCGGAGGAGGATGGGCGGTATGGAAGAAAGCCGCGCGGTCGCGCGGCGCGCAGACGATCTGGTGCGCCGCTGCTACTCGGACCTAGGCGGCACGGCGTTTCAGGCTGAAGTGGTGCGGGCCATCCATGCTTTGCTTCCCGTCGACGCCGTTTTTCTTGCCGCGGCAGACCCAGGGACGCTTTTGTTCACGAGCATCTTTGCCGAGGAGCCGCTACTGGGTGTGGCTGATCAATTCCTCGAAAATGAGTTCGGCCAGGACGACGTCAACAAGTTCCAGTCGTTGGCCACCGGGACCCGCCGAGTGGCGACGCTGGACTCGGCCACTCGGGGTAAGCGTGCTGGCAGCGTCCGGTATCGCGACATCATGGCGCCGCTCGGCCTTGGTGACGAGCTCCGTGCCGCACTTGTTACCCCGTCCGGGTGTTGGGGTTACCTGTGCCTGCATCGCGCCGAGTCGCCGTATGGGTTCTCGCCGGCCGAGGTGCGCCTCATCGGCCGCCTGGCGGCCAGCCTCGGCAACGGTTTCCGGCTCAGCCTCGCTGCCCCAGGAACCGAGGGGATTGCTGCCATCACTCCCGGGGTCGTCGTACTGCATTCCGACCACACGCTCGCCGCCATAACTAGTGAGGCCGAACGCCTGCTCGCCGACATCGCCGACTATTCGTCCACATCAGGGCGTCTTCCGGCGGCCGTTTACGTGGCAGCGGCGTGCCTGCAGAGCATCGATCGGGGCACAGCCTTGCCTAATGCCTCTCCTGCGGTGCGGGTCCGGACCATGAACAGCGGCTGGCTACTCGTTCAGGCGACACATCTCCGTGGCACGGTCCATGACGACATCGCCGTCATCATTGAGCCGGCCCACCCAAGCCGCAATGCACCGCTGATCCTCAGCACGCTGGGACTGACACCGCGGGAGTCCGAGGTAGCGCTGCTGGTGCTGCGCGGGGCATCCACCAAGGCGATTGGCGCAGAACTGTATCTGTCCGGGTACACGGTGAAAGATCATCTGAAGTCGATCTTCGACAAGGCTGGGGTACGAAGCCGGCGTGATCTTGTTGCCCAGGTCCTGACAGGCCGAGGGCCGAGCTGAATCTCATTCCCGTCGTCAGAAAACTGAGCTAACTATCACTCCGCACGCGCTGCAGAGGCCGTTCGCCTATCGGAAGACTGGGGCGCAGCCCATGTCGACGGCTTACTGCTGGCAAGGTTGCAACCTCCCGCCGCGATGTCGCGGCAGCGCAGGCGCAGGGGCTGTCACTCAGCCACCAGCATCGCGCCTGTTGTGGAACATTGTGGGCCTGGAGCGGATGGCTCAGCCCGCTCGGCTGGAACCTTCCGGATTTTTGAGGAACGCGACGACATCGGCCACGAACTTGGGTGAGGTGACAAGGCTGTGGCCCAGCTCGGGGTACATGATCAGCCGCCCGTTGGGCATCCGGTAGGCCGTCTCAGCGAACATCTCCAAGAGCCAGAAGCCATCCTTCGCGCCGCAGATCACCAGTGTCTCGGTTTGGATTCCTGGCAGGCGGCTGCGGACATCGAAGCCATCCTCAGCTTTGATCATGGCCATGGTGTCCGTGGGATTCTCGACGTTGATCCAGCGGGACG
>DATLQP010000091.1:0-5590 GCA_035535155.1 Propionibacteriaceae bacterium
AATCCCGAGCTCGGCTAGCCAGTGAGGCAGCCGAGATCCGCGCCCGGAGGCGTCAATGACCAGGTCGGCCGGCACCGTCGAGCCGTCCTCGCACACCACCTGCCAGCTGCGGCCGTCGCGGTGCAGCTCCGTGACGCGTACCCCATCGCGCATCGTCACGTTGTCGAGGTTGCGCACTCGCTGGCGTACCAGATGCTCCAGCAACGGCCGAGTCGCCGAAACCGTCTCGTATGCCGGGATCCAGGTGGGCAGCCAGCCATACTCGCCCAACCACGCCATGGTGCCGGTGTCGAACGGTACGGCGCCGTGGCTCAGCAGATCCTCGCGAATGTCTGGCAGTAGCTTCTCGGCGGCGAGCAAGCCGCGATGCAGCAAGACATGCGGCTGCCGGCTCTGCGGCACACCCTTCCGCGCAACGGGACTTTCCGGCAGTACATCGCGCTCGATGATCATGGTTCGTACGCCGGCAGCGGCGCCTCCTGCAGCGGCGAAGAGGCCCGCAAGGCTGGCTCCGATGATCACCAGCTCTCGCGGCCCAGCCGTGCTCACCGCGCGGGCGCGCTAGTCCCTCGCATCGCCAGCCTGTTGCAGAACCATTGGCGTGGCGTGCGCGTCAAACTCCGGATCAAGCACGTCAGGCACCGTCTCACCCCCCGAATACGGTACCAACGCAAGATTCACCAGAGCCATCGTCACCGATACCATCGCCGTCGCCAGCAGCCAGCCACCCAGCACATCACTTGGCCAATGCAGACCCAGATAGGTACGACTGCAGCCGATCAACAGCGCGACCAGATACGCGCCGATCAGAAGCAGCCGGCGCACCATCACCTTCCCAATGGTGAGCGCCAGCATGGCGGCCGTGAGGATCACGAGCACCGAACCGTCCGTGGTATGACCTGAGGGAAACGCGTCAGACGACAGAGGCACTCCCACCACCAGCTCGGCCGGTGGTCGGGGGCGGTCGAGCGCGATCTTGAGGATGGTAACCAGGCTGGCGGTTGCGGCCAGCGCGCCGAGCAGCGCGAGAGGCAGCATGATCCGACGTGATCGTAGGCCAAGCACGGCGGCTGCTGCGACACCCAGCGATACGACCACTGAGGCTGATCCCAGTCGGGTCAGGGCACTCGCCCATGCCGTCAGGTCCGGGCTTCGGACGCTGATCACGGCGGACAACACCCTGTTGTCGAGCTCGCCGATGCCGGTTTCGAAAACTAGAAGCAGCGCGAGGACGACAAAGCCAACCAACCCGACGGCACCAATCGCCAGCCACTGCCCCCAGTGACCGGGTCGGATATCTAGCCGCCGCAGGTCTGGGGAGGTCGGTATGAGCATCGCGCTGCTCCCCTCGGATTGTTGCTCCACCCTTGCCGTCCACGTTCCACTGTGGTCGAGGGGCGCTGTGCCGAAACTGAGAGTGCGAACCGTCAGCTGCCATCAGCTGTGAGCGTCGCGCGAGCAGCTGCAAAATAAGGAGGTGCGCGTATTGATTGTCGAGGACGAGAAGGGTCTCGCGGAGTCCATGCGACGCGGGCTCGTTGGCGAGGGCTTTGTCGTCGATGTCTTTCACGATGGTGTCGATGGTCTGTGGGCGGCATCGGAGTTCAGCTACGACGTGGCGATCCTCGACATCATGCTGCCAGGCATGAACGGCTATCAGGTGCTCAAGGAGGTTCGGGACCGGGAGATCTGGACGCCGGTGATCATGCTCACCGCGAAGGACGGGGAGTACGACCAGACCGACGCTTTTGATCTTGGCGCCGACGACTATATGACCAAGCCGTTCAGCTTCAAGGTCTTGGTCGCGCGATTACGCGCGCTGATCCGCCGCGGGGCCCCGGAGCGACCCGCCCAGCTCAGCGTCGGCTCCCTGGTCCTGGACCCTGCCCGGCGTACGGCGACCCGCCGTGGCGATTCGATCAAGCTCACGGCACGAGAGTTCAGTCTGCTGACCTACCTGATGCGCAATGCCGGCAGTGTGGTCGGGAAGTTCGACATCTTGAACAATGTCTGGGATGCGGCGTTCGAGGGTAGCGAGAACGTCGTCGAGGTCTATATCGGCTATCTGCGCAAGAAGATCGACGCGCCGTACGGACTGCAGACGCTCAGCACAGTCCGCGGCATGGGTTACCGACTGGATTCGGATATTGGCGACGCCCTCACTCGAAAAGGCTAATCCAGAGCTGATTGAAATCGGGTGCTGATCCCTCGTACCCGTTGGCCCTGAGCGCTTGATAGACACTTCGCACCACCTGGCGCGGCCAGCGGGCTCGCTCAGAGGTGACGCGGATCAGCGTCCAATTGTCGCGTGCAAAGTCCTCGTGGCGATCAATGTCGGCGTTCCACTGATTGCGATCGGTGCGGTGCTGATCGCCCTCGTACTCAATGATCAACTTGTACGCCAGGTAGACCAGGTCGACGCGGCCCATCGGGCCCTGATCGTCGCCGATGACCAGGTTGCATTCGGGCATCGGCAGTCCCGCGAGAACAAGGCAGAGGCGAAGCCAGGTCTCCCGCGGCGAGTCGACTCGTTCCCGGACCAGCATGACCGCCCTGCGCGCGGGCACGACGCCACGACCTGGATAGGTCTGGACCGCCGAATGCAGGCGGACCAGAGTACTGCGGCGTCGTCGAAGCAGCCAATCTCCCGCAGTAACGAGATCCAGCAAATTCAAGGTGGAGGCCGCAACCAGCCAGCAGTGTTCGGCGCGGGCAATCCCATCTCGATGTGGAGGCAGCTCTTTGAACCGCATGACCCTAACGTCACGACGCCGGATCTGCCGCAGATGAGTGCTCGCGAACGTCATCGGGAGCTCAGGCCCCACCTCGATACCGAGCATCTGCAGCCCGGTCACTCCGGTTGCGATCGTGTCGGCGGGCAAGGCGAGCATGATTCCACGGACCCGGAGGCGGGGCGAATCTGCGCTGGTGGCAGTGACGTAAACACCCTGGGTAACGCGCCGGAAGCGGGACCCCTGGAGCACCTTCCAAGACAACCCGACAGCCCGGGCGTCTGAGGTTTCGAACGGCTGCCCATTGAGTGCTTGCGGTATGACGCTTCGTCGCACCATGACACTTTGCGGCCTCCGGATGCCTCCGCTATGCGACAGAACCCAATCTGTGGATATCGCTTGTCTGCCGAGAGCGCGCTAACCTCCCACGCCGAGGCCGCAAATTCAAAGATTAGCGCGCACTCGAGGCGGCCAACGGCTGGCCGTCTACATCAACTGTTGGCAAGATCACCTGAAAGCGGCACCAGCCGTCCCACTCCGTGGCCACCACAGCTCCACCGTGGGCGAGCATGATCTCTCGGCTGATCGCGAGGCCGAGCCCACTGCCACCGCCGTCGGATGAACGGCTGGTATCGAGTCGCGCGAATCGCTCGAACACCCGGTTGCGATCTTGAATGCTGATGACTTCACCGTCATTGTCAACCGACACCACGGCGTCGCTGGCACGGCGTTCCATCCCGACGACGATCGTCGATTTCGCATACCGCGCCGCGTTGTCGAGAAGGTTCCGCAACACCTGAGAGAGCCGCCGCTCGTCGCCGCGCACGCGGATGGGTTGCAGCTCCGCCCTGACCTGCAGGCCGGACACGGTTCGCAGCCTGCTGATCTCCGCGTCGAGCACATCTTCAAGATCAACGTCTTGGACGTCCAGCTGCAGCTGGTGAGCATCGACCTTGGCCAAGGTGAGCAGGTCTTCCACCAGCGCCTGCATGCGGCTCGACTCGTTCAGCACCGTCTGCTGCAGGTCGAGCCAGGTCTTGCCGGTCTGGTCCAGACTCGCGACCTCGGCGGTCGTCACCAGCGTCGACAAGGGGCTGCGCAGCTCGTGACTGGCATCGGAGAAGAACGCCCGATGCGTACGGTCGGAATGTTCCAGCTTGTCGAGCATCTGGTTCATGGTGACCGTTAGGGCTGCTATCTCGTCGCCGGTGGGCGGCACCTCCACGCGCTCGCTGAGCCGCCGCCCGTCGATTTCTGCCACCTGGCGGCGGATCCGTTCCACGGTTTTGAGGGATTGGCCGACCAGCACCCACACGGCCACCGCAACAAGAGCGACAAGCAGCGGCGCCGCCACCAGCAGCAGCAGTCCGACCGTTCGCAGCGCGTCCGTCTGCACCTCCAGCGGCGCGGCAACCAGGACGACGTAAGCCTGGTTGTGCACCTCGACGCCCCGGGCACTAACCAGAACCTCGTCATCCTCACCCAATGCCGGCACTCGCGGCAGCTGCTCTTTCGCAGTCTTCCCGGGGACCGGCCGCAACGCAGAGATCGGCTCGGTGCGTAGCCGCCGAGTGCTCCAGGCGACCACCTGATTGGCGGAGTCGATGATCTGCACCTGCTCGCTACTGCGCCGATCTTCGACAAGCGTCGACTGAGTTTCCCGAACACCTTCTTCGTCGAGGAGCCGGGCGACATCGTTGGCACGCAGCGCCAGGTTGTTCCACGCCGCCGAGATCAACGACGACTGCAGCACAAGCAGTAAGAACGCACCTCCGACGAGCAAGGAGAAAGTCACCACGACGACCGCACTGAGGACGGAACGCTTTCGGATGCCCCAGCGACTCTGGCTGTGCACTGGCTCCTCAGCCGGACCCACACCAGCCGGCCGCGGCCGAACGGTGTCCATGACCATTCGGGAAGACTAGTCCCGAGGCTCTCTGTTGCCCGTTCAGTTTCATCACAGCAGCAAGCGGGAATCCTGGACCCATGGGCATCCCCCAGGCCCAGACTGATACGTCCATCGACAAGACCACGGCAACCGAAAGCCGGGATTGGTTGTGGGCGATCGCGCTAGCTGCGATCGCTTTCGCGTTCCGGCTGGTACCCGTGCTGCGCGGCGGCGGGCTTCTTGGTCTCGGCAACTACGACGACGGGGTGTACTACGCCGCCGCAACCGGGCTGGTGCACGGTCGGCTTCCTTACCAGGACTTCTTGGTGCTTCATCCCCCAGGCATGCCGCTGCTGCTCGCGCCGTTCGCCCTGGGAGCACAGCTGACCAGCGATTCGTACGGTTTCGCCGCAGCTCGCCTGGCGTGGATGCTGCTCGGAGCAGTGAACGCGCTCCTGATCTGGAGAATTCTCAGGCCCATCGGCCTCGTCGCGGCGCTGTTCGGTGGGCTCGGTTATGCCGTGTTCTACCGAGCCGTGTATGCCGACAAGTCGACCTTGTTGGAGTGCCCAGCGACCACCGCACTGCTGCTCGCGATCATCCTGCTTCAGCCTCTCGTCCACGCCAGCTCGCTGCCTCGCGGCCGGGCCATTGGTGCCGGAGCGCTGCTCGGGTTCGCAGTGACGATCAAGGTCTGGGGGGTCGTCAGCCTCTTGATCGTTTTTGCCTGGTTGCTGCTGGTAGGTCGGTTCCGAGCCGCCCTGCAGATGATCATCGCCAGTGCGGTGACTGCCGCGCTGATCTGTCTGCCCTTCTTCGCCGCAGCTCCGACCACCATGTGGCACCAGATCGTGCGAGACCAAGTGTTTCGGCGCGGCGGTAAGGACGTCGCGATCGTCGGGCGGCTTGATGAGATCGTCGGACTCGGCATCGTCGGCCGACCGCACACGGTCATCACGGTCGCGGCGGT
>DATLQP010000092.1:0-9318 GCA_035535155.1 Propionibacteriaceae bacterium
TGCCGGCCGGCTGGTAGATACCAACGGGGGCATCGGACCTGATGTGGAGTCTGACCTCGTTGGTATCGATGTCGGCATCGACGGCGCCGGAGCAAGCGCGGAGGAGGCCGCCGTCCATATCGTTCCCGACGAGGAATGAGCGCCAGGTGAGTTGACGGGGAGGGACCGCAATGGATGAGCACCGCCCTGACCCGCTATATCCACCGATCGAGCCGTACGCCAGCGGAATGCTGGACGTCGGCGATAGGCAGCAGATCCATTGGGAAGAGTGCGGAAACCCCGCAGGCAAGCCTGTTGTCTTCTTGCACGGTGGGCCTGGTGGCGGCATCGAATCCACCGTCCGGCGGCTGTTCGACCCGGCACGCTATCGCGTCGTGCTGTTCGATCAGCGCGGCTGCGGCCGGAGCCGACCGCACGCCAGTGAGCCCGACGCCGATCTCAGCGCCAATACCACCTGGCACCTTGTCGCCGACATCGAGCGGCTGCGCGAGTACCGGGGCATCGACCGCTGGCAGGTGTTCGGGGGCTCTTGGGGCAGTGCGCTCGCATTGGCGTACGCCGAAGATCACCCCGACCGCGTCACCGAGCTCGTGCTACGTGGCATCTTCACACTCCGTCGGAGCGAGCTCGACTTCTACTACAACGGTGGGGCTGGGCAGCTGTTTCCGGAGCGCTACGAGATGTTCCGGGCCCCGCTGGGTGGTCGCTCCTTCACCGGTGACGCGATTGCTGCCTACCACGAGCTGCTGTTCAACCCCGACCCGGAAGTACATGGCCCGGCAGGGGCGGCGTGGAGCACCTGGGAGGCTGCCACGATCACCCTGGAGCAGGATGACGGCCTGATTGCCGAATTCGGCGATCCGGCCTTTGCGCTGGCCTTTGCCCGCATCGAAAACCACTACTTCTTTCATCGCGGCTGGCTCGCCGAGGGTCAGCTGATCGCGAACGCCGCACAGTTGCGCGGGATTCCAGCAGTCATCATCCAAGGTCGCTACGACGTCGCGACTCCGGCGGTCACCGCGTACGAGTTGCATCAGGCCTGGCCGGAGGCCGAATTCACGATCGCGCCCGCGGCCGGTCACGCATTCTCCGAACCCGGCATCCTTGACGCACTGGTCGCCGCCACCGACCGGTTTGCAATGCAATCCGATATGAGTGCGCGCCACTAAGTTTGATTGCTCCGCTCGCTGAGGCTGACGCTTGTTGGCCCAGCCTGGCTCACCACGGCGGAGCGCGATCCGAAAGTTTGATTGCTCCCGTGCACCGGTGACCTAGGATGGGGTGTTGACATTTCCATCCGACAGCGAGGAACCAACTGAGTAGGTCAGACTTCACGGCCAGCGCTCCTGACGCGTCCACCACCCGCCATCGAGAATCGCCCGCCTCCAACTCATTGAGGAAGGCATCGGGCCAGCGAACTGGTGACGGCGGTCTGGAGGAGCTGCGCCGAGTGACAGTTCCGGCGTCGGTCGAGATGGTGAACATCCTGGGGCCTCGCGACGAGTTCTTGCACATCCTCGAACGCGAGCTCGAGGCGGGAATCCATGTCCGGGGCAACGAAATCACCCTGACTGGATCCCCCGCGGCGGTAGACCTTGCCATCGACGCGATCACCGAGCTGGTCACGGTGCTGCGAACCGGCCAGGGCTTGACTGCCGACGCAGTGGAGCGCACCTGCTCGATGCTCGCTGGACGCGAGGACACTCGGCCCGCGGATGTGCTGACGCACAACATCTTGTCCTCCCGCGGCAAGACCATTCGGCCGAAAACGCTGAACCAGAAGCGGTACGTCGATGCCATCGACAAGCACACCGTGGTCTTCGGCATCGGTCCGGCCGGTACCGGGAAGACCTATCTAGCCGTCGCAAAAGCAGTCCAGGCCCTGCAGAACAAACAGGTCAACCGAATCATCCTGACCCGTCCTGCGGTGGAGGCGGGCGAGCATCTCGGCTTCCTCCCTGGCACTCTCAGCGACAAGATCGATCCGTACCTGCGGCCGCTCTACGATGCGCTGCACGACATGCTCGACCCGGATTCGATTCCGCGGTTGTTGACCGCCGGAACCATCGAGGTCGCACCGCTGGCGTACATGCGCGGCCGGACCCTGAACGACGCCTTCATCATCTTGGATGAGGCACAAAACACTTCAATGGAACAGATGAAGATGTTCCTGACCCGCCTGGGCTTCGGCTCCAGGATGGTCGTGACAGGCGACATCACCCAGGTCGATCTGCCCGGCGGCACCCGCAGCGGTCTTCGCGTCGTACGCGGCATCCTCGATAATGTCGACGACATCGCATTCTGCAATCTCACCAATCACGATGTCGTGCGGCACAAGCTGGTGGGCCGGATCGTTGCGGCGTACGACATGTTCGAGGCTGATCGTACCGATGCAGGGCGGGAGTCCAGCCACTCCGCACCGCCAGTCCGTCCAGGTCGTTAGGCGGTGGCCGGAATGATCCGAGCGCTGGTGGAAGCTCGGACGTGAGCATCGACATCAGCAATGAGTCGGGCATCGAGGCCGATGATGTGGGCCTCGTCAGACTTGCGACCTTTGCCCTCGATCAGCTCCGCATCCATCCACTGGCTGAGCTGTCGATTCTTCTGGTGGATGAGGACACTATGGGCGCCTACCACGAGAAGTACCTCGGCGAACCCGGACCGACCGACGTGATGAGCTTTCCGATGGATGAGCTGCGACCACCAAGTGATGGCGAGGAGTCTCCGGTAGGGCTGCTCGGCGACATCGTGTTATGTCCGGCAGTCACCGAACGGCAGGCCGCAGAGCATCAGCGTTCTCCGCAGCAGGAGTCGGAGTATCTGTTGGTACACGGGTTGTTGCATCTGCTGGGGTACGACCACGCCACACCCGAGGAGCACGCGGAGATGTTCGGCCTCACCGACAAGATCGTCTCGGCCTGGGGCGAGCAGCGCTCGGACCGGTCAAGGACTCCAGGATGACGCCGGCCTACTGGCTCCAGATCGGCATCGCCGTCGTCTTGATGATCTTGGCTGGATTGATCGCGGCGGCAGAGGCCGCGCTGTCATCGTTCTCTAAAGCCCGTGCCGACCGGCTGGTGGAACAGGGCCGGCCCGGTGCGAAACGAGTCCGCAAGATCGTCGCGGATCCACCGCGCTACCTGAACACGGCGCTCTTCGTCCGAAGCATGATCGAGATCTCCGCGATCATCCTGGTCGCGAACGTGATCTTCTCACTGATTCCCAAGACCTGGCAGGCCGGCGCCGTCACCGCCGGCATCATGATCATCGTCTCGTATATCGCGTGGGGGGTCGCGCCCCGTACCCTGGGCCGTCAGCATGCCGACCGGGTCGCCTGCGCTGCCGCAGGACCGATCGTGGCAATTACCACCGTCCTCGGGCCATTTCCGCGGCTGCTGATCATGATCGGTAATGCGCTGACTCCGGGCCAGGGATTTACCGATGGCCCGTTCGCCTCCGAGGCCGAACTGCGCGAGCTTGTCGATCTGGCCGAGGCAAGGGAGGAGATCGAGTCCGGGGAACGCAGGATGATTCACTCCGTGTTCGACCTGGGGGACACGATCGCCCGCGAGGTGATGGTGCCGCGCACCGACATGGTGTTCATCGAGGAGTACAAGACCCTCCGGCAGGCTGTCTCGCTGGCGCTCAGATCCGGCTTCAGCCGCATCCCGGTCATCCGGGAAGGAATCGACGACGTCGTGGGTGTGCTCTATCTGAAGGACGTCATCAAACGGATCTACGACGCGCCGGATGCGCAGTCCACCGAACGGGTCGGCTCAATGATGCGTCCACCGGTCTGGTGCCCCGACTCCAAGCCGGTCGACGAACTGCTGCAGGAGATGCAGGCCAAACGGGTGCATCTGGTGATCGTGGTCGACGAGTTCGGCGGCACGGCCGGGATGGTCACCATCGAGGACATCCTCGAGGAGATCGTCGGTGAGATCATCGACGAATACGACGAGGAGAACACCGACATCACCCAGCTGGGTAAAGAGCGATATCGGGTGTCATCACGACTGCCGGTCGACGAGCTGGGCGATCTTTTCGGTCTCAAGCTCACTGACGACGACGTGGAAACCGTCGGCGGCCTGATGGCCAAGCAGCTCAACAAGGTCCCGATTGCGGGCTCGGTGGTCAAGTATGACGGCTTGGAACTGGTCGCCGAACGATCGGCCGGCCGTCGGAACAATATCGGGACGGTGATCGTCACCAGGATCTCTTCGGAAGAATCCGAGGCGGATGCTCGAGCGGATGCGGCTACCCAAATGGTTGCCGAGCAGGCGCACGTCTCGTGAGCGATGCCGCGGCTGACAAGCCTTCCATTCCCTCTCATCCTTCCGATCCGGAAGACATCAAGCTGATCACGCTGGCGCGCGCCGCACTGGCGCGTACGGGGGCTCAGCAGGGCGCCGCTGTGCGCGACGCCGACGGCCGCAGCTATGCGGCCGTCAGCGTGGACTTGGTCCATCTGCAACTCTCAGCCGTCGCCGCAGCTGTCGCGATGGCAGTCTCCTCAGGTGCCGAAGGCCTCGAAGCCGCGGCCGTGGCAGGCAAGACGCCGTCAGCCGATGATCTTGACATATTGCGCGACCTGCCCGGGTCGGGCGTTGCCTTGTGGTCGGTGAACGGGCAGGGCCAGGTCATCGAGGTAAGCCAGCTGTGACAGCCTCCGCGGCGTACGTTTCGCAGCACAGCCGTCGAAAAGACCCGTTCTGGGTGTTCTGGGGAGTTCGTTTCGCAGCACAGGCGTCAAGACGACGGGTGCTCAGGTGACCGACACGGGGGATGACCGCTTTCGCTCCGGTTTCGCGTGCTTCGTCGGCCGGCCGAATGCAGGCAAATCCACCCTCACCAATGCGCTGGTTGGTCAAAAGATCGTGATCGAATCCTCGAAGCCGCAGACCACCCGGCACGCCGTACGCGGCATCGTGCGCCGGCCGGATGCTCAGCTCGTGATCATCGATACTCCTGGTCTGCACAAGCCGCGGACGCTGCTCGGTGAGCGGCTCAACGACGTCGTCCGGGCAACGTGGTCAGAGGTCGACGTGGTCGGCGTGTGCTTGCCCGCCAACCAACGAATCGGTCCTGGCGATCGGTACCTGGTCGGTGAGCTCGCCGCCCTGCCGAAGACTCCGAAACTGGTAGCCATCGCGACAAAGTCCGACCTTGCCTCACCGCAGCGGATGGCCGAGCATCTGGTCAGCATTGCTGGGCTGGAGACCTCACTGGAGATCAGCTGGGCCGACATCGTCCCGGTGTCGGCCACGCAGCATTTCCAGCTCAACGTGATGAGCGACACCCTCATCGGCCTGTTGCCCGAGGGGCCACCGCTGTATCCCGACGGCGAGGTCACCGACGAGCCGGAGGAAACCCTCGTTGCTGAGCTAATCCGCGAGGCGGCACTGGAGGACGTCACAGATGAGTTGCCGCACTCGATCACGGTCACGATAGATGAAATGGGACTTCGCGAAGGCCGGCCGGCCGACAAGCCGCTGCTTGACATCTATGCCTCCATGATCGTCGAGCGCGATTCCCAAAAGGGGATCATGATCGGCCACCGTGGCAGCCGGCTGCGCGAGATCGGCGCGACGGCCCGACACCAGATCGAGGCACTCCTGGGAACGCCGGTCTATCTCGATCTCCGGGTGAAGGTGTTGAAGGAGTGGCAGCGCGACCCCAAGCACCTCAACCGGCTGGGCTTCTAGGTTTTGCGCGGTTGCGCAATATGTTGCTATTCCTGCACGATGCGGGGACATGCGATCATGCCAGATAAGACTTTGCTGGTCTCAGCTCAACGGCGAGTATTTGGCTCGGCCGTGGGCTCGCCCAGAAGCTGCGAGCGTCGGAATGGCGCGTCGCCGCACGGAGGAGAAGTGAGCAGAGGCATTCTTTCCTCTGCGAGCGACGACGACGGCGGGGACACGAAGCGCGATGCGCGAGCAGCTAAGGAACAGAGAGGATTCCCTGCCCATGGTCGCTCATCCGCTTGATCCGCTTTCCCCGACAGAGTTTCAGCGCACAGCGGCGATCTTGCGGCGCGATCAGGACGTCACCGACTTGTGGCGCTTCGCGTCAATCGAGCTGAAGGAGCCGACGAAGGCCGATGTGAAGGCCTGGAAGCCCGGCGATGCAGTGCCCCGGCGCTCACTCTCGGTCTTGTGGAGCCGGGATACCAACCAGACCTATGAAGCGGTGGTCGACCTCATCGGTGATCGCGTTGACTCCTGGACTCATCAGCCGGGTGTCTGTCCCAACTTCACTATCGATGAGTACCACGATGTTGATCACGCGTTGCATGAGCACCCCGAGGTGCTGGCCCGGCTCGCCGCGCGCGGCATCACCGACCCGTCCTTGGTGCTCTTCGACGTCTGGACCTACGGCAAAGCGACAATGCCCGAGCAGTGGCGTGATCGGCGGCTTGGCTGGTGCGACCTGTGGATGCGCGAGACGCCCGAGGGAAATCCGTATGCACACCCGATCTCCGGCCTCAAGATCATCGTCGACGTGAACACGCTCGAGGTGCTCGAGATTGAAGATCACCATGACTACGGGCTACCGAAGGTGGATGCCGAATACGATCCGCGGGTACGCGGCACCCGGCAGCGCACCGATCTCAAGCCGTTGGAGATCACCCAGCCGGAAGGCGTCTCCTTCACTGTGGACGGCAACGAGCTGCGCTGGCAGAACTGGTCAATCCGGCTGGGGTTCAACTTCCGGGAAGGCCCGGTGATCTACCAGGTTGCCTTCGACGACCAGGGCACCAAGCGAGAGATCGCCTACCGGATGTCTTTCGCCGAGATGGTGGTGCCGTACCGGGACCCAGGCTTCGATCACTATCGACGCACCGCGTTCGATATCGGCGAGTGGGGACTGGGCTACATGACCACTTCACTGGAGCTGGGCTGCGACTGTCTCGGCGAGATCAGATATATCGACGCCGTGGTGCCTGACTCGCGCGGCGAGCCGATCATGATCGAGCGTGCTGTCTGCTTGCACGAGGAAGACGACGCGGTGCTGTGGAAGCACGTTGACGCGGAGACCGGCGCCGAGGTCCGCCGGATGCGACGGATGGTCGTCTCAGCGCACGTCACCGTCGCCAATTACGAGTACCTGGTCTATTGGCGGTTCTATCAGGACGGAAACATCGAGTGCGAGATCAGGGCCACCGGCTTGATGGTGACCACCCCGATGGAGAGCGACGACGACAGCTCACCGTACGGCACGAAGGTCGACGTGCGGACCTACGCTCCGTTCCACCAGCACTTCGTGATCGCCAAGCTCGATCTGGATATTGATGGCGCGGAGAACACAGTGGTGGAAGTGGACTCAGTCGCGGAGCCGATCAGCGAGACCAACCCGTACGGATTGGGCGTGTCGACACAGAACACGATCATCGAATCCGAGCAGCAGTCCGCCCGCGACTACAAGTGGGAAAGCCAGCGGAGCTGGAAAGTGCTCAACCCGAGCAAGCGCAATCGCCACGGCAGCAACACGGCGTACAAGCTGGTGCCCGGAGCGGCGATCCCTTCGCTGCTGGACACGTCCTCACCGGTGTACGCACGGGCTCCGGTCGTCGGTCACACCATCTGGGTCACCGCGTACGACGATGCCGAACGGTGGCCGGCCGGTGACTACCCCACCCAGTCGAGTGAGGACACCGGCATGACCCGCTGGATAACCGACGACGCACCGCTGGTGGATACCGACGTAGTGCTGTGGTACGTCTTCGGGATCCACCACATCACGCGTACCGAAGACTGGCCGATCATGCCAGTCGACATCATTTCGTTCTGGCTCAAGCCGTTCGGCTTCTTCGACCAGAACCCGTCCCTGGATGCCCCGAGCACGATGTCTAGCACGGGCGGCCATAGCCACCCCGAACATGCGGGGCGATGATGGGATTTTCGAACCAGTAAGGCTGAAAGGTTGCGCCATGGCAGACAAACAAGTCTTCGCCAACATCATCAATGGTGAGGAGCGCCCGGCGGCATCGGGCGATGTATTGGACATCATCGATCCTTCGACCGGTGAGGTGTACGCCACCTCGCCGAACTCTGGCGCGGAGGACATTGACGCGGCCTTCCAGGCCGCCGCAGCCGCTTTCGACAGCTACCGATGGACGACGCCTGGCGAGCGGCAGCGCTTCCTGCTGAAGCTGGCCGACCTGATCGAGGCGAACGCGGAGGAGCTGGCGCGGCTCGAGTGCGAGAACACCGGCAAGCCGTTCTCGGTGACGATGTCGGAGGAAATCGGGCCGATGCTCGATCAGATCCGCTTCTTCGCCGGTGCTGCTCGCGTCCTGGAGGGCAAGTCAGCAGGCGAATACATGAGGGGATTCACTTCTTACGTGCGCCGCGAGCCGCGCGGTCCGGTCGGGCAGGTGGCGCCCTGGAACTACCCCATGATGATGGCGGTCTGGAAGTTCGCCCCCGCGCTTGCGGCCGGCAACACGGTCGTTCTGAAGCCATCCGACACCACACCTGCGTCCGCGGTGTGGATGGTGAAGAAGATGCAGGAGATCTACCCCAAGGGCGTGGCGAACCTGGTCTGCGGTGACCGAGACACTGGTGCCACCCTCGTTTCGCACCCCATTCCTCGGATGGTGTCGATCACCGGCTCCACCCGTGCAGGCATCGCGGTGGCCACAGCTGCGGCGGCCGATGTCAAGGTTGCGCACCTCGAGCTGGGCGGCAAGGCCCCCGTCGTAGTGTTCAACGACGCCGATCTTCCCTCGACAGTTGAGGGGATCAAGGTAGGTGGCCTGTTCAACGGCGGCCAAGACTGTACGGCTGCGACCCGAGTGCTGTGTCAGTCCGGGATCTACGACGACTTCGTGGCCGAGCTCGGCAGGTCGGCGGCCGAGACCCGGACCGGCTATGACCCGAACGATGAGGATCTGTTCTACGGGCCGATCAACAATGCCAATCAGCTGCGTCATATCTCAGGGCTGGTGGAGCGGACTCCTGATCATGCGAGAGTTGTGACCGGCGGCAATCAGGTTGGCGAACGCGGCTACTTCTACGAGCCGACAGTGATCGCCGACGTACAACAAAGCGATGAGTTGATCAGCACCGAGATCTTCGGCCCGGTGATCACCGTCCAGAGGTTCCGGGACGAAGGCGAGGCCGTCGCCCTCGCCAACGACTCCGAATTTGCGCTTGCATCCTCGGTGTGGACCTCCGACACGGGCACGGCGGTGCGGATGTCTGCCCGGCTGGACTTCGGCTGTGTCTGGGTCAACTGCCATATTCCGCTGCAGGCCGAGATGCCGCACGGCGGCTTCAAGCACTCCGGCTACGGAAAAGATCTCTCCGTTTA
>DATLQP010000093.1:0-9180 GCA_035535155.1 Propionibacteriaceae bacterium
ACCGGGAGCGGGCGGTTCCGCCATCGGCGGTCCAGCCACGAGCGCCGGCTGCTCCGAGCTTGATCACTACTTCCTGCACACCCCGACTCAGGTAGAACTGTGCGATGTCGTCGGGTTCACTCGCTCCGGTGAGCAGGCGACCTTCCACGAGGCCCGGCATCAGTACGGTGGCGCGGGCAGCGACGGTGTTGATCATGCCGCGCATCTCCTCTTGGTCGGGCCAGAGGTTGAGGCGGAGATTGGGATCAAAGGAGACGCTAAGGCCGGCGTTGACTGCGGCGTCGAGGAGGGTGAGCGCGGCAACCCGAGCTGCCGGAGAGATGCCGAGCACGATGCCGGTCAGGTGCACATGCTGCACTCCGTCCAGCGCCAACACATCGCTGGTCAGCAACTCTTCGGCGTGCCGGGCGAACGCGCTGGCATGTCGGACCTGCAGTACCTCGGGGTCGCCGTCCGCTCCGCCGGCTTTGAACATGAGCGCGGTCGGGCCGTCGGCTCTGCATACCAGGGGTGTCATCCCAAGCTGACCGACGGCATCGGCAAGGTAGTCGCCATGGGCGTCGTTGCCGAGCACGCTCGCCCAGGTGGTTCGGACTCCGAGCCGTGTGAGGCCAACGGCGACATTGAGGTCGGCACCACCGGGGAACCGGGTGAAATGAGTCGCGGTCCGCAGGTCGCCTTCGACGCTCGCGTAGCCGACGAGAGCCTCGCCGAAGGTCAGCACAGTCATGACAGCACCGTCATGACAGCACCGTCTCGGCAACCACCGCACGGACGGCCCCACACCGGTCGCGGAGCGCGGACAGGTCGCCGCCGTTCAGGGCGTCGCCGAGCAGCGGTCCGCCGATGCTGACCGCGACCGCACCAGCGGCGAGCCACTGACGGCTGGCGTCCAGGTCGACCCCGCCTGATGGGACGGCCTGCAGATCGGGGAATGGGCCGCGCAGGTGCTTGAGGTATCCGGCGCCGACCGTCTGTGCGGGAAAGATCTTGACGGCAGTTGCGCCGGCGTCCCAGCCGGCGGCGAGCTCGGTCGGAGTCAGGCCGCCGGGAAAGACCGCAATCTGGCGTTGGACGGCGAGCTTGATCACCGGCAGATTCATGGTCGGGGTGACCAGGAACTGCGCCCCGCTGTCGATTGCTCGTTGGGCGTCTAACTCGGTGAGGATGGTGCCGACACCGACATCTGCAGTGGCGGTGTACCGGTCGACCAGGTCGGATAGGGCCCCGAGCAGATCGGGCGTTGTGAGGGTCAACTCGATGCCGAGGATGCCTTCCTCGACCAGCACGTCGCAGACCGGAGCGAGGGCGGCAACGTGTGGGGCGCGCAGCACTGCGATCACCTTGCTGCTGGCGAGCCGGTCGCTGAGTGGCGGTCGGCTGATCGTCGCAGTCATGGTGCCTGCACCACTCGGGCAAGAGTCTCGACAAAGAAGTACTCGCCCCACATGACGCTCTCGTCGACTCCGAGCTCCTTGGCCTCGTGGTACGAGCCGTGCTTGAGTACGCCTTCCCAGGCCTCCTCGTGGGCGAGGAACTCCGGCTCGCACAGCCGGGCGATGGTGGCCTCGGCCTGGGCGTGGTAGCGCTGGGCTTGATCATCGTCGGCAACCAGGGAGGCGAGCATGATCAATCCGCCCGCGGCACAAGCGGCGGCAGAGGATTCCCACCGGCGTACGGGATCGGGTTCGTCGAAGTCGTTCGGCGGCACCGGGTCCTGGCCGCCGGTCCGCTCCAGCCAGTAGTCGGCGTTCAACTCAGCCGTGGCGAGCCAGTGGGGGTTGCCGGTCAGCGCGTACATGGACGTGAACCCGTAGAGTGACCAGGCCTGACCGCGCGCCCACGAGGAGTCGTTGCGCCAGCCCTGCTGCGTCGTCTGCCGGAGGAATTCTCCGGTACCAAGATCAAAGATGCCTTCATGGCTGGTCGAGCCGTCGCCGCGCACCAGGTACTTGCGGGTCGTCTCGCAATGCTGCTCCGCGACGTCGAGCAGATCCTGATCGCCGGTCTCCAGCCCCGCCACCGCAATGATTCCGACGTTCATCATGATGTCGATGAAGATCGAATCCGGCGCGAGGAACGAGCGTAGATACTTGCCCTTGGTGTTGAACCGAGTGGCCATGGTCCTGCCGCCCTGGATGATCACCTGGCGGCGGGTGTCGTCACCGGTGAGTTCCCACGACTTCTTCCAGGTCGGGCACAGCACAAAGCCGAGGTCGTGAACCTGGTCGTCGTACTGACGCTCCTCGACGAGCTTGCTGTACTGCTCGGCCAGGGCCCTCCAGTCGTCGCCCAATCCAAGCTCATAGAACAGCCACATCTGGCCGCCCAGGAAGCCTTCGCACCAGTTGGTCCACGCTTGTTTGCCATGCTTCCAATGACCGTTGTCGGTGTAGAGGGGGAAGTAGTCGGGGTAGTCGGCAGCCAGCCGCGACACCTTACCTGCGGCGACCTCGAGGGCATCGTTTGCGGCGGTCGTCGTCGCGTCGCCGAAAGGCAGGCTGCGGCGTTCGCTGACTCGGCGTGAGGCCCAGTACACGGCTCCCACCTCACTTCTCGCCGACGCCGCCGACCCAGGAAGGTGCCTGGGTGCCGGTGCGGATGATCGTGCTCTTGTGTTCGATGTACTCGTCGATCGCGGTGTGGCCGAGCTCCCGCCCGATGCCCGAGGCGCCATAGCCACCGAAGGAAATCTCGGGGAAGCCGTCCATGTAGCAGTTGACCCAGACGGTCCCGGCCTTGGTGGCCCGCGCATAGCCAAGCGCAGTGTCGATGTCGCGGCTCCAAACCCCCGCGCTCAGCCCGTACCCGGTGGCATTGGTGATCTCCACGGCCTCAGCAAGATCGGCAAATCGGACCACCGACAGCACGGGGCCGAAGATCTCTTCCAGAGCAACCCGGGCGGTCTTGGGTACGCCGGCGAGCACGGTAGGCGAGTAGTAGCGGCCGCGATCCGAGTCGAGTTGGCTCCCGCCGAGCGCGACCGAGGCACCTTCGGCCTGGCCAAGATCAACATAACCGCTGACCACGCCGAGATGCTTCTCCGAAATCAGCGCTCCGACCTTCGTGTCGGGATCGAGCGGATTCCCGACGGTGACGTCCTTGGCGCGCTCCACGACCCGTTCAGTGAACTCATCCGCAATGTCGGCGTGCACCAGGAGCCGGGAGCCGGCGTTACAGCACTCGCCTTGGTTGAAGTACGCGCCGAAGACGACCTTCTCCAGCGCCGCATCAAGATCAGCATCGGGGAAGATCACTTGCGGGTTCTTGCCGCCCAGCTCCAGGCTCACCTTCTTCAGGTCTTTGGCAGCAGCCTGGGCGACCATCCGGCCGACGCCAGTGGATCCGGTAAATGTCGTCATATGGGTGCCCGGATGGCCCGACAGCCAGCCGCCCACGTCACCGCCGCCCTGGACCAGGTTGACAACGCCGTCGGGAAGGCCTACATCATGCAGGATCTGGATGAGGCGAGTTGTAGTGCCCGGTGTGAGGTCGCTCGGCTTGACCACGGCCGTGCAGCCCACCGCCAGTGCGAATGGCAGCTTCTGAGAGACGATCAGGAGCGGGAAGTTCCACGGTGTGATCACGCCGACAACACCAACCGGTTCCTTGACCGTTACTGCCAGATAGTTCGGGCCCAGGCCATTGTGGGCGTCACCGTAGGCGTGCTGGGCGAGGCTGGCGGCGTAGTACCAGATTCCCGCCGCGCTGGACACCTCGTCCTTTGCTTGCGAGATGGGCTTGCCGGACTCAAGCGTCTCGATCAAGGCAAGCTCGTCGCGTTCGGCTTCAATCCGGGCCGCGACGGCGCGAAGCAGTGCGGCCCTCTCCGCACCCGAGGTTCGCGGCCAGTCACCGCCGCTGAAGGCCCGGTGGGCTGCGGTGACCGCAGCGTCCACATCGGCCTCGCTGGCGCTGTGGTAGCTGGCGACGCGGATGTCGTGTGCTGGACTATCGCGCAGCACCTCCTCACCTCCGCCACCGACTTCGCGGCCGTCAATGATGTTGGGCCACATGTTGGCAGTGATCGTGGTGGGAGCGGTGCTGGTGATCGTGGTCATGGGAGTGCTTTCGTTCGGTGGTGAATTCGGTGCTGAATTCAGGGGCGGCGGTTTAGATCCCGCGGTAGTGCGGGTCGCGTTTCTCGGTGAAGGACGCGAAACCTTCGGCGGCGTCCTCGGTGAAGGCGGTGGCGGCGGAGCTGACTTGCTCCATCGCCCGATAGGCGTCGTCGGCGTCGATCGCTTGCTTGGCCATCTGGACCGCGATCGGTGCTCGCTCGGCAATCTTGTTTGTCAAGGCGTGGGCAGCGTTGATCACTTGTGCCTTGGGGGCGAGCTGGTTGACGACACCCCAGACCAGCGCCCGCTCGGCGGTCAACGGTTCGCCGGTGAAGATCAACTCCTTGGCTCGTCCGACGCCCACGAGATCGCGGAGCCGTCCGGTACCACCCCAACCGGGGAGGGTGCCAATGCCGACCTCGGTCAGGCCGAGCGTTGCGTCATCGGCGAGTATCCGAAGGTCGCAGGCGAGGGCCAGCTCGAACCCGCCGCCGTACGCATTACCGGACACTGCGGCGATGGTTGGCTGCCGCAGCCCAGCGAGATGATCAAATACCCGGTGCCCAAGGCGAGTCCATTGCGCCCACATCTCCAGCGGCTCTAACGCCTTGAAGCGCTTGATGTCCGCGCCGGCGCAGAAGGAACGGTCGCCGGCCGCGGTGACGAGGACGACCCGTACCGTTCGGTCGGCGTCGAGGCCGATCAAGATCTGTTCGAGCTGCTGCAGCATTTCCGGGGTCAGCGCGTTGTGCTTGGCCGGCCGGTCCAGGCAGATGGTCGCGATGGCTTGATCGACCTCGACGCTGACCCGCCCGACGGCCACCTGTGCGGATTCGCTCATGTGGGACCGTCGCTCGGGTCAGGTGGGTTAAGGCCGCGCAGCACATGATGAGCGCCCTTCTCGCCGATCATGGTCGATGTGGCCATAGTGTTGCCGCTGATCAGCTTGGGCATGATCGACGCGTCGATCACCCGGAGTCCGTCCAGACCGCGGACCCTGAGTTCTTGATCAACGACGGCAAGATCATCGTCGCCTATCCTGCAAGAGCCGACAGGGTGGTAGTCGGTCTTCGCCCACTGCTTGACATACTCGCGGATTTCGGAGTCGGTCTTGATGTCCGCGCTAGGCAGATACTCCTTGATCACGAACGGCCGGTACGCCTTGCTGCGTATCATCTCCCGCCCCCAGCGGAAGCCGTCCAGCGATCTGTCCCAGTCGTAAGGGTCGGTGAGGAAGGCGGGATCGATGGCAGGTGGATCGTCCGGGTTTGCGGTGTGCAGGGTGACTGAGCCAACGCTGCGGGGCCGTAGATGGCACGTGTTGATCGTCATCCCATGACCCTTGACTCGCATCCGGCCGTGGTCGATCACATAGGCGGGCAGGGCGTGCATCTGGATGTCGGGCGTTGCCACCTCGGGCGTGCTGCGCACGAACATGCCAGCCTCGCAGACAGAAGCCGTGATCGGCCCGGTCTTGGTGGTGATGTACTGCAGGCCTGCAAGCGCGGCCTTGTCGGGCCGGTCGGAGGCGTTATAGCTGACCGGGGTGGTCTCGGCGGTGAGGTAGACGTCCATGTGATCTTGGAGGTTCTTGCCCACCCCTGGCAGGTCGTGGACGACGGGGATGCCGGTCGGGCGCAACTCATCCGCCGGCCCGATGCCAGAGAGCAGCAGCAGCCGCGGTGAGTTGATTGCTCCGCCGCTCAGGATCAACTCACGATCGATATGTACGTGCTCTGGCCTGTCGTTGATCAACATGTCTAGCCCGGTCACCAGACCGTTCCGCACGATGATCTTGCGGCCTAGGGCGTGGGTGAGCACTGTGAGGTTCTTCCGTGACCGGATTGGTTTCAGGTACGCGGTAGCGGTGCTTTCTCGACGGGCGTTCTTCTGGGTGACGTCGTACCAGCTGACGCCTTCTTGCACGTCGCCGTTGAAGTCGGCAATGAAAGGGACTCCGAGCTCCTGGGCAGCGCGCACGAACGCCTTGCTCAAGGGGTTGTGCTGGATCTGCTCGGTGACATTCACCGCGCCAACACTGCTGTGATAGCGGTCGTTGAGGCGCTCGTTGGCCTCGGCTCGCCGGAAGAACGGCAACACCTGCTCATAGCCCCAGTGCTTGTTGCCGAGGGCCGCCCAGGCTTCGTAGTCCTCTTTCTGGCCGCGGATGTAGATCATCGCGTTGATCGAGGTGCTGCCGCCCAGGGTGCGGCCTTGCGGGTACCACATCTCCCGGTTGTTGAGCTGCGGCTGTGGAACCGTGGAGAACTCCCAGTTGTAGCGTGGGCCGCTCAGCTTGGTGAACCCGACGGGCATGTGGACCAGCGGCGACCAGTCCTTGCCACCGGCCTCGAGCAGCAGCACGGTCGTATTCGGGTCGGCCGAGAGCCGGTTGGCGACGGCGCAGCCTGCGGCGCCTGCACCGACGATCACGTAGTCGTAATGGGTGGCGGGCATGGTGGTTCCTTAGATCCGGGACGGTTTCTGGGACAAGATCAATCCCATCGGTTCGGGGCAGAACAACGCAGCGGACATCAGCTGTAGGTCGGGGCTCACCAGGAGCGGTACCCCCGCCTTGGCGAGAACATCTTTTTCAAGATCGACACCCGGGGCGATTTCGATCACTGTGAGCCCGGCCTCGGTCAGCCGGATGACGCAGCGTTCGGTGACATAGAGCACCTCTTGGTGGCGTCTGCGGGCCATCTCACCGGAGAAGGAAATCTGGGCGACCTCGGGGACGAACTTGGCGATCGCACCGTCGGTGACAATGTGGAGCTGGCCGTCGGCGATCTTGATGTCTTTCCTGCCAGCAGTGAAGTAGCCGGAGTAAACGATCTTGGGCGCGCGCGTGATGATGTCGTTGAAGCCGCCCACGCCGGCGGTCACGTGCGGCCTGGCCGGCAGGTAGGAGGCGTTGACATCGCCGGCTGCAGACACCTCCAGGAACGACAGCATGGCCGCGTCGAATCCGCCGCCTTGCAGCAGCGTGAACTGGTCGACGCTCTGCAACAGAGCCTGCGGGTTCAACGCGCACCCGAACGCGAACCCGGTGGCCGGGAAGCCGCCAACCGCACCCTGCTCGATCACCCAGGTGACGTCGTCGGCGTGGCTCTCCTCGAGTAGCACCCTAGGGATGGCGGCGGAGATCCCGAAGCCGAGGTTGACGATGGCGTCGACCTGCAACTCGGCCGCCGCCCGGCGGGCGATTACCTTTTCCAGGCCAAACTCGACCGGCTCGATGTCGTCGAGGTCGCGGTGTATCTCCCCAGATAGGGCAGGGTCGTAAACGGTCTGGGTGGTCTGCATTTGGTCGGGGTCGACCACGATCGCGTCGACGAGAATTCCGGGGACGTGGACGGCCTGGGTGGGCAGCTGGGTATCCGACAGCCTCTTGACCTGGGCGATGACGATGCCACCGTTATTGTGCGCGGCGTAGGTCTGGTCGAGCGCGCCGAGGGTGCTGCACTCATGCTCGTATGACAAGTTGCCGTAGGGGTCGGCGGTAGTGGCTCGAATGATCGCTACGTCGATGTCGACCGCCGGATAGAACAGGTATTCGTTGCCGCCGACCTGCATCAGCTGGATGAAGTCGTCGGTAACGGCGTTCATCTTGGCGCCATCCAGCCGCGGATCCGCGTAGGTGCCCAGCCCGACCTCGGTTAGCACCCCCGGCTGCCCGGTGGAGGCGGCCCGATGCATTTGGAACAGCACGCCGGACGGGATGTTGAGGGCCTGGATCTGATCGTTGTGGATCAGGTCGCGGATCAGCGGCGGGTCCAGCTTGGAGCCGCCGGAGGGATAGGAGCCTGCCAGGACACGCCGCAGCTGTCCGGGCCGGCACAGGTGGTCGATGCCCTTGATGCCGTACATATCGCCCGCAGCGATCGGATGCAGCGTGGTCAGGCTCGCCGGTGTGCCGGTCTCGGCGTACCGCTGTCCGATTGCCTCCAGTACGGCATCGGGACAGCCAAGCCCGGACGAAGAGGAAACAGTGATGACCGCGAAATCAGCGATCAACTGGGCGGCTTCGGCGCCGGTCAGGACGGGTACGGTTCGCATAGCTGCAGGATCCTTAGGCAGGTGCCGGTCAGGCGAGCAGTTGGGGACGGGGGCAGCCGCAGGTCTCTCGCGGCTCCAGCTTGGTTGGGAATTCCTCTCGTACGGTCGGCTCGGTCGACCCCGCCGCCCGCTCCAGCACCAGCTGAGCGGCGCGACGGCCGGTTTCACGAGCTGGCACAGCGACGCTGCTGAGCGAGGGCCGGTTGAGGCCCGCGTCGTGGACATCGTCAAAACCGATCACCCGGACGTCCGAACCGACACTGCGGCCCAGGTCGGCGATCGCGTCGAGGACGCCGAACGCGACGACGTCACTGAAGCAGACGATGCCATCAACACCTGGGTGGTCGGTCAGCAGCCGCATAGTCGCCTGTCGGGCGTCAGGCCGCGCCGGCTCACATACCACCGAGCGGTCGGCTTCGAGCGTCAGGCCGTGGTCGTTGAGAAATGCGTCGACGCCGCCGGCGCGCTCCTCGCGTGCCGAAGAGTCGGTGAAGCCGCCGACGAAAGCGATTCGGCGGCAGCCGTGGCTGTAGAGATGCTCCGCGGCCGCGTACCCGCCGTCGCGGTTTTGCGCGCCCACATAGTCAACATCCATCCCGTTCAGACGCCGGGCGAGTAGCACTAAGGGCGTATCGAGCAGATTTGGCAGGTCGTCGGGCGTGGTGCCATGAGCAGGTACCAGCACAATGCCGTCCACGTTGCGCTCCACCAGCGACATCACCAGGCGGTGCTGCAGGTCGCGGTCCTCACCGCTGACGGCAAGAAATGGGACTGTGCCGCTGCTGGCCAGCATGTCCTGCAGGCCCGTCGCGAATTCGGCGAAGTACGGGTTGGTGATGTTAGTCAGCACCACACCGATCGCGTCACTGTGCTGGGTGCGAAGGGAGGCCGCGGCGCGGTTGTAGATGTATCCCAGCTCCGTCATGGCCAGCCGGACCCGGTCACGCGTCTTTGCGGCGACCAGCGGGCTCTCGTTCAGCACCAGGCTCACCGTGGCACGCGACACGCCGCAATGCCGGGCCACGTCCATGAGCGTCACACGTGCCATAGGGTCACCTCC
>DATLQP010000094.1:0-2373 GCA_035535155.1 Propionibacteriaceae bacterium
CTCGACTCCCCAGCTGTTCGGCGATCGCAGGGAAGCGTTCGAAGCCGATCTTCGGCAGCTCTTGCATGATGCCAATCCGACCGACCTCTTCAGCGAGCAGATGCGCGACATCGCGGCGGACATATGGCGACCGTAGTGCACCTAGACTTAGAGAACGGAGCGTTTTCTATCGCCCCCACTGGTCCTGACATCGGCGTCGAGGAAATCAGATGACAATCGTCATGCCACTGCGTGATCTTGGTCAGGACGACCTGGCCGTGGCCGGTGGCAAGGGAGCCAATCTCGGCGAGCTGCTGCGCGCCGGCCTGCCAGTGCCAGACGGCTTTGTCGTCACCACGGACGCGTACGCGATCGTGACCAGGCCCATTGCTCCGAGGATTTCTCAGCGGATCGCCGCCGGCGACGGTGTATCGATCCGTGCGGATGTCGAAGCCGCAGTCATGCCTCGGCAGGTATCCGCGGCGATTGCGGCGGCGTACGCCGAGCTCGGTGCGGGCTCGGTCGCCGTCCGCTCGAGTGCCACCGCCGAGGACCTGCCCGGAGCGGCGTTTGCCGGCCAGCAGGACACCTACCTCGATGTCACCGGCGAGGCGGCCGTGATCGAGGCTGTGCAGAGATGCTGGGGATCGCTATGGACAGATCGAGCCATCGCCTATCGAAGCCGGATCGGGATCGACGAAGCGGGGATCATGATCGCTGTTGTGGTGCAGCGCCTGATCAACGCCGAGGTTGCTGGCGTCATGTTCACCGCTGACCCGATCAGCGGGAACCGAGAGACAATCATGATTGAAGCGTCGCGTGGCCTCGGCGAAGCGGTCGTGTCTGGTCTTGTCACGCCTGACCACTACGCCCTTGATGATCGGGGTCTAGTCCGTAGTTTCCAGCATGGCGACCAGGACCGTAGCCAGCGACTCCCTGACTCTGTGCTTGCAGAGCTCGCACGACTGGGCACGACCGTCGCGAAACACTTCGGGCGTCCGCAGGACATCGAGTGGGCGTACGCCGACGAGCGGGTCTGGCTGGTGCAAGCCCGCCCGATGACTGCGCTGCCGCCGCCACCGCTCCAGCTGAACGCCCGGCAACGGATGCTCGGTTCGATACTGCTCGACTACGTTCCGGTGCGGCCCTATCCGATCGACATGAGCACCTGGGTGCCATACGGTCCGGCGGGTTTGATGGCCAGGGTGATCGGAGAGTTCGGGTTTCGCGACGCGTACGAAGGATTCCTCCCTGAGGATGAGTACGGCGTTGTCGACCGGCTCGTTCCCGTCGCTCCGCGCCCAACACTCAGCGTATTGCTTGCGCCATGGCGGATCGCGACGTTAGCCCGTCACAACGATCCGCGGTACTGGACCGAGGACCCACGCTTTGCCGAGTTCCTCGCTCACGTCGGTAAGCTCGGCGCCCAAGAGCTGACGAGCATGCCGTGGCCGTGGCTCAAGACGATGCCGCGCCAAGCACTCGACTCGATCAACCCGATCGGCGACCTGCGGATCGACTATCTGCCCCGCACGGCGCTCTCCCTGCTACGACTGGGCATCGCGCTTCGTCTGCTCGGACGCTCCGAGCTGCTCGCCGACTTGATCATCAGCCACACGCGGACGGCCGACGCCAACCACGCCCTCGAAGCGTTGGCCGCGAGCGCCCGCGACGACCCGCGGCTGGCTGCGGCAGTCGGCACGCTCGACGCCACGGCACTCGCGGCATTTCCGGAATTCGAGGCGGACTTCAACGCCTACCTCGCCGAGTACGGCCATCGGGAGACAGTGAGCCCAGTCCTGGTCACACCACCCACCCAGATCGAGGCGCCCGACACCGTACTGGCGTTGATCAAGGTGCTGGCTGTGGAGCCCCCGCGACCGCGAGAGGATACCGACCGGGCGCTGGTAGAGCTGCTCAAGCACCCGCTGCTGCGGAGAGGCCGGCGTCGGGACCTCATGCTGGCATGGGTCGAGGCGGCGCGGGCCGGAACGGCCTTCCGGGAGGACAGCCATTTCTACTTCCTCATGCCGCTACCGATCCTCCGCAGGTCCCTGCTGGAAATGGGTCGTCGACTGCGAGACGTCGGCATACTTGACAAGCCAGAGGACGTCTTCCATCTGCGCTTGGAAGAGCTCGAAGCAATTGATGATCCGGCAACCGTGAAAAAACACGACATGTTGCGCGCGGACGTACGCACGCGGTCGGTCCGCCGCGAGGAGTTGGCCGGAGTTTGGCTCATCGACCCAACCTCAGTCTTCCCGCGCCGCGAGAGCGGAGACGCGATCATCACGGGCACCCCCGCGAGCAGCGGCACAGCGACCGGTCCGGTGAGGCTTATCCATGGCCCGGCAGAGTTCGGTCTCCTGGCCGCGGGCGATGTTCTGGTCTGCC
>DATLQP010000095.1:0-2450 GCA_035535155.1 Propionibacteriaceae bacterium
CCGCGCTCGGATTTGGCAGCGGCAGCGTAGGTGAGCTGTCGCGCTGCCTCCAGCTTCATGCCCATGTCGGCGAGCATGAACTGCAAGCCTTGAAACTCAGCGAGCGCATTGCCGAACTGCTTGCGCTCCTTGACGTAGCCAAGGGCACAGTCCAAGGCTCCCTGGGCGATACCGACCGCCTGTGCGGCGATGGTGATTCGGGTGTGGTCGAGCGTTCGCATCGCTGTCTCGAAGCCGGTTCCCGCTGCGCCGATCATCCGCGACTCCGGAATGCGGACCTGATCGAGATACACCTCGCAGGTCGGCGAGCCCTTGATGCCCAGCTTCTTCTCCGGAGCGCCAAAGGACACTCCGGTGTCGGACTTCTCTACCACGAAAGCGCTAATCCCCTTCGAGCGAGCGTCGGGGTCGGTGACAACAAACACTGTGTAGAAGTCGGACAGGCCTGCGTTGGTGATCCAGCGCTTGACGCCGTTGAGAATGAAATGATCACCGTCTCGTACGGCACGGGTGCGCATGCTTACGGCATCCGAGCCGGCCTCCGGCTCGGACAGACAATAGGAGGCCATCGCCTCGCCACGAGCTATAGGTGGCAGATAAGCCTGCTTGATCTGCTCCGAACCCGCGAGCAGCCACGGCAAGCTGGCGAGCTTGTTGACTGCCGGAACCAGGGATGTAGCGGCACAAACCCGAGCAATCTCTTCGATGACGATTACCGTGGCGAGTGCATCGGCGCCCACGCCGGAGTACGCCTCCGGGATATGTGGTGCGTGGAAATCCGCCGCCACCAGCGCTTCGAAGGATGCCTTGGGAAACTCGGCCAACTCATCGGCCTCGGCTGCGTTCGGGGCCACCTTCTCCTCGCACACCTCGCGGACGGCGGCGCGGAATGCCTCGTGCTCTTCACTCGGCCGATACATGTCAGCGAAGTCGCTCATGTCAGGAGCCTAGGCGGCTACTCGGTAGCCGCTCAGATAGTGCGCTCCATCGGGTCCCAGTCCTCCGGCAAGAGTGACGGCTTGTCGACCGAGCTTTCAACCTCGACGAAAGCCCTCGACTCGACCGACTCTGCGATCGCGATCATGGTGTCCAGGACGTGGTAGGCAAGTGCACCCTGGGCCCGATGTGGCCTCCCTTCGCGCAGCGCGCGAGCCATGTCCAGTACTCCGGTCCCGCGGAATGAGAGCGCCTTCGTGGTGGCCACCGTCTCCCATTCCTCGCCGCCACGCCGTCTGATGGTGACGTCCCCGTCGAATTGGTTGGGATCGGGGAACAACATGGTTGCCTCGGTGCCGTTGACCTCCAGCAGAGTACGGGGAAGCGCCGAGTCGAAAGAGAATATGGCCTGCGCGGATTGGCCAGACTCGAACTGGACCAGCGCGCTCACATGGCTGGGAACCATGACATCGAATTCTTCTCCGGCCTTTGGCCCTGAGCCGATCACCCGCCGTTCCCGAGCCTTCGAACCAAGAGCAGCGACTGAGGAGACTGAGCCGAAGGCCTGAATAATCGCAGTCAAGTAGTAGGGCCCCAGGTCGAAGAGTGGGCCAGCGCCCGCGGCATAGAGGAACGCCGGGTTCGGATGCCAGGATTCCGGTCCAGGCAGCTGCAACAGCGCCAGCGCCGTCAAAGGTGTGCCGATCATGCCCTGGTCGATCAGCCGGCAGGCTGTCTGGAGCCCTGCGCCGAGGAAGGTGTCGGGCGCACAGCCGACGAGCAGTCCTGCCGCTTCAGCGTCGCGAAGCAAGCTCTTGCCGCTGACGCGATCGAGAGCAAGCGGTTTCTCATTCCACACGTGTTTGCCACTCGCGATCGCTTGACTCGCCACTTCTGCGTGTGCTGCCGGGATGGTCAGGTTGACGACGATCTCCACATCCGGGTGGTTGAGCACGGTGGAGACATCCCCGGCGGCAGCGATGTCGTACTTGGCGGCCTTCTCCTCGGCAGCATCGGTAACAATGTCGCCGATCGCACAGACCTCCGTGTCGGCGAACCCCGTCAGGTTCTCCAGATAGGTGTCGCTGATCGTGCCGGCACCGATTACCCCGACTCCTATAGGGCTGCCCATGATCACGCTCGATCGGCCAGCAGGAACTCGCGGCCCGCCCGTACGGCCTCGAGCAGATCTGTCTCAGAGTCATCCAACTCGACGACGCGGAGCGCCTCGGGAGCCGCGTCGACGATGTCCCACACCGGCAGCACACCCGATCCCAGAGGGACTTGTTTGCTCGTATCGAGGCTTCCGTCGCCGTCCTTGAGATGGAGAGCGAGGACCCGATTTCCCAGCCGGGTAAGCAACGCGGGGACGTCGGCGCCGCCCGCGTAGGCCCAATAGGTATCCACCTCCAAAACCACCTCTGGCGCAAGCCGATCCGCGAGTACCTCAAGCGCGTGAACGCCGCTGATCTTGGATTCCAGCTCAAAATGATGGTTGTGGTAGCCGACTCGCA
>DATLQP010000096.1:0-2462 GCA_035535155.1 Propionibacteriaceae bacterium
GCTATCCGATTCGTCGATCGACTTCGCGATCTGTTTTCCCCGCGCCTCGCACATTAGACCGGTACACGTCGGTGAACAAATAGGGAATGAATGATCCACAAGTCGATGAGTATGAGGGTGATCGCCCAAAATGGCTGAACCGGGATAAACAGGAAATTGGTGAGGGCCTGGATGCTCACGAAGATGATGCCGAGCCAGCGGGCCCATGCCGCCCCAGACATGACTCCAAACCCAGCCGCCAGGACAATAAGACCCACGATCAGGTGCCACCAGCCCCACGTGGACGCGCCCGTACTGATCCAGTAGTTGGCTGGTTGGACGTAGAACGTGCCCCTGACTATCAGAGCTAGACCTTCGAAGAAACCGAAGGCTCCACCGATAATCATCACCACGGCGGCGAAAGTAGCCCCGCCGGTCCCTCGCTCGCTCACGACCTTCTCTGACATGTTTCCGCCTCGGTTTGTCGGGTTCCATGAGCGGTCAGGCCCGCTCAGCCAGTGTGATTCTCGCGCAGCAATCCCAGTCCCGGGATTATTTCGATCAGGAAGATTCGCCTGGTCGCGGGTGATGCGGCCGTGCTCCCGTGCTGGTCGCGACCACGTGAGCCGCCCGACTTTCAAGCGACCTGAAAACCCCCTGAGGTTCCGCCGCTAACGAGTCCGAGGAGATGAAGATCCCACATTGGCAATCTGCGCAATCAGGGATTGACGTCGCAGGGCATGCTCTTCTGGACAGCCCTTTGCCTCTACCGAATCCCTAAGCCACTTCTAAGTGAGCGAGCGACGATCTTGCCCAGAAGTGGCGGTTACGCCTTATCCAACTACCTCGAGCAGGTGATCGAGGAGGTCGCCACATCGGTGATTGCCGAGACCTCCTGATCACTCGCTCGGTCATGATCAGATAGCCGCCTTGGCATGGTTCGAGGAGCCATTCGCGAGTGGGCGGGTGATGATTTCGGTGAGCCGCCAGGTGCCGTCTCAGGCACCGATCGATTGGGACTGGTGGTGTCGCGTTCCCGCTGGTGGCGTGATTCGCGATCCTCCTGTACGCGAGCCCGCACAGACAGCACAATCATCCAGATCGCGCCCAGTAATGCAGTAGCAGCGACGCCGATAAGCAAATAGCCAACGCTTCGAGCCAGAGCGGACACGCCGTACCAAGCTTTTTGCGGCTCGACATAGAAGTTCAGCAGGGTGCCAGTGCCACAGCGACGTATGCAATAGCAGCCAAGCCCGCGGACCACTTGACGGTGACACGACTCGCCTCATGTCTTCCTCCAGCTACCAATCCGCTTTACAAATGATCATTTCTAGGTCAGTCGCGGCATGGCTGCCTGGCTGCAGTTTCTTGAGCAGGTCGACTTCCTGGTGTGCCAAGGCGCGATCGTTCCGAGCCGAGACGAGCTGGCACACCGCGACGACGACCACGCCGATCAGAGCGATCAAAGCAGGAACCATGAAGAGCGGGCCTACGGGTCGACACGATCTGACGCATGATCATGCGACGTTCACCCAAATCATGCGCGTCCGCAACACGTGGTCGTAATCGCCGGAGGTGGCCTTCGCGGTGAACCGGCTAACCTCCTCGTCGCTGACGCGAGCCTCCCGCAGCGCTCGACGTACGCGACCAAGAACGGCGTATATGTTGCCGTCTCCGCCGACCAACTGGACGGTGATGTCAGGGGGAGGATTGAGACACGGCCAGCTCCTGTCTGGTCGAGGCCTCGGTGAGCGTTCAGAGCGCGAACCGAGGCCGCTACTCGTTGGGGCACGGGCGGCGCCAGCAGCTTGGCTCTGGTCGCGCCTGTGTGTCAACACACGCGGGCGGTTTGATAACGGACAACCTTCGCAGGTTCGCTCGCCCGCCACCGCGTACGGATCTTAGGTGAGCATGCCGCTAACCCCGCCATTTCTCCTATCAGCGGGTCCAGCGCTTCCAGGTCCAGCACGTCGGCCCGATCCAACAACGTAACAGCACCTTCCAGTCCGGACTCGACGTTCACTGTCAAAGCGCTGGCCTTTGATACCCGATGCGGGGCTTGCGCACCGGGCGGCCACCCGGCCGCTCAACGCCGCAGAGGCGCCTAGCATGATCTCCATGACGTCGAGGCCGCACTCCTCTTTGGTCTCGCGGCGACAAGCCTCCCAGGGGGACTCGCCAATCTCGACAACACCGCCCGGGAACGTCCAACCGCCCTTGTACGTCGGCTATGCGCGACGTTAACGCCGGCGAACGACCCCGAGCTGCCGGTCGTAGTCCCGACCATCCCAGCCTCCGCCGGAGCTCTGGTACGTGCTTCAGGATGAGCAATCGGCCCTTCCGGCCACCGCCGGCCGGTTCGTGTGCTTTGACTTCTTGCGCCCCAGGCCTGGCCGTCCAGGTGGTATGCGCTTCCTTTTCGACTGTGGTGTCTTCGACGACGCCGTCTTGGGCACGGTGGTCATCCAGCCAGCGGAGATCGC
>DATLQP010000097.1:0-4014 GCA_035535155.1 Propionibacteriaceae bacterium
TTGCGGCCGTTACGCAGCTCCGCAACTGCCCGCCGATAGGTGCCGCCACCGTCTTGCGCTGTGACGAAGCGCTCGAGATCCATGATCGCCACGGTATCGGGCGACCGGCGCCGACCTCGGCTCCCCCGATCGGCTACGGCAGCTGATGGATGGCCAGCGGCAGCACCGAGGTTGCTCCCGCATCGGCGAGCAAAGCTGCAGCCACGGTCGCCGTCCACCGCGTACGAATCGTGTCGTCGACGAGCAATACCGGGCCCGCGAAGCTCACACCCGGCGCGAGGGCCGTGCGGTAGAGCAGATCCTTTGCCCGTGCGACAGACGCGGCATCGACCGCCGGCGGCGGCCCGCTGATGGTGAGCGCGTCGACCAACGGGAGCCGGCCAACCGCCGCAAGATGCTCGGCCACCGAGCGAACCAGCGTAGGAAAGCGTCGCGACGGCATGCCGACCACCGCGACCGGCCTATCCCAGCTGCGCGACCAGCGACGCAGCACGTCGACCAGTCCGTCCATGATCATCGGCGGCGCCGGACCGTCCCGCAGCCGCAGCGCCGCCAACTCCGCGTCCCAGGCCGGATCGTCGGCAAAGGCCAAGGCTCGTCCAGGTGCAAGGAAGCGGATCTTGCCCTTATGGTCCGGCAAGCCCGACGGCCACATCTTGCGCGGCTCAACCACCACATCTTGACCGCGGAAGTACCCGCGTGCTGCCTCGACGACGTCTGCGGATGCTCGGGCACCGGGCGCCGGCAGCGTGCCCGTACAGACTGAGCATCGCCCGCAGGGCTGTGGATCGGGATCGTCCAACGCCTGCTGCAGGAATTGCATGAGGCAGCCGTCTCCGTGTGCGTACGCCCGCATCAAGCCCGCTTCCGCCGCGCGTACGCCCCGCAGCGCGTTCCACTTCTGCTCGTCGAAGTACCAGGGCCGGCCCGTCGCGACCCAACCGCCGGACTCGCGTCGCACCGCGTCGTCGACGGCCATGATCTTCAACAGCCCCTCCAGGCGGGTGCGCCTGATCCCGGTCGCTGCCTCGAGTGCTGCGAGGCTCTGCACCGAGTCGCCCAGCGCAGCTAGGATCCGCTCGACCTGCTGGTCGTCGGGAATCCCATTGGTGGCGAAGTACTCCCAGATCCGCTCGTCCGACGCTGCCGGCACCAAGATGGCCATCGCATCATCCAGAGCACGTCCCGCCCGGCCGACCTGCTGGTAGTAGGCGACCGGCGAGGCCGGCGAGCCGAGGTGGACGCAGAACGCCAAGTCGGGCTTGTCATAACCCATGCCCAGCGCGGACGTGGCGACCAGCGCCTTGATCGTGTTGTCGCGCAGCCGATCCTCTAGCTCGACGCGATTCGTGGTCTGTCCCGAGTACGCCGCGACGTCGAGACCCTGTTCGAGCAAGAAGCCAGCCACTCGTTCGGTCTCAGCCACCGTGAGCACGTACACGATGCCCGAGCCAGGCAGCGACCGCAGCGCCTCGGCGACCCAGGCGTATCGCTCCAGAGGATTCAGGTGCGGGACAACGGCCAGTCGGAGCGAGGACCGGGCCAGTGAGCCGCGCAAAGTGACGGTGTCCACGCCCAGCTGACGCGCCACGTCGGCGGTGACTCGCTGGTTGGCAGTCGCCGTGGTGGCGAGCACCGGGGTGCCCGGAGCGAGGGCGAGCAGTGTCCGGGTCAGCCGCTGGTAGTCGGGCCGGAAGTCGAAGCCCCAGTCGGAGACGCAGTGCGCCTCGTCAATGACAAGCAACCCGCACTGGCCGAGCAGCTCCGGCAGCTGGGCGGCGAACGAGGGGTTGGACAACCGCTCCGGGGAGATGAGTAGCACGTCGGTCTGCCCGGATCGCAGGTCCGCCATTACCTCGCCCCACTCCTCCACATTGGTCGAATTAACCGTCGCGGCTCGCAGTCCGGCTCGCTCGGCGGCAGCGATCTGATCCCGCATCAATGCCAGCAACGGCGAGACGACCAGCGTCGGCCCCGCACCTTGCGCCCGGAGTGCGGCGGTCGCAGCCCAGTAGACCGCAGACTTGCCCCAGCCCGTAGCCTGCACGACCAGCACCCGCCGGCGGCCCTCAACCAAGTGCTCGACTGCGCGCATCTGGTCGGTCCGCGGGCGCGCATCCGGACCAGCCATAGCGGCGATGACTCGTTCGAGCGCGACAGCAGACATGCGCCTTATCCTGTTCGCAGCCGCTGACAGCACAACGGATCGACGACGACTTGCCGCCCCCGGCCCGGTATCTTGATCAGCCTCCCGCGACGGCCGGAATAATCGAAATCTTGGTGCCCTCGGTGACCTGGGCGTCCAGGCCGCCGATGAATCGCACATCGTCGTCGCCGACGTAGACATTGACAAAACGCCGGAGTGCGCCGGCATCGTCGAGGATCCGCGCCCTGATGCCAGGATGGCTGTTCTCCAGGGAATTCAACACCTCGGCCAGAGTGCTGCCATCGGCGCTCACTTCGCCCACACCACCGGTATAGGTGCGCAGGATGGTGGGGATGCGGACGGTGGCACTCATGAGTTCGTCTCCTTCCAGAAGTCGATGAACGACTCATAGCGCGGTGGAATCGTGATCTTGGGCCCGACACGATCGGCAACCGCGTCGAGGGTCTTCAGCCCGTCACCTGAATTGATCAGCACAGTCTCGACCTCGGGGTCCAGCTGGCCGTCGGCGATGAGCTGAGCCGTGACACCGACCACGACGCCGCCCGCGGTCTCAGCGAAGATGCCCTCGGTACGCGCCAGCCGTTGGATGCTCGACGCCAGCGTGTCGTCGTCGACGTCGGCAACCACACCGCCGGTGCGCCGTACCACATCGAGCACATACGGCCCGTCCGCTGGATTGCCGATAGCAAGTGACTTCGCGATCGTGTCCGGTTTTACCGGCGCGACGAAGTCCCGGCCAGCACGGAAAGCCTGGGCGACAGGTGAGCAGCCGCTCGCCTGAGCACCGAAGATCACGACGGGCTTCTCCTCAACGAGGCCGAGCTTGATCAGCTCGCGGAATCCCTTGTCGATCTTGGTCAGCTGGGCGCCGGACGCAACCGGGACGACGACTTGATCAGGAAGTCGCCAGCCAAGCTGCTCGGCGATCTCAAACGCCAGAGTCTTCGAGCCCTCCGCGTAGTAAGGCCTCACGTTGACATTGACGAACGCCCAGCCCTCTTCCTCCGCCGCGATCTCACTAGCCAGCCTGTTGACGTCGTCGTAGGTGCCTTCGACGGAAATCAGCGTCGTGTCGTAAATAGCAGAAGCCAGGATCTTTTGCCGCTCGAGATTGGCAGGCACAAGGACCACCGAGGTGATACCGGCCCGAGCAGCGGCCGCGGCTACGGCGTTGGCGAGGTTGCCGGTTGAGGGACAGGCCAGCACCTGCAGTCCCAGCTCACGAGCGGCTGAGAGTGCGACCGCGACAACGCGGTCCTTGAAGGAATGGGTCGGGTTGCCCGAGTCGTCCTTGACCCAGAGCTGCTTCAGACCAAGATCATCCGCAAGGTTGCGGGCATCGACCAGCCGGGTGAAGCCGGGATCGGTAGAACGGAAGGTGGCGATGTCGGCTGGGACCGGCAACAGCGGGGCATATCGCCAGATGCTCCGCGGGCCCGCTTCGATCAGTTCTCGTGTGATGGCCGGAAACTCGTATCCGACCTCGAGCGGACCGAAGCACTCGGTACAGACGTAGTAAGGGCCGAGCGGCGTACTGGCCCCGCATTCTCGGCAAACCAGGTGCTTGGCATTCCCAAAGGCGCCGGCCCGGACGCCAGGAGGGAAAGCCGGATCGGTGTCGACTACCGGAGTCATCATGGAGTCCTTCTTCATCTTTCCCAGCCGACCTTCGACTGAGCCGGAGTTGGCACCGTTTCTGATCCGTCAGCCGGTTGCCGGGGAGTCGTCGGGCCGGTCCCTCGTCCCCTCTGGATGAACACGGCTCAGCCTAGGGGCGGGTTCGGACATGACGCACGTCCGGTCCGCATCTTGGGAACCCCGTCCAGATGCTGAAAAATCAGGACCAC
>DATLQP010000098.1:0-2324 GCA_035535155.1 Propionibacteriaceae bacterium
GGCTGAACGTCGCTCACGCTTACCACCGTGCTGTCCGCAGGTGCCAGTACGGGCTCGCCGAAGCCGTACCAGGACTCCGCTCGCTTTGGATCGCCGTGGTAAGCGCGCCCGTCGACGAGTTTTACGAAGTCGACGGCGTGCTTCTCGTAGGCATCTTTGTAGTGGTGGCTGAGGAACGGGCTGCGCCCACCCGCGGATACCGTCCAGTCGCCGGCCAGCGGGGCGTCGAGGGTCACGGGGTCAGCGGGCGGTGTATGTAAGCGCACCAGTTGGATGGCGAGGAAGACGGTGCCGACCGCCACCAAGACGTTGGTAGCAACCTGTATGCGGCGGTGGGGTACGAGCGCAAGCGCACCCGTTACGAACGCCCCGATGCCGAGTCCGATTAAGAGCGGCGGGTAAGGCATTCGGTTGGGTAACGGTAACCCGAACAGAAAGCCATCGAAGGCTGGGACGAGCGTGAAGGCGCCCGTGAAGGTAAGGGCAACAAACAGTGCCAAGAACAGCCAGTGGTTAGCGCATTGCAGCAGGTAGGGTCGAAGGTCCCGCTGGAGGGGCTGACGCAGGAGCCCATACTCGAGCTGTCCTCGTCGAGCGAGCCATGTCCGCGATGCCACCATCAGGGGAGGCAGAACGAGTAGCAGCAGGGCAAAGGCCTCGGGTAGGAGAGGAATAAGCCAGTAGGTACCGGCGAGGAAGAGCAATCCCAGGGATGCCAGCAACAAATTGATCTTGCCAAGCACGATCGAGCGGCTGCGGTGCTCATTGCGGTCGTGCTGAGGTTGCTGATCCGATTGATCGAGGGCGGTCATCTCAGTTGCTCCTCTCCTTCGCAGCCTAGGAACGGGCCAGCTGTGATCTCTTCCGGTGTGGCCAAGACCGCGCACTGTGTGGCTGAGGCCCGTCGATTCTTGTCTGGTGTCCGGACCGTGGTCATGAGAAGTCGGTTACAGCGAGGATCAGCGGAAAGGTGCCCGATTGTGGTGAGGGATGGCTGTGGGGGCCTAGTTTCAGCGGGCCGGTTCCGCTGAAGGCAGCTAGGTATGAGTCGCGGTCGACGGTTTCGGCGACGATGTAATGGTCCAGAACGAACGGCAGGCTGTTTGCGGCGTCTGGGTGTGGACTGTCCAGCAGCCCGAAGTGCAGGTGAGGGGCCAGGGAGTTGCCGCTGTTGCCGAGCTTGCCGAGGATTTGGCCGGTGGCCACTTTGTCGCCGACTGCGACGGCAAGGCTTCCAGGTTGCAGGTGTGCGTAAAGTGCCCATGTATCTGGTCGAATCTGGACGATGACGTGGTTGCCTGCGGTGTCTGCACGGTCGATCCCAGCGGGCAATGCGTTAGGTGCCGAGTCTGGTAGCCCGTCGCGCACTTCAATCACGGTCCCGCCGATGGCGGCGTGAATGTCTGAGCCGTACCCGTACCACTGCTGCGGGCGGGCGCCGTCGCCGGTGAAGGGCTGATCGCCGTGAAGTTGGATCCAGTCGATGGCAAAGGTTTCGGGTTTAGCCGGCGGCACTCCCTTGTTCCCGATTACGCGGCCGGAGCGGTGCGTGGTAGCGGCGTCGCAGCAGCTGTTGGCCGACAGCCATCCTGGACCGCGCAGCGGCGGGCTGATCAGGAGCGCAGATCGGAGATCAACGGCCAACTCGGGGAGGTTGATCGAGCGGGTGCTCGGGTGGGTTGTGGGTGCACCCGTTCCGTTGTAGGCGATGCGGTGTATGAGGCGCGCGGGAATCTTATCCTGCGCGACGAGCAGGTCGACGACAACGGCGACCGATCCGGAGGCTGGGATCGTGGAGCTGTGCGTTAGACCATCGAGCGGTTGGGTTGCTGCCACAAGTTTTTCGCCGTCGAGGCGCAGCAGGGAGCGATGATCCACGTCGAGGACTTCGACCGACCTGAGTCTGAATGGGGCGGGTACCCTGCTGGCGACGATGAGGTCGTACTCCAGGTGCTGCATTCCGTCGCTTGCCGGCATGCCGAGTACTGGGGTCGCCGCCACCGAAATCGCTGGGCTGCCGCTCGAGTCACGGACATTCGCCAGTGCCACGACGCCGACGGCCAGGGTGATCGCGAGAGCTCTCGCGATTGCCCGCACGGGCGTACGCCGACCAGGCCTCTTAGCCGGTTTGGCATCAGCGGAACTCACGTCATTGTGCATGATCAGTCCCGTCCTTGTAAGTCACCGACATCAGTGCCAAGTTGAGATTGCGGATCTTGTTCAGCGTGCCGTGCAACGCGGCCTGGTCCACGATCTCGCCGGAGATCAGGGTCACTCCGGATGCGGTGTTGGTGATGGTGAGGCCCTCGAACCAGTCCGACCAG
>DATLQP010000099.1:0-4231 GCA_035535155.1 Propionibacteriaceae bacterium
GCCTGTCGCTCAGCCGAGTCGCCCAGTAGCGCCTGCACCGCGTCACCGATCGCGCCGGGCTGCTGGGCGTCGTTCGGCAGCGCCCGGCCGATTCTTCTTGCCGCCAAGATCTCGGCGTTGATGAATTGATCAGCTCCCTGCGGCAGCAGAAGTTGCGGCAGTCCCACCTCGAGCGCACCCAGCACCGTGCCGGTGCCGCCGTGGTGCACGATGAGATCGACCAATGGCAGCACGGCGGATTGCGCCACGAATCGCTCGATGTGCACCGTGGTTGCCACCTCACCCAACGCTGCCGGCTCTCCTTCTGGCCCGACCGTCACCAAGATGTCCACATCTAATGGCGCGATCTCAGCAATCGCCCGGCTCAGTACCTCGACCGCACCGAACGCCACCGTTCCGAGGGTGAGGTAGACCCGAGGCCGCACACGTTTTCCCGTGAGCCATGGTGGTACGCCAGCGCTCGACTCGTTGTAGGCAACGGACCGGATCGGAATCGTCGGGGTGCCGATGCCATCGGTACGTCCCAGGCTCGGCGGCGCCGGATTGATCAACGCGCCTGCGAGCAGGCTGTTCCCGTCGGGCGGCGTACGGTCCCGTTGCAGCCACATGTCGTGCCGGTACCTGACCGTGGCTGGATGCAACATGCCGTAGACAGAACTCATCAACCCGATCGCGTACGCGGCCGCCGGAATCCCTAACACGCTGGCCGCCACGCCGGCGCCGGTATCCATGCCCTCGAAGATCACCAGGTCAGGTCGTAACCGTTCACATTGCTCGATCATGGTCGGTGCGACCTGCTCGGCCGTCACGTCCGCGAACATCGCCATGCTGAGTTCCGCACCGTGCAGATCGGGATGCCGCTGCCTTGCTTCCTGGATCGCCCAGGCGATCTCGAGAGTTATCGGATATCCGGGGACAGTCGGCAGCGGCAACCTGTCCAGAAAAGGTTTCCCGGTTGCGATCACCACCTCATGGCCGGCATCGGCACAGGCCAGCGCGAGCGGCATCATCGGATACAGGTGCCCGTACGCGCCGAGCGAGGCGAACATGATCTTCACGGGCTTATGTTGTCAGACGGCATAGGTTGCGTCGAAGGGCTTGGAGTCATCGAGTTGATCAAGCACGCAGCGCCGGCAGCTTCTCGGCGTACATCTCCAGATCCACATTGTTGATCTCTGCTACGGTCCGAACAGCGTCGCCGGGCCAGCTGTCGATACCATGGCAGGCGCCGGCGATTGCGCCTGTCATCGCCGCAATCGTGTCGCTGTCACCACCTAATGACGCTGCTGTCAGGCAGGCCTGCCAGGGATCCTGTGGATGTAGCGCCAGGATGGCAAAGGCGGCCGGTACCGATTCCTGTACGGCAAGACTGGTTCCCACCAGCTCGACAACATCGCGTACCGAGCGTTCATGATCATCAGCATCGACCAGCCCAACTGCCCAGGCGATACGGCGGCCGATGGATGGCCCGGGTGACCAGTCTCCCCGGCGCTGACCGAGTTCCGCGGCCCTGATGCCTACCGTCGTTGCCTCCGCGACCGACGCTCCGCCGATGCCGCCACTGACCGCCGCGGCCACAGCCGCCGCTCCGGCAATGGCCATACCGGTGTTATGGGTGATCTGGCAGGCATCAACAACAAGATCAACCAGCGCATCAAGATCGTCAGTCGAGATGACCAAGCCGAGCGGTGCGATCCGCATTGCTGCGCCGTTGGTCGCTCCGAATCGGCTCAGCTCGTCCAGTGGCCCGCCCGCGACCACTGCCGCTATCGCCGCGCTACTCGACGGGCCGAGCAGATCGAGCGATCCTCGTTCGCGGGCGCGCTCGGCCCATGCGACCAGATGGCGGGCGAGGTCCTCGCTGTCGATATGTCCGGCACCGGCGAGGAGGGCATCGGCGACCAGCAGCGCTTGCTCCGTATCGTCGGTGATCGACCCGGCCGGCAGGCCGGCGGCAATGAGATGGTCTGCCGGCGCCTCTCGAAAGCCGTCAATGACTCCGAAGCGGGCCACGACCTCATCGAACGACATGAACTGAGTCGGCATGCCGAGTGCGTCGCCGATGGCCAGACCGTAGAGGGCGCCCCGGGCGCGATCGCCGGCGGAGCTCATGCCATAGCTCTGAGCATGGGTAAGACCTTTCGGGAAGAAACTCTCGAAACTGATCTTCCCGTATGTGCTGCCCACGAAACTGCACGCGGGTGGGTTTGCTCCCTGCCGTAGACCGGCATCGACGCGCTGCACGAGTCGAATCCCGCTCACTGCCGTCTACGTCTGATCGTGGACGCTCGGCCGCGATGTCACACTCCCTAGCGGCTCACAGAGACGGGACGTCCCTCGGCGTCTGAGAGGTCATGTGAGGCCATCTCGAGCAGCCGGTCCGCCAACCGCCGCAATGCCCGAGCGACTGCCAACTCGTCGCCGACCTCGGGCAAGTCGGGATCGGCAGGACGCCGCCGGGCCTCACCACGTACGTCGAGCTGACCCATCGACGATGTGGGGGAGACATCGCTACGCAAGACCGCGTTGGCAGCGGTCGCGTTCTCATCCTCGTAGAGGTAGATATCGACACTCCACCTCTTGGTCGGTTGCGGCGGAGGCTCCGGGGCCGGCTGATCGCCGCCGCCAGCTGCCTCAGGCCGCACGTGCTCAACGTGGGCGTCCGGACCAGGGAAGAACAAGCTCTCGCTACTGTCCGACCATCGCACTAGGTACGGGCCGCCGCCAGCCTCTCCACTCTGCAGGATCTCACCGTCTCGGATCGGCCGGTGCAGCGTACCCGACGCCACCACAATCCGATCGCCGACCTCCGCCTTCATCATGTCCTCCTGACTGTGTCGGTGGATCGCCCTTTGGTTAGTCCCAGCATGACTCAGAGGATCGGCTGATGGACAGAGGCCTTGGGCCGCGCTTTGATCAAACGTCGTCACTGATCATGGATCGCCGTGGCAGGCTTCGGGTAGTCCTGCTGGCAACGCAAAGAAGGAGTCATAGATGACCGATGACCTGATGCCTGCCAGTGAGGCGAGACTCACATCTGTCGAGGGAGCGGTCGCGCCCGGCTTCGAACCACTTGGTCAGGCGTTCGCTCAAGCGCTCGCTGCGTCCCATGGGCATGGTGGAGCACTGCACGTACGCCTCGACGGCCAGGTCATAGCGGATGTGTGGGGAGGGAACGCCTCGACCGATCAACCTTGGTACGGCGACACGCCAAGCGTCATCTTCTCGTGCACGAAGGGGCTCGTGACGATCTTGGCCGGTGAGCTGGTGCGGGAAGGCCGGCTCGACCTGGACGCACCAGTCAGTGCGTACTGGCCGGAGTTTGACCGCCACAGCAAAGGCTCCATGCCAGTGCGGTGGTTGTTCTCCCATCGAGCCGGCCTCCCTGCCGTTCGAGAGGACCTGCAGCCCGCCGACGTCGTGGACTGGAATCGGATGGTGGAGGTCTTGGCGGCGCAGGAGCCTCTCCTGCCGCCGGGCGGTATTCATCAGTACCACGCGCTGACGTTCGGGTGGTTGGCCGGTGAGATCATCCGCCGGATCTCTGGCAAGGGTGTCGATGAGTTTTTTGCCGAGCGGATCACACAGCCACTCGGCGTAGAGGCCTGGATCGGTATGCCGGAGGAAGAGCTCGGCCGTGTTGCCCTGATGTACCAGGCCGGGCCGGCACCGGGCGCCGTACCTCTCCTGGAAACCGTCGACTCCGAACTCGCCGATCTGAATGAGAGGGCGATGACTCTCGGCTCGGCCTTCCCGGTCGACTTGGCTGCCGGCGACGCAGGGTTCAACAGCGGTGAGATGCGCCGGGCTGTGATTCCTGGCGCCGGAGGGATTGCGACGGCCACTGCGCTCGCCACCATCTGGAGCGCAACGGTATCCAGCACGGAGAAGATTCGGTTGCTGAACGATGAGGTGATCTCCGACATGTCGCGCGAGCAGACTGCCGGGAAGCCGGCGGTTCCGCTGGCCGGACCGTGGGCGCGATGGGGTACCGGTTTCATGCTGTCCTCAGACGCGCGTCCCTTCCTGAGCAATGCGTCCTTCGGGCATGACGGTGCCGGCGGGCAGGTGGCATTCGCCGACCCGGAGCACAAAGTTGGGTTCGCATACCTCACCAATGACCTGCAACCTGCTGGTGACAAGCGAGGCGTCGTGCTCGTCGAGGTGCTTCGCGACCTGCTCGGGGTGCGTGAGTGAAACCAAGTTAGCGGTTGGGAACGGGTGCAGGGGC
>DATLQP010000100.1:0-3001 GCA_035535155.1 Propionibacteriaceae bacterium
CGATACGGCGATACCGCTGGTCTCGCGGCAGTCAGGGCTGATCGCCCAGCATGCCGGCAGACCTCGTGACCCGTCCTCAACTGAGTTCGTCTACGTCACGGTCTGGGAGGACGTGGAGTCGATTCGGGCGTTCGCGGGCGAGCGCTGGCAGGAGGCGGTGATCGCTCCCGAGGAAGAGGACCTGCTCAAAGACACCTGGATCGGGCACTACGAGGTGATCGAGACGGGCTGAGAGCCCAGCTCATCTCGCCCTGGTAGGTGCGTTTCGCAGCACAGACGTGAAAACGGCCCCTCGAATCCGACCTCTTGGGGACGTTTCCCAGCACAGACGTAAAAACGACCCCGCGAACCCGACCCCGTGGGGACGCTTCCCAGCACAGACGTAAAAACGACCCCGATCCCTGACCCCGAGCCGACCCGAGCCGAGCCGACCCGCCCCCCAAAATGGGACCGCAGCATCGACCCGGGCTGGCGGCGCTGCGGGGCGGCGAGCCGAGAGATCGGCCGGGTCGACTGACATCATTCGTGGCGTTGTGCGGAACAACGTGACCCGATTAGCCAGATCCGACTCCATTTGTGGCTGTGTGCGGAGAAGTGCAGCTTGATACCAGATGATGAGTCGGCTCCGCGCTCTGAGAGCTCGGCGGGATATTGGCGTTGAGTCGAAACACGTTGCCCGGGTCGTACCGGTCTTTGAGAGCGACGAGCCGCGCCCAGCCGTCCTGGTAAGCCGCGCGAACGCCTGAAAGACGCTCGTCACTCAGGAACGTCGGATATTGGCGACCGTTGCCATGAGCCCGCAGCCGATTCCAGCCTTCGTGTACCCAGGCTGCATGCTGGCCGGCGGCCGGATCCTCCGGCGGCCACACGGCGATCAGCCGGATCTCGAAGCCGACCTCGCGTTCACCCACAGCCGTGGCATCAGCAGCGACCCGGCTGGCTGCGCCGCTGGTCGCCCAGCCCGTCAGGAAGGACAGCCGCGTCGGGAGCGAGTCGAGCAGCGAGACGAAGACCTCAATCGCGGAATCGGACAACTGAGGCAGGCGTACGGACCTCCAGTAGGCGCCGTTGCCGGGAGCCGCGGCACCGTCGAGCAAGGTCTGAAGTGCGCGGTAGGGCACCGGCCTGACCAGGTTGCCGAGCGGGCTAGCTACGTGCAGTAGTGGAGTGAGCACTCGGATGCCCTCGGCAACCTCGCCGGCCCAGGTCAGCAGTAGACCGAGCGCGGGTTTGCCGTACTGCTCGGGAGGCAGGAACGGTAGTGGTGGCAACTGATGTGCGACGAGCATGATGCCGAGCTCATCGGGCGCAGCAGGGGCGAAGTCGCGCAGGAACCGAAGGACCTCTGCCGCCTGCTCGATCGGCCAATACACCGGGCCGCCCAGTACGAGCGGTCCGACAGGATGAAGATCGTAAGTGAACGAGGTGGCGATGCCGAAGTTGCCGCCACCGCCGCGCAGTCCCCAGAACAGCTCGGGTTCGCTCTGCGCGTCCACACGCAGCTGCTCGCCCTCGGCGGTGATCAGCTCTACGGCTCGGAGGTTGTCGACAGTGAGGCCGCGCTTGCGGAGCAAATGACCGAACCCGCCGTGCAGAGTCAGGCCGCTGATTCCCACCTGGCTGACGGTGCCGCCGGTGGTGGCCAACCCGTAACGCTGGGTGGCAAGATCAAACTCGCCCCAGGTCGCACCGGCCGCAGCCCGCGCTTGTCGCTTGGCCGGGTCTACCGAGACGCCCTTGATCAGGGTGAGATCGATCATGACGGCGTCGTCGTACACAGCGTTGCCGGCGACGCCGTGCCCACCGCCGCGTACGGAGATCGGCAGCGCGTGGTCTCGGGCAAACCGTAGCGCCGTCACGACGTCGTCTGCATCCACGCAGCGTGCGATCAACGCCGGCCGCCGGTCGACGGCCCCGTTCCAGATCCGGCGGGTTTCGTCGTACGCGTCCTCGCCTGGTTGGATCAGCGCACCGCGGAAGCGGGTTCGCAGGCTACGGAACATGCGGCTGCGGCGGTCCAGGGCGGCTTGCGCCATGACAGCCCTCACGATTTCTCAGTCGTGCGGTTGCGCCGAACGCGACCCCAAGGCTTGAAGACCGACAGCACGAAAGCGACAGCCAACGCCGTCGGCGACACGATCGGCGGATAGAGCATGTCGGTGAAGTCCCACTGCCGGTCAGCGCCGAGCGCCAACTGCCGACCAAGATCAGCAGCCTCGGCGACCCCACCGCGTAGCGAGGCGACGACGAGAATGGCGAGAACGAGGTTGAGGCCAAGCTTGATCATCACCCACCAGTAGCGGACCAGGCCGTACTTGCTGCCCAGTCCCAGCTGGATTCCGGTGATCAAGCTCAGCATCGCGGCACAGAACATCGGCCAAACGGTGACAAGTTGAAGCGATTGCAGGACATGGGCGCGTACCGCGGCGGAGTCTGTGCCAATGGCACTGAAGATCAAGACGGCCATGGCCACGTCGAGCCCAAACCACGAGCCGCCGGCGACGATATGAAGGACCAAGATCGTCTTGCGGGCCCGACCCCCGAGTCGCCAGCTACGCTGCTGGCCGACCTGGCGCGATCCTGGTTGAGCGTGCACCAATGCGGTACTCATCGCGGGTGCCGGGCCGTATTGGTGATGAATGCGCGTAGCGCATCCGCCAGCTGCTGAGGCTGGTCGAGCGGTACGACGGTATAGCTATCGACGATCTCCACCAGCCGTCCGTCGGGCAGCAGGTCGGTCAGCATGCGGCCGTGCTCGGGCGGCATCATCTGGTCCTCGGGGGCCCATACCACCAAGGCCGGCTTGTCAAAGGAGGCGAGCCCGGCCGACCAATTGCGGCCGCTGTCGAGCGGCACGCTTAGGCAGTAGCTGCGCAGATCTTGCCGTACCTGCCGATCTCGGATGAAGGGCTCGAACCAGTCGCGCAACATCTCACCCGGCACGGGGTGTTTGGCCAGCGCGGCCGCCACCGAACGGCGTACGCCCGCGGACCGCACCAGC
>DATLQP010000101.1:0-8064 GCA_035535155.1 Propionibacteriaceae bacterium
CAGGTCTACCAAGGCGAGCGCGACTTCGCGAAGGACAACAAGTCGCTCGGCAACTTCGAGCTGACCGGCCTGCCGCCGGCCCCGCGCGGAGTGCCGCAGATCGAGGTCGCTTTCGACATCGACGCCAACGGCATCGTGCACGTCAACGCCAAGGACTTGGCCACCGGCAAGGAGCAGTCGATGCAGATCACCGGCGGCTCCGCGCTCGGCAAGGACGACATCAACCGGATGGTCAAGGAGGCCGAGTCGCACGCCGAAGAGGATCGCAAGCGTCGAGAGGCTGTCGAGCTCCGCAACGAGGCCGACAACCTGGTCTTCCGTACCGAGAAGCTGCTCAGCGAGAATGCCGACAAGATCAACGACGACGTCAAGAAGCCAGTCGAGGAGGCAATCGCAGAGCTCAAGACCGCTCTTGAGGGCGAAGACAATGACCAGGTCAAGGCTGCGGTGGAGAAGCTGAATACGACGAGTGCTCAACTAGGCCAGGCCATGTACGCGGCGGCGCAGGCCGCTCAGCAGTCACCCTCCGAGGCCGGTGAGCCGAGTGAGCACGCTGAGTCCAACGGTGAAAGCAGCACCACTGACGACGATGTCGTCGATGCCGAGATCGTGGACGACGATCAGACCTCGAGCGAGGCGCGGTGAGCGTACCCGGACCCGATAATCGGCGCGCTGAAGCCGAGTTCGAGCAGCGAGGCCCGACCATACGGGATCGGCGTCGCATCGATCCGGAGACCTATGAGGTAAGGGAGCCGCAGGCAACTGCGGCTCCTCCTTCAGCCGCGGCCGATGAGAGCCAACCCCCTGTTCGAGATTTTGAGGCGGAAGTGACAGAACTCCAGGACAAGCTGGCCGAGCGAACCTCTGACCTGCAGCGGCTTCAGGCTGAATACGTCAACTACAAGCGACGCGTCGACCGTGATCGTGATCTTGCTCGCAAGGTGACGATTGAGGGCGTGCTGAAGGATTTCCTTTCCGTGCTTGATGATGTTCATTCGGCTCGTGAGCACGACGAGCTCAATGGCGGCTTCAAGGCTGTCGCGGAGGAGATCGAGCGGGTCACGGCCAAGTACGGTCTGGAAACCTTCGGCGAGGCGGGGGATCCCTTCAACCCACACATCCACGAGGCGCTCCTCCACGCGCATGCCGACGGGATCGACGGACCGACATGCGTGGAGATCTTGCAGCCGGGCTACCGCATAGGAGATCGCATCCTGCGTCCGGCGCGGGTCGCGGTTGCCGAGCCCGAGCCGGAGTCCATGCGCCCTGAGCCTGCCCCCATGCGCCCTGAGCCCTTCGACGAGCTCAGGACAGCGCCTGTCGAAGGGCAATCGTCGGCCGAGGCGACAGATGAACCCGGTACAGACACGCCAGATGCCGACGCTGATCGGCGGTGACCTTTGCTGGCGCCACAGCAGAGGGAAACTATCTGCAGAGCATCCGCTCACTATCGGTAATTGATCATCACGAAGGGAGGCGTCGGTGAGTACCAAGGACTGGATCGAGAAGGACTACTACAAGGTCCTCGGTGTCGCCAAGGATGCCAAGCCCGAGGAGATCAAGAAGGCCTACCGCAAGCTGGCGCGGGAAAATCATCCCGATCAGAATCCAGGCAACGCCGCTGCCGAGCGGCGCTTCAAAGAGATCTCCGAAGCCAACGATGTGCTGTCGAGTCAGGACAAGCGCAAGGAATATGACGAAGCACGGCGACTGTTCGGCAGCGGCGGTTTCCGCTTCCCAGGGACTGGTGCCAGACAGGGCGGCGGTCCGTCCGTTGACGATCTGTTCCGCAATGCTGGTGGCGGTTTGGGCGACATCTTCGGCGGTCTGTTCAATGGCAATCCCACGAGCCAGACGACGCGGTACACCACGACACGCGGTCCGCGCCGCGGCAGCGACGTCGAGGGCGAGGTCACCGTGGACTTCGTGCAAGCCATTGAGGGCGTAACGGTCGCGATGCAGATGGTGTCCGACACTGCCTGTGAGGCGTGTCGCGGCACCGGCGCGCGGGCCGGCACGGTGCCGCGGGTCTGCCCGACCTGTGAGGGCAGCGGCATGCAAACCTCCACCTCTGGTGGTGTTTTCGCGGTGACTGAGCCGTGCCGTGAGTGCCGCGGCCGCGGGATGGTCGTCGACGATCCGTGTCCGGTGTGCAACGGCTCCGGGCGGGGCAAGTCCACCAAGACGATGCAGGTTCGGATTCCGGCGGGCGTCACCGACGGACAGCGGATACGGCTCAAAGGCCGCGGTGGAACCGGAGAAAACGGTGGCGCCGCTGGCGATCTCTATGTGATCGTGCACGTACGCACGCACGCTGTCTTCGGCCGTAAGGGCGACCACCTGACACTGACCGCACCGGTCACCTTCCAGGAGGCTGCCCTCGGCGCCGAGATCGAGGTCCCGACGCTGCACAGTGCGCCGGTCAAGCTGCGGCTGTCACCTGGGACGCCGAACGGCCGTACCCTCCGGATACGCGGCAAGGGTGTCAGCAAGCGCGACGGGAGCAAGGGCGACCTGCTGGTCACCGTCGAGGTTCTGGTGCCATCAGCACTGAATGACGAGGCTCGCGCAGCCCTAAACTCCTATGCGGAGGCGGTCGGCTCGGTAAACCCGAGGGCGAAGCTCTTCGCAGCTGGATGAGGTGAGACGTGTCTGCTTCCGAGCTGCCGCAGCGAATTGATCATGACGCGCCCGTCTTCGTCATCTCGGTAGCGGCCCACCTCGCCGGGATGCACCCGCAGACATTGCGTACCTACGACCGGATGGGTCTGGTCTCGCCACGCCGTACGGCGAAGCGGGGTCGGCGCTACTCGGCCCGCGACATCGCACGGCTACGACTGATCCAGCGGCTCTCCCAAGACGAGGGCATCAACCTGGAGGGCATCCGCCGCATTTTGCACATGCAAGACGAGATCGACGATCTGCGCGCCAGGATCAACGAGATGAGCCAACTGCTCGCAGCCGTACGCGGCGCATCGCCCGGCTCGCGGCTCTTCACCGCCGACCCGCTGGGCGGCGTGCATCTGGGCGGAGCTCGGATACGACCCACCCCACGAGCGCTGCCCGGCCCGCGCAGCTGACCGCTGGCGGAGCAGCGCCACTGAGAGCGACCTAGCTCTTCAAGCAGATGTCGAACGGATGACCGCCCGGATCCAGCAATACCCGCCAGCCTGAGGGGTTGGGCTGCTCGGCCGGCTTGGTGGCGCCGAGGGCCAGCGCATCCCGCTCGGCCGCGTCGAGGTCGTCGACATAGAGGTCGAGGTGGTAGCGCTTCGGTGCGGACTCTTCGGGCCACCCGGGCGCGCTGTAGCCCGGCACCTTACCGAATCCGATGTTGATCGAGCCGTCGCCGATCATGGCGTAGTCGGCCTCGCTGTGCAGCACGTTCCAACCGAGCACGGCTGAATAGAACGAGGCAAGCCCGGCCGGGTCTTCACTGTCGAGGTTGATCATGGCGAAGGAAGCGAATCCTGACATGGCTTCAGTCTGCCCTGAGGGACTGACAACCGACGCGGCAGCCCAGAACGCCGTCACCTGATGGGCAGGGCTTGTCAGTGGCGGACAGTATGGTCAAAACCGCGCAAAGTGGCTGAGAAAGGACGCGTCATGACCGAGTCACTACATCGTCACCATGCAATCGACTACATCGAGATTCCGGTTGTCGACATCGCCGCGGCCAAGGAGTTCTACGCGTCGGCATTCGGCTGGGCCTTCACCGACTACGGGTCGGATTATGCCGGAATCCAGGATTCCGCCAGGTCTGGCGCCGAGGTGGGTGGCCTCGCGAAGACGGACGCCGTACAGCCTGGAGGTCCGTTGGTTCTGCTCTTCTCAGACAATCTGGACGCCAGCGTCGAAGCGGTCGTTGCAGCCGGTGGACTCATCGTGAGCGGTCCGTACGAGTTTCCCGGCGGTCGTCGGTTCCACTTCTCCGATCCGAGCGGCAACGAGCTGGGAGTTTGGGCGGAACAGTAGGTGATCATGCTGCTGCGGCGAGCGTAAGGCCCAAGCCACGCGGAGAGATCACGTCAACAGCTCTCGATAGCGTCGTGGTGTGGCTGACTTCTTCCGTGCCGATCTTCACGGCTCCCGATTCGAGCGCGTCGACCTGAGCGGAGCGCGGTTTCGCACTGTCGACCTGAGCGACGCTCAGTTCCGCGCTGTTTACCTGAAAGGGGCGGTGCTGCGCGGTGTGGAGTTGATCGATGTCGATATTTACGGCGAAATCGACAATGTCACGATCAACGGTGTTGACATCGCGCCCTTGGTCAACGCCGAGCTCGACCGGCGGTATCCGGATCGGTCCAAGATGCGCCCAGCAGACCAGGCTGGTTTCCGCGAGGCGTGGGACACCGTCGAGCGGCTCTGGACGGGACCGTCAGACGGGCTCGTCGGCTGCCACCTGAGTTGCTGCACGAGTCGGTCGAGGGCGAGTGGTCGTTCATCGAGACGCTGCGACATCTAGCGTTCGCCACAGACTCCTGGATCAAGCGGGCGATCCTCGGCGACCCCACTCCGTGGCATCCCCTGGACCTGCCGTGGGACGAAATGCCGGATACGCCGGGGGTGCCGCGCGACCGCGACGTACGACCATCCCTCGACGATGTACTCGAGTTGCGCCGCGACCGGATGGCCACCGTGCGCCAGGTCATCGACAGCTTGACCGACGAGCTCCTTGAGGGTCACACGGAACCGGTCGAGGGCCCGGGCTGGCCGGAGCCCCGCAGCTACCCGGTACGCGAATGCCTCATCGTCGTTCTCAACGAGGAGTGGGAGCACCGTCTCTACGCCGAGCGTGACCTGGGTGCCCTCGAGGCTGTCGGCGCTATTCACTAGGCCGCGGTGACCAACGTCTGCCGCCTCGAGACGGCAGACGAGTGTCGAACCGATCGATCAGACACGCGCTAGCCATCTCCGGACGGCAAATGTGAAAGCCCGAAGGGGCGTACGCTCCCGCAGCTGGCTGATGTCCTAGATGAAGCAACGGGCGACGCCGTACCGTGACCGTCGTGGAGATCCGCGAGATCCGGCATGAGGACTGGGAGCAGATCTGGCCGTTCTTCCGCGACATCGTTGCTGACGGTGAAACGTACGCCTACCCGGACGACCTCACCGTCGAGCGGGCTGAGGCGATGTGGTCGATCGACGCGTCTGGCACGAGCGTCGTTGCCGTCGATGGTGACCAGGTTCTTGGCGTCGCAATCATCGGTCCGAACCGGCCTGGTCGCGGCTCGCATGTCGCAACGGCGAGCTTCATGGTGTCGGCCGCCTCCCGCGGTCACGGGGTTGGACGGCGCCTCGGTGAGTACGCACTGCAGTGGGCTGCCGAGGCCGGTTTCAGGGCCATGCAGTTCAACGCTGTCGTGAACACCAACACTGCCGCAATCGCGCTATGGGAGTCGCTGGGGTTCGAAACGATCGGCATCATCCCAGAGGCGTTCGACTCGCGGAGACACGGCCTCGTGGGTCTGCGTGTGATGTATCGCCGCTTGAATCAAATCAATGTCACTTCGCGGTAATTACTGGCACCTCGCGGTATTTGCAACTACCGCGAAGTGCCACCAGACGACGCGAAGTCGGAGATGGGAATACGCCGAATTCGCCCAAGGTTGAGTCTAAGACGCTCAACTTTGGTCTTTGCGTACCCGATAGAGCTGGCGCATAGTTGAGTGAGCCTTACTCAAGTTTGACCTGAGAGGGGACATGGACACCAACAAGCTCACCACCAAGAGTCGAGACGCAGTCTCAGCCGCGCTACGAACCGCCCTAACTGAGGGCAACCCGTATGCCGAACCGTCCCACTTGTTGCACGCGTTGCTGCAGGTGCCCGGTAACACCGCTGCGCCTTTGATTTCTGCGGCCGGCGCCGATCCGGCCGTCGTTGCTGCGGCCGCCCAGGGCGCGATCTCCAAGCTGCCCTCAGCGAAGGGCTCCTCGGTCAGCCAGCCGAGCCTTTCCGGGTCCTTCGCCAGAGTGCTCGCGGACGCGGAGGTTCGCGCCGAACAGCTCGGCGATGCGTACGTAGCAACAGAGCATCTGCTGATCTCGCTCGCCACCGTTGATTCTGACGCCAAGAAGGTGCTGGCAGCGCTCAACGTCAAGCCGAATGTGCTGACTCGGGCCTTCAACGAGGCTCGCGGCAGCAAGCGGGTGACCAGCCCGGAAGCCGAGGGAACCTCGTCTGCACTCGATCAGTACGGAGTCGACCTCACCGCAATGGCTCGGGACGGCAAACTCGACCCGGTCATCGGACGCGACGGCGAGATTCGCCGTGTGGTCCAGGTGCTTGCCAGGCGTACCAAGAACAACCCGGTGCTGATCGGCGAGCCTGGCGTCGGCAAGACCGCCGTGGTCGAGGGTTTGGCGCAGCGGCTGGTGGCCGGCGACGTGCCGGATTCGCTCAAGAGCCGCCGCTTGGTGGCATTGGACCTGCCCTCGATGGTGGCTGGTGCGAAGTTCCGCGGCGAGTTCGAGGAGCGCCTCAAGGCCGTCCTGACCGAGATCAAGGACGCGGCCGGACAGATCATCACCTTCATCGATGAGCTGCACACTGTCGTCGGCGCTGGGGCCACCAGCGACTCATCGATGGACGCGGGCAACATGCTCAAGCCGATGCTCGCTCGTGGCGAGCTGCGCATGATCGGCGCGACCACCTTGGACGAGTACCGCGAGCGCATCGAGAAGGATCCGGCTTTTGAGCGGCGCTTCCAGCAGGTGTTCGTGGACGAGCCGAGTGTCGAGGACAGCATCGCGATCTTGCGCGGTCTGCGGGAGCGGTACGAGGCGCATCACAAGGTGGCGATCACCGATGCGGCACTGGTCGCGGCGGCCACCTTGTCGAACCGTTACATCACATCTCGGCGGCTGCCCGACAAAGCGATCGACCTGGTCGATGAGGCTGCGTCCCGGTTGCGGATGGAGATCGACTCCTCTCCAGTGGAGATCGACGCGCTGCGCCGCACGGTGGAGCGGATGAAGATGCAGAAGCTGGCGCTGGAAAAGGAGTCAGACCCTTCCAGCGTCGAGCGGTTGCATCGGCTGACCGAGGAACTGGCCAACGTCGAGGAAGACCGCAGGTCCCTCGAAGCGCGCTGGGAGGCCGAGAAGCAAGGTCTGAACCGCGTCGGTGAGCTGAAGAAGCAGATCGATGAGCTACGCGTGGCTTCGGATCGGGCGCTTCGGGAAGGCGACCTGGTCAAGGCCAGTGAGATCAACTACGGCGAGATTCCCGCCCTGGAGAAGGAGTTGGAGGAGGCCGCCAAGGACGAGAGCCAGCTGCCCTCGATGGTCTCGGAGGAGGTCGGCCCGAATGACGTCGCCGAGGTCGTCGCCAACTGGACCGGCATACCGGTCGGCCGGCTGCTGCAGGGCGAGACGGAGAAGCTGCTTGCGATGGAGTCGCGGATCGGGCAGCGGCTGATCGGCCAACTGAAGGCCGTTCGCGCCGTCGCCGATGCCGTACGCCGCTCCCGGGCTGGCATCTCCGATCCCAACCGGCCCACCGGATCCTTCCTGTTCCTCGGCCCTACCGGCGTCGGTAAGACCGAGCTGGCGAAGTCGCTTGCCGAGTTCCTCTTCGACGACGAACGGGCGATGATCAGGATCGACATGAGCGAGTACTCCGAGAAGCACTCCGTGGCGCGGCTGGTGGGCGCACCTCCCGGCTACATCGGTTACGAGGAGGGCGGCCAGCTCACCGAGGCCGTACGGCGCCGCCCGTACTCCGTGGTGCTCTTGGACGAGGTGGAGAAGGCACACAGCGAGGTCTTCGACATCCTGCTGCAGGTGCTCGACGACGGCCGGCTGACCGACGGCCAAGGGCGTACGGTCGATTTCCGCAACGCAATCTTGATCTTGACCTCCAATCTAGGCTCCCAGTTCTTGGCTGATCAGACATTGGACATCGACACCAAACGGAATGCCGTGATGGGTGTGGTACGCGGGGCGTTCAAACCCGAGTTCTTGAACCGGCTTGACGAAGTCGTGCTTTTCGACGCGCTCGGCACCGAGGAGCTCGCCAAGATCGTGGAGATCAACTTGACGCGGCTCAACCGGCGACTCGCC
>DATLQP010000102.1:0-9518 GCA_035535155.1 Propionibacteriaceae bacterium
TATCGTGACGGCCGTCATGAAAATGATACGGTTGCGGTTGCGGTAGCGAGCGAAGGAGCACCAGATGGACGTGCATGAGGGGTTCCGGCCTGTCGAGGCGGGAGTGCATACCGACTTTCGAGAGGCGATGAGCTACGCCGATTACCTGGAGCTCGATACATTGCTGGCCGCTCAGCACCCGAGGAGCGACCCACCGCATCACGATGAGCTGCTGTTTATCGTGCAGCACCAGACCACCGAGTTGTGGCTCAAACTCATCCTGCACGAGCTGCGCTCGGTACGTGCCTACCTGGACGCCGACCACGTACACCACGCCCTGAAATGTCTGGCTCGGGTCAAGCACATCCAGCGCACGCTGACCGAGCAGTGGTCGGTGCTCGCGACCTTGACGCCGAGCGAATATGCGGAGTTCCGCGGCACCCTCGGCACTGCGTCAGGCTTTCAGTCGGTGCAGTACCGCGCGGTCGAGTTCATCCTGGGCAACAAGAACGAGCACGTACTCAAGGTGTTCGACTCCGATCAGGCCGCGCATGCGATGCTCTCGGAGCTGCTGGATCAGCCGTCCGTTTACGATGCCTTCCTGCGTTTTCTGGGCCGCCGCGGCCTCGACGTTCCCAGCGCCGTACTGGAGCGCGACGTGCGGCAACCGTGGGTCCTGCAGCCGACGTTGATCGCCGTCTTTCAGTCGATCTACGACGCCGTTGACCGCGCGTTCGATCTCTACGAGGCATGCGAATCGCTGATTGATGTGGAGGACAACTTCCAGTTTTGGCGGTTCCGTCACTTGCGCACCGTGCAGCGCACCATCGGCTTCAAGCCTGGCACCGGCGGCTCATCCGGGGTGGGTTTCTTGCAGAAGGCACTGGATCTGACCTTCTTCCCCGAGCTCTACGCGGTGCGAACCGAGATCGGCAGGTAAGCATGCGGTTTGCCATTGATGACCTCTGGATTGGTCATCGACTCGGGCCAACCGTCGTCGAGCAGGTTGACGGTCGGCTGCGGCCGGTCGAATTCGGACGCCGGGCTGTGCAGCGGCCCGGGTTACCGAAGCTTGCGGGCACGATCATGCCCGGCATCGTCGACCGGCACGTTCACCTTGGTCTGGTGAATGCCGCCGCATTGGCCGATACCGCGGTGGTTGAAGTCCATGACCTCGGCTGGGTACCTCGTATCGCACACGGTTGGAGGATCAACTCACCGACTGGCGGCCGCGTCAGAATCGCTGGGCCATTCCTGACCGCTATCGGCGGCTACCCGGCTGACCGGGCCTGGGCGCCACCAGGATCAGTCCGAGAACTCGGGGGACCTGCCGACGGCGTACGCGCGGTCGACGAGGCGGCCGCCTACGGGCACGACCTGGTCAAACTGGTGCTGCACAGCGGTCATCCGCTGCTTGACGACGCCACGCTGCGTGCAGTCGTACGCGCCGCTCACCGCCACCGGCTGCCTGTCGGTGTCCATGTCGAGGGCAAAGGCCAAGCGCGCCGGGCGTTCGAGGCCGGTGCCGACACACTCGTCCATGTGCCGTGGACGGAGTCATTGCCCGACGAGCTGCTGCACGCCATGGCTAGCTTCATGACCTGGATCTCAACGTTTGCCATTCACGTCGACGCTGATCGCGAGCGAGCGCTGGACAACGCTCGCCGGTTCATAGGGCTCGGAGGCCGACTCGAATACGGCACCGACATGGGCAATGACAGCTACGCGGGCCCAATGCCGGTCGGGCCGCGGCCCGAAGAGATCATCGCGATAGGCCACGCCGGACTTACAGGTGATGCGTTGCTCGAGTCATTGGCGGGTCCGCGACGCAGTCTGCTGGCTGCGGCCGCGGTCCACGCGCCACTGCCGCTGCCCAACGACGTAACCGAAACCGCCGCCTGGATGGTCCGGGCGCACCGACTGTCGGCTGTAGTGGAGGAAGGTGCCATCGGATGAGTGTCAGTGATCTTGTCGAGGCGGCGGCGGCGCTCGACGCGGCCGACCCGCTAGCCGAGTTACGCGATGAGTTCATCGGCTCAGACGACCCCATGATCATCGCCTATCTCGACGGCAACTCCCTAGGACGTCCGCTGCGCGCCACCCGTGATCGTCTCGGCCACTTTGTCGAGGACATCTGGGGGAAACGGCTCATCCGTGCCTGGGACGAGAGCTGGATGGATGATCCGGTACGCGTCGGTGATCAGATCGGTCGCGTGACGTTAGGGGCAGCGCCCGGCCAGACCGTGGTCGGTGACTCGACGAGCGTGATGCTCTACAAGTGGATTCGGGCCGCATTGCCCGGTCACGATAGCCGAGACGAGATCATCGTTGACGCCGGCAACTTTCCGACCGATCGCTTTGTTGTCGAGGGGATTGCTGCCGAGCTGGGGATGCGAGTGCGTTGGCTCCAGGCGGAGCGGAACAGCGGCGTCACCGTCGATCAGGTGGGCGAGGTGATCGGGCCGCGCACCGCCTTGGTGCTGCTCAGCGACGTGGCCTATCGATCCGGGTATCTGGCCGATGTGCCGGCGATCACCGAGCTGGCTCATGATCGTGGTGCGCTCGTGCTGTGGGATCTATGTCATTCGGCAGGCGTGATTCCGCGGCAGCTCGATAACTGGCGCGTCGACCTGGCCGTCGGCTGCACGTACAAGTACCTCAATGGCGGACCCGGTTCGCCCGCCTTCGGTTATGTGCGTGCCGATCTACAGAACCGGCTTCGGCAACCCATCCAGGGTTGGATGGGATCGGCAGATCCATTTGCCATGGCTGAGCACTACAAGCCGTCCGACGGCATTCGCCGCTTCCTCAGCGGAACTCCGTCGATTATCGGAATGCTTGCCATCCAGGACATGCTGGCGCTTCTGGAGCGAGCGGGACTCGAGGCGATCCGCACCAAATCAGTCGCGCTGACCGAGTTTGCGATCCACGTATCCGACCGGTTGCTCGACCCGCTCGGCGTACAAATCGGGTCGCCTCGGGACCCCGCGCGACGCGGGAGTCACATCACCCTGGAGCATCCGCGATTCAGCGTGGCTATCGCGCGGCTGTGGGAGCTAGGTGTCATTCCGGACTTTCGGCCGCCCGACGGTCTCAGGATCGGCCTCTCACCGCTGAGCACCAGCTTCGCCGAGGTGTACCGGGGTCTGCAGGCGGTGCGGGAGGTGCTGTGGCAACGAGCCGGCTAGCAGAGCCGTCGGTGGCACGCACCGCGAGCGGCCCAGATGATGCGGACTCGCGTCCAGGAAGCGCGACGTCACTGCTCCGCACGATCGTCGGCTGCTATCTGCGTCGCCTTGGTGGCTGGATTGCGGGCCCGGCCTTGACGGAGCTGATGACGACTGTCGGGGTCAGTGAGGTACGGACCCGGACGGCCATTCTCCGGGTGCGGAGCAAGGGCCTGCTCGATCCCGAAGTACGGCGCGGGAGCGGCGGCTATGCCTTGGGACCTGCGGCCATTCCCGCCCTGGCCCGAGGCGATCGGCGAATCTACACAGCGCGCCAGATGGACACCGTTGACCGCTGGTGCCTGATTTCCTACTCGATCCCCGAGAGCCAGCGCCAGCTGCGGCATCAGCTACGCCGTCGGCTCTCCGGAATCGGCTGTGGCACGGTTTCAGCAGCGCTCTGGATCTGCCCGGAGTATCTCGTGGGGGAGGTGGAAGAGATCCTTGTCGATGTCGGCGTCCGCGCATCGGCTGCCATCTTCTTGGCTGAGGAGACTCGGGTGGAGGGTGGCCTCGAGCGCGCCGTCGGCCAGTGGTGGGACCTGCCAGCCATAGCTGCCCGGCATCAAAGCTTTCTGTCCGCGTACGGAGCAGTGGCGGCGGAAGATCTGACGCCTCGCCAGGCATTCGCGACCTGGATCGGTTGCGTAGACGCCTGGCGGGTCATCCCGTACGTCGACCCCGGCCTGCCGGCCGCGTGGCTGCCGGCCGACTGGCCCGGCAACCTGACCGTCCGCCTTTTCGCCGATCTTCGGGAACAGCTCGAAGATCTGAGCGGCCGTTACCTGCACCATGTGACGTCGAGTCCCCGGCCTGACCTAGAGCGCAAAACGGACGCGGCGCCCTAGACTCCAGCGGTGCGAATTGTCTTTGGCGGCACCCCGGATGTCGCGATCCCGTCGTTGCAGGCGCTCGCCGAGTCACGCCATGAGATCGTCGCCGTGGTCACTCGGCCCGATGCCCCCAGCGGCCGGGGCAAGAAGCTCACGGCAAGCCCAGTCGCCCAACGTGCCGCTGCGCTGGGCATCGAGGTTGTGAAGCCACAGCGCCCTCGCGATGAGGAGTTCGTCAATCGGCTGAACGAGCTTGCCCCGGACTGCTGTCCGGTCGTCGCCTACGGTGCGCTGCTTCCGCAGCGCGTGTTGGACATCCCGCGCCACGGCTGGGTCAACTTGCACTTCTCGGTGCTGCCCGCGTGGCGGGGGGCAGCGCCGGTGCAGCGCGCCATTCTGGCGGGTGATCAGAGCACCGGCGCGACCACTTTCCGGATCGTGCTCGACCTGGATGCCGGGCCGATCTTCGCCTCGGTGACGGAGCCGATCCGACCGGACGATACCGCGGGCGACCTCTTGCACCGCCTCTCCCTGAGCGGCGCCCGGCTGCTCGTGGAGACATTGGACGGAATCGAGGACGGGACGCTCACCCCGGTCCCGCAGCCCGAGACCGATGCGCAGCTGAGCTACGCCTCCAAGATCACGGTCGAGGATGCCGAAATCGATTGGAGCCGATCTGCCGATGTCGTCGATCGGCTGATTCGCGGCTGCTTCCCCGCTCCAGGGGCCTGGACCACCTTCGGTGGCGACCGGTTCAAGATCAACTCGGCGCGGCTCTCCGGTGTCGTCCTGCCCCCTGGGGCACTGGAGATCACGAAGCGGTCTGTACAGGTCGGCACTGGGACCCGAGCGCTCGAGCTCGGTGAAGTGCAGGCCCAGGGCAAGAAGCCGATGGCTGCCGCCGACTGGGCGCGTGGCGTGGCCTTCGATACGGAGCCGAGGCTCGGTGCCCGCCTGATTGGGGCTGAGTGAGCGGTCCCAGCAGGGCGGCCAGTCAGCGACGTCGTCGCCCTGATCGGCCTCGACGGGCTGCCTTCGACGCGCTGCGCGCCGTGAACTCCGACGGGGCATACGCCAACCTCGTGCTGCCTGCGCTGCTTCGCGAGCGCCGTCTGACCGGGCGCGACGCGGCGTTCGCTACCGAGCTTTTGGCAGGTACGTGTCGCTGGCAGGGCAGCTACGACACGATCATCGCCGCGGCCGCCGGCCGGCCGCTGAACGGGTTTCAGCCGGCCGTGCTGGATTTGCTGCGACTCGGTGCCCATCAAATGATGTCCATGCGGGTGCCGGTGCCGGCAGCTGTCGCAGCCTCGGTCGATCTTGCCGCTGCCACAGTGGGGGAGCGGGTCACCGGGCTCGTCAACGCCGTGCTTCGGCGCGTCGCCGACAAGACTCTCGAGGAGTGGTTCGATCAGCTGTCGGACGGGCTCGATGACCGTGATCGGCTGGCATTGCGGAGCGCACATCCGCGCTGGATCGTCGACGCGTACGCCGAGCTGCTGGAGCCGGCCGAGCTCGAGCAGGCTCTGGCCGCCAACAATCAGAGCCCACCTATCAGTCTCGCTGTGCGTCCAGGTCTCGCCGAGGTGGATGACCTGGTACACGCCGGAGCGGAGCCCAGCACGTACTCGCCCTTTGCCGCTCGCTGGCGTGGGGATCCTGGCGAGCTTGCGTTCGTCCGGGACGGGCGGGTCGGGGTGCAGGACGAAGGCTCCCAGCTGGTGACTTGGGCGCTGACGAGGGCCGCGGCCGCGCCGGGCTGGTGGCTGGACCTCTGCGCCGGCCCGGGCGGCAAGTCCGCGCTACTAGCCGGTCTCGCGCGTCTGGACGGGAGCCGGCTGGTCGCATCGGATGTTGCGCTGCATCGGGCGATCCTGGTCGCCGCTGCGGTACGCGCGTATGCCGGCCGGGGGACCGGGCCGACCGTGCTGGTCGCCGACGCAACCCGGCCGGCGTGGCGAGCGGACTCGTTTAGCCGAGTGCTAGCCGATGTGCCATGCACTGGACTCGGAGCGCTCCGGCGTCGTCCGGAGTCGCGCTGGCGGCGCGGGCCGACCGACGTCGAGCGGCTGCACGCGTTGCAGGTCGCGCTGTTGGCGTCAGCTATCGACAGCGCCGCTCCTGGCGGCATCGTCGGCTACCTCACCTGTTCCCCGCATCGACGCGAAACCAGCGACGTACTGAACGAAACCCTTGCCGTACGCACAGACGTTGAAGTAGTTCCGGCGGCGCAATTGTTGCCTGAGGTTCCCGGCGCCGCCCTGGGGCCTTACCTGCAGCTCTGGCCCCACCGACACGGCACCGACGCGATGTTCGCGGGCTATCTCCGCAAAACCCGCTGACACTAGAGTCGGCTTCGTGGCCATGAGAATCATGCCGAGCATCCTGTCCGCCGACTTCGCTAACCTGCAGACGGCGATCGAAAGTGTGCCGAGTTCGGATGCGATACACGTCGACGTGATGGATAACCACTTCGTTCCCAACCTGACACTTGGCCTTCCGGTAGTGGAATCGCTCCGCAAGATCACCGACAAGATGCTGGACATCCATCTGATGATCGAGCAGCCGGACCGATGGGCGCCGGGGTACGCAGAAGCTGGGGCCGAGTCGGTCACTTTCCATGTGGAGGCGGCCGGCGCGCCCGTGAGGCTGGCCCGCGAGCTACGCAAACTGGGGGCGCGGGCCGCAATGGCCCTCAAGCCGGCAACCCCCATCGAGCCGTACGAGGATCTGCTACCCGAACTCGACATGGTGTTGATCATGACTGTGGAGCCGGGCTTCGGCGGTCAGAGCTTCCTCGACATGTGCCTTCCCAAGATCACTCGAACTCGGGCGATGCTGGACAAGCTGGGTGGCGACATTTGGCTGCAGATCGACGGCGGCGTCACGGCCACGACGATCGAACGCTGCGCGGCTGCGGGGGTTGACTCCTTCGTGGCCGGCTCGTCGGTATTCGGCGCTGAGGATCCGGACGCGATGGTCACAGCGCTTCGCGACCTAGCAGCCGCCGCGGCCTAACGTGTGCCCTGAGCTGGTCGGGATGTGCCCTGAGCTGGTCGAAGGGCCGCCTGGACGGGCTTCAACATGATCTACTCGTGCCGACGACTGAGCTAGGCTGGCTCGCTCACGGCGAGTCGCTATCCAGCGCCGCCAGTCCACGCCGAGAGGCCAACCTGCGACTTCGGCGTGGTCGTGTGCGTTCCGGCCGACTTCCCGGATCCAAACGCAGGAAACTGCCGCGTGGGCCGTCACGCAGACCATCGCGATCTTCAGCGCCGCCCCGGGGGTCCGCTTGCGGGACGCGTAGGGGTGGACGGCCTCGGCCGCTTCGGCTGGGACGTAAGGCCGCTCACTAGGCGCTTGTCAGTCGTTCGGTTGGTTGGCAAGAGGTGGCCCGTCGAGTACCGTCGGCGCGTACTCGAGGAGCTGGAGCCGGCCATCGAAGATCCGGCTGTCAACCATCTCGAGCGCAACATCGGGGTACCCGTCGAAGATCCGGTCCCGGCCGGTGGCGCCGGTGATCACCGGGAAGACCACCACCCGGAAGCGATCTACCAGGCCAGCGCGGAGCAGCGCTCGGCACAGAGTGAGGCTGCCGAGGGTGCGTAGTGGCCGGGTCTCGTCCCGCTTCATGGCACGCACGGCCTCGACCGAGTCCTCGTCAACTAGCTCGGTGTTGGCCCACGACAGCGGTGCTTCCAGGGTCGAGGAGAACACCACCTTGGGCATCGCGGTCAGGCCCGCGAATTGGTCCGGCATGTCGGCGGCGAACCCCGACATCACCCGGTATGTCGTCGCCCCCATCAGGGCGGTGTGCTCCTCCTGCTCCTCGAGCCAGCCGAGGTATTCAGGTCCTTCCAGTCCCCAGTAGCCCGGCCAGCCCTCGGCAGCCCCGTACCCGTCGAGGGAGATGATGAAGTCCACCATGAGGTTCTGCATTGCTTGTCCTTTCCCTGAATAGGTGCTTCGACATGTGAGACCAATCGTGGCGGCGGAACTCATCGGACGCCGACCCAGCTCCCCGCTCGCTGCGTCGGCGCCTTGCGCCGCTACCGAGGCCGGGACTCGGCTCCGACTGCAGCGAGAGCGCCATCCCCGGCGCCCCTCCGAGCCGCCTCACCGGCACCGCCTGCAAGGGTTCGCCTCGTGAGACAGAAGTGACGCGTGGTTGGACCGGCAAAAGCTGTTGCGACGCGCTTGATAGTTCATCGACGATCGTTGGTGCCTGAGCGCGAGACCTGTTCACCTACTATGCCGGGCAGGACGAAGACAGCGCCTGTTCCGGTCTGCGCACAACCGCCTCGAGTTGCTGGAGACGCGCGAGCTGCTGCAGGGTCAGCTGCCACGCCTCCGGCGGCCGTGGCGCTTGACGGCGTACGCGAGGCCTGGTTGGCGGGCCGGAGCTACCGCGTGCATCTCGTTGACGCCGTCCGAAGCATGTGCGAGCCACAGCTAAACACGGGTTGGTGACCGCCGAAGTCGGCGACGCCCGTCGGCTGACCCAGGCTCACGCGAGCAAACGCAGCTCCGGCCAGAGCACCGACCAGGACTGAAGCCGACCAGTGCACCACCGGACCGAGACGCCGGTCAGGTCATTGCGTACGCCAGGCGGAGTCGCGACCGTGCTCCGGACCTCGCAGCGCATGTATGACCTGGAGAGCAGTTCTGGCGAGACGTCGCCGGTCACGACGGCGTCGGTCGCGGAGTTTGGTGGCGGTCCCCAGTACCAGAAACCGTTGGCCGGCCGGAGCAGGTCGAGGGCACCGGCCTGCTGATAGGCCTCGGTCAGCACGATCGTGTGGTTGAGCTCGGCAGCTGGGACGGTGGCTACAACCTGACCGACAGTGTCGACGAAGCCGGGCCAGCCCACCTCATTGGCCAGGTCTGGATTCACGCCGGTTGCAATCTTGTACAGCGGCGAACCGACCGGACCAAGCGGAAGGGTCAGGGACGGCGTGATCACCAGCGAGATGATCACCAGCGCAATGGCCAGTACATGACGCCACGTCCTATTGCGGATCCAGTCGAGCACCGGACCTGCGCCGGCCGCCAGCAATGCTGGATAGAACGCCGCCGGATAGTATGCCTTGCCTCCGGTGATCAACAGAAAGACGACGAAGATCAGAAAGCCCGCGGCGAGCCAGCCGTCGACCGATCGCCGTTCCCCGCCCCGGAGCAGGACAACGAGACCGACGAGCAGGACGATGCTTACTACGGGCCCGACATCGAGCAAGACGCTCGGCAGCAGTGCCGCCCTGGGCGTTGAGGACGTCGATCCGCCCGAGGCGATGTTCGCCGCCACAGATGCGACCGGCAGTCCGTGCGTCGCCTGCCAGATCAGGTTCGGAGCGGCGAGGGCTAACGCGATCAGCGCTGCAACCCACGGTCGTGGGCTCGCTAGCCGGGACCGTGGCCCGACGACGACAACGCCCAACAAACAGCAAGCCAGCAGCGGCGCGGCCAGGATCTTGATCTCCAT
>DATLQP010000103.1:0-3165 GCA_035535155.1 Propionibacteriaceae bacterium
GCGATGGCTATGTCCAGCGCCTTTCCCATGACGTCGTGATCCGGATCGACACCCGTCCAAAGCTTGATGTTGATCGCAGCCTGATTGAGCAGCATGCCGCGACCGTCGACCGTGGTCGCACCGGCCTGCCGCGCGCGTTGCAGGAAAGGTGTGTCGGGCGGATTTGGGATGACGTCGCACACCACCAGCCCGGCCGGAATAGCGTCGAAGCCAAGCTGCACGTCGCCGGAACCTGGCAACCCCAACGACGTCGCGTTGACGACGACGGTGGCCGACTCCGGCACCGTGAGGTCGGTTCCCCACTCGATGGCGGAGCAGGCGCTGGAGGTCTGCGATATCACCAGATTCGCGATGTCGGATGCCTTCGTGACGTTGCGGTTTGCTATCCAGATCTCGGAAGCTCCGGCGAGCCCGAGCTCGACGGCTATCGCCCGCGCGGCACCGCCAGCTCCCAAGATGAGGGCTCGCTGTTCCCCCGGTGCGGCAATGGATCGCAGGGAGGCGAGGAAGCCCTGACCGTCGGTGTTTTCTCCGATCCATCGGCCGTTGCTCCGCACTGCGCAATTCACGGCACCGATGAGACGGGCTGAATCGGCGAGCTCGTCGAGGAATTCGATGACGGCCACCTTGTGTGGCAGTGAGCAGTTGAAGCCGACCCACCCCATGGCCGTCGCGCCGCGAACGGCATCGCCAAGGTGCTCGGCGGCCACCTCACAGTTGAGGTACCGGGCGTCGATGCCGTGATGTTCGTAAGCCGCCTCCATCATCGCCACGGTCGGGTTTCCGGCCGCAGGCGTGGAGAACGAGCCGGTCAAAGCCGGAAGCAGGGACATGCGGGCAGCGTAATCCTCGGCGCGTGGATCCGCTCAGCGCAGCCAGCTGACGACTGAACCGAGTGTCTCGCCCGCTTTGGTGCGTACTCGGCGCAGCTCATGGGCGCGGCATTCTGCCTCGAATGAGGAGATGCTTGTTCCGTCATGCAGCAAGGCCGCATCGCACGCCGCCAGTAGCCGAGAAGCCCGCTCGGCAGTGGCCCGCTGAGAAGAGCTGTAGCCGGGCGCGAGCAGGGCCGGTGCTGGCGGCGGAGGCCGCAGGCCAGACCCGACATCGAGGCGGGACAAGGTGGTGGCCGCATCGATGACGACCTCGTTCAGTGCCCGCTCCGCGTCGTAAGGGCTGCTCGGCGCAAGCGGTAGCTCCGCCGGGAAAATCCGCCATTGCACCGCCTGACCGACCCGGATCGGTACCAGGCCGAGAGATGCGCTGCTGGCCACCACGGCTTGGCCCTGTTCGATGGCCGCGAGGTTGAAATGCGCGGGCCCGCGAAGCGGCGCAAGGGATCCGGGCACCGGCAGAGCGAGGAACCATCCGTCACGCTCCGTGGCGAGAAGCACCTCCAACGCGTCGTCGAGAGTCGACGCTTGCAGTGGATCCAGGCCCAAAGTCCCCTCTGGGTCAATGACGTGATGGGCGACGTCGTCGCCGACAATCGCCCGCTCGGCCTGCTCAATCGACTGCTGCCCTCTGATCATCGAATTCAGGTTCGCGGTCATGCGCACCGAGGGCAGCGACTCCATCGCACTAAGGTACGTCGCCGTCGACAGTGCCTAAATTGCGCGATCCGGAGTCTGGCGATTGCTCCCTCCCCGCGCTGCGCCAAACTGTAAGTTGAACTCATGGCGGCTGTCGTGGAACTGGCTGGCGTAAGCATCGTTCGAAACGGTTCCACCTTGATCAACAACATTTCCTGGGAAATCGACGAGTCCGATCGCTGGGTGGTAATCGGTCCCAACGGGGCAGGCAAAACCACCCTGCTGCAAGTGATTTCGGCGCAGATCCATCCCTCGAGCGGCGTTGCCGGGCTGCTCGGTGAGGTACTCGGCACAGTCGACGTCTTCGAGCTCCGACCGCGCATCGGGTTGACGTCTGCCGCTCTGGCCGAGCGCATTCCACGAGGGGAGCGGGTTCACGATGTCGTGGTCTCGGCCTCCTACGCCGTGGTGGGACGGTGGCGGGAGCAATACGACGAGCTCGATCACGAGCGTGCTTCCGAGCTGCTCGCCCAGCTGGGCATCGACCGGTTGGCGAATCGCACGTTCGGCACGCTCAGCGAGGGAGAACGCAAGCGGGTGCAGATCGCACGGGCGCTGATGACCGATCCTGAGTTGCTGCTACTCGACGAGCCCGCCGCCGGCCTGGATCTAGCGGGCCGTGAGTCTCTGGTCACGGCCCTCGGCGAACTCGCCCAAGATCAATACGCCCCTGCCACGGTCCTGGTCACCCATCACGTGGAGGAGATTCCCAACGGCATCACCCATGCCATGCTGCTCAAGGCCGGGGAGATCATGGCTGCTGGTCCACTGCGCGACACGTTGACTGCGGATAACCTGACGAAGACCTTCGAGGTCGATCTGAGCCTGGTCGAGGCTGACGGTCGATGGGCCGCTCGGGCACTTTAGCCGACTGGCACCATGGAATCAGGTAAGTAATCGCGTCTGGAGTCCGTAATGGAGGTGAACTTGACCGACTGGATGGGTGACAATGCCTGGGCGATCTGGCTGAGTCTCGCCTTCCTTCTGGGTATCGCCGAGATCATGTCGCTCGATCTGGTTCTGATCATGCTTGCGGTGGGAGCACTGGCCGGAGCGGGCGTTGCCGTGCTCGCTCCGTCACTGTGGTGGCTGCAGGTCTTGGTCGCGACTCTGATCAGCCTCGCGATGCTGCTGCTGCTCAGGCCGACGCTGCTCGCCAAGGTGCGGAGCATGCCCGGCTATAGGTCCTCGGCAGCAAAGATGGTGGGCAGTAGCGGCGTGGCAACCTCGCAGATCGACCGGTCCGGCGGCGAGATCAAGGTTGACGGTCAGAGCTGGTCGGCACGTCCCTATTCCTCAGACGTGGTCATCGAACAAGGCACCGAGATCGAGGTATACGAGATCGACGGAGTCATTGCTGTCGTCTACCCGAAGCACGGGACACTCCCCTAGAGAGAAGGAAGATCGTGGATCTCGCGTCGTTGATCGTCGTCTTGGCCATCGCGCTGGCGGTGATCTTCTTCATAGGCAACGCTGTCCGCGTGATCCGCCAACAACGAGTTGGTGTGGTCGAGCGGCTCGGCAAGTTCAGGCGCACATTGGAGCCGGGGCCCCATCTGGTTGTGCCGCTGTT
>DATLQP010000104.1:0-4822 GCA_035535155.1 Propionibacteriaceae bacterium
TCCGGGAGGTGGACGTGGCCCAGGCCTACGGAGCCCAATTCGCAAGCATCTACAACACTCAATGGTCAGGCTTTGCACGTCGAATGGCGCCACGGATCGAGCGCTTCTACCGGGGACTGCCTAGGAGCGTCCGCAGACATCGCACGCTCTTAGACTTGTGCTGCGGATCGGGCCAGCTTGCTGTGTACTTCTTGCGGCAGGGTTTCGATGTTACTGCGCTTGATCTGTCCGGCCCGATGCTGGACCTCGCCAAGGAAAATGTGCGCGACTGCATCACCAATTCGTCCGCCACGTTCGTGCAAGCAGACGCCGCCCAATTCAAGCTCGATAAATCCCATGGGCTCGTGGTGGCTACGTACAACGCTCTCAACCATCTTCCTGACCTTGATGACCTGCGTAGTTGTTTCGCCTCCGTGGCCGAAGCGACCGTGAGCGGCGGCTACTTCATCTTCGATTTATATACGAGATGGGGCTTTCGACGCTGGAACGATATTTCGATCATGGACACAGGTGACACTTTCTCACTCCAGCGAGGAATATATGATGGCGGTTCGAGGGCGCAGACTCTATTCACTGGCTTCATTCGGGACGGCGAGCAATTCACACGGTTCGAAGAATCGATTTACAATACAGTCTTCGAGCTAACGAGTGTTCAGCAATTGCTTGCCCAGACTGGTTGGGGCTCGGCATACTTTGCACGATCAGACGACCTCGCCGAACCAATTTCAGAACCAGAGCATGAGGATCGCGTGTGGATCGTCGCCAAGCGATGATCCACGGGTCAATTAGTCAGAATTCACCAATTGTGCTTTAGGCCTGCGTTGCGCTATCACCACTCGGCGACAAGCATGGCCAGCTGAATATGGTATGTGGTTTTGTCCGCCAGGCGGTGGTGTTGTCCGTTTCGCGCGGCAGACGCTGCCGTCGCTAGGCCGCCTGTTGATCTTGCTCTGACGAGGCCTTCGGCAGTTTGATGGTGAAGGGGGCTTGGACGCAGGCGTGGAGGTCGAAGCGTTCGCCGGTCCAGCGGGGTCGGATGGTGTGGGCGTCGGAGTGGTGGAAGCTGTCGACCTCGGCTAGTTGATACTGGGCTTGCTGGCGGCGGAGGGCGTAGTGGAGGTGCTGGTTCTTATCGCTGACCCATGGCTGGCAGGTTGTCCGTCGGGCTTGGTGAACAGCCAGCTGCATGGGGTACCGGTGATGGTGATGCCGCCTTCGTGGACTGCGGTGTGGTGCCATTGGCATAGCAAGATCAGATTGCAAACACTGCGCTAAACGTACCTAAGCGGTGACTTCGAGACCGGGCTGCCGACTCCCAATTAGCCGGACCCGCCGTGCTTCTGGTCTGGCCCGCAGCGCCTACAGTGACCCATGGCAGCCCCAAAGCGCTGGCCAACATCGCCGCAGCTCTCGTCCGCCTCATGGCCGAGGCGCAAGCGCAACTCGCCACGATCCGAAGGTAAAGATGATCATGAAGGTCGAGACTTCGATGACGCGCGGCGCGATGGCTTGCACCTGATGTGGGGTCGGCCAGCTCTTGCCTGTTACATGCAGCAGTTCAATCCCTACAAAGAGTTCTTGTACGGGCCTAGAGCAAGATGAGCTTGATCAACTGAACGCGATGCTTGTGCGGCGGCGTGAGCAAGGATGAGATCTTGCTGACGCTGCACGAGTGGGCCGATCTCGCTCTGGACGAGTATGAGAAACCGATGGAGCAGTGCGCCATCGGATACCTGGCGATCGCGCTTGATTGGGAGCGTGAAGTGTCTGGTGACCCGGAAGCGCCGACCGTGTAATCCTCACTTTGATCTTGGCCGACCGCGAGGGCGTCACCAAGGGATGGCCGAACTCGAAGCCAAGGGATTCAAAAGCCACGAGCGCGAGGGAGTGACCAACGCGATGCAAGGCTATTGGTTGATCACGATGGCCGCCAATGGCTTGGCCCGCTCCACCAAGTTCGAGACATTGGCCGAGCTTGATCAAGCATTCAATGCTCTTAACGAGGAGTACAGCCAGTGGCTCGAGTCCTGACCAAGGACCAGGAGTCCGGCTGCACCGAGGGGGTCGCCGGGGCCCATTAATCCTCACCCTGCGGTCGAGTTTGGAGTGGAGGATCGTGGACGCGATAGCGTTCGCGAAGTCTCCCGGCGGACCGGGGCCAGCGCCCATGTTGAGACGAGAGACGGAGGGCCACCGGGTGGTGCGACGCCCTTCGCAGAGACATGATGTTGCCGTGGTCGTGGCTTCGAGCGCGTTCCAAGTGTCTCGTGGCCGACCCGGATCGGTGAAGCTGCTGCTGTGATCACTGCGTGGGTTCTGCTGGGTGTGGCAGCGGTCCTGGTTGTCGGAAACGCGGTGTTCGTGGCCGCGGAAACAGCGTTGGTCACAGTGGATCGCAACCTGGTCGAGTCGCGGGCCCGGGAGGGCAGCATTCGGTTCGGTCGCGTGCGGGGAACCCTGCAACGGCTATCGACGTACCTGTCGGGCGCTCAGTTGGGTATCACGGTCACGAGTTTGGCGATCGGCTTTGTGGCGGAGCCGTCGATCGCGACATTGCTGCGGGGGCCGCTCGATGTGCTCGGGCTCGATGCCGATGTCGCAGAGGTCGCAGCGGTAGCTCTGGCGTTGCTGCTGGCCACCGCGGCGCAGATGGTCTTCGGCGAGCTGGTGCCGAAGAACATCGCCTTGTCGCGACCCGTCGGCAGCGTGGGGTGGGTGGTCATCCCGCTATTGGTGTTCACGAAGGTGACACGTCCGCTGATTGCGGTGTTGAATGGCTCGGCGAACCAGCTGCTGCGCCTGGCTGGGGTGGAGCCGGTGGAGGAGCTGCGCTCCGCCCGCACCCCGGACGAGTTGGCATCGGTGGTGCGGCGAGCGGCTATGCAAGGAGCGCTAGGTTCGGAGACAGCGGTCCTGATGGAACAGTCACTGACCTTCAGCGCAAAGACCGCAGCAGATGTCATGACCCCCCGCACCCGTGTACGGACCGTGTCGGCGTCCGCGCCGGTCGCGACGGTGATTGAAGCCACCCGCGATACGGGCCGCTCCCGGTTCCCTGTGATCGGGGACGGCGTCGACGACATCCGCGGTCTCATCCACGTCAAGCAAGCCGTTACAGTCCCTCAGGTGGACCGCGGCACGAGGCGAGTCCGAGAGGTGATGACAGCGCCGGTGCTCGTGCCGCCCTCCATGGCGTTGGATCCGCTGCTGCATCTGCTGCAAGAAAAGGGCCTGCAGCTGGCGGTGGTGGTCGACGAGTACGGAGGCGCGGCCGGGATCGTCACCTTCGAAGACGTGGTGGAGGAGCTTGTCGGCGACGTCGACGACGAACACGACTCGCCCGCACCCGGGATCCGGCGCCAGCCCGACGGATCTTGGCTACTGTCCGGGCTGCTGCGGCCTGATGAGATCCAAGCCGCCATCGGTCTCGAGCTGCCGGCCGGACGTGCCAACTACGAGACGGTGGCCGGGCTCATTCTGCAGCTGCTCCGCCGGATCCCCGACGTTGGCGACCGGGTCGGCGTACCGGGCGCAACGCTCACAGTGGACCGGCTCGACGGCCGCCGCATTGACCGGGTGCAAGTCACCCTCCACCCTGACAACATTGATGGCAGGGTCGTCGACGTTTCCACTGCCGACCGAACCGGCCGCGAGGAGGCCGTCTCGTGACTGCGGCGCTGCTGTTGCTCGCGGTCGGGCTCATCGCGGCGAACGGGTTCTTCGTCGGGGCAGAATTCGCGGTCCTCGCGAGCCGCCGCGCCAGGCTGGAGCCGCTGCTCCGCAGCTCCCGCAGGGCTCGGACCGCACTGCGGGCGATCGAACAGCTGCCCTTGATGATCTCGGCCTGCCAGTTCGGCATCACCCTCGCCTCACTCGGGCTGGGCGCGCTCGCAGAACCCGTGGTCGCCTCGCTGCTGACCGGTCCCTTGGCCGCGCTTCATGTCCCGCATGAACTAGTCGATCCGCTGGCGCTCGTAATCGCGCTCACACTGGTGGCCTGCCTGCACATGCTGCTCGGCGAAATGGTGCCGAAGAACCTCGCCCTGACAGGGCCGGAACGCGCCGCGATGATGCTTGCCCCGCCCCTGCTGTTGTTCGTGCAGATATTCCGCCCGATCATCATCGGCCTGACTGCTGTGGCAACCGGTGTGTTGAAATTGCTCCGCGTTCAGCCGGCGAGCGAAATCGGCGATGTCACCGACCGAGACTCCGTCGCCGCACTGATCGGTGAGTCCAGCGAAGAAGGACTCCTCGAATCGAACCAACAAGAGCTGCTCACCGGTGCTCTCGCCTTTGAGGAAACCATGGCGCACGTCGTCAAACTGCCGCTGGAGGACCTCGTCACCGTCAAACCGGATGTCACCCCGACACAGGTCGAGCAGCTCGTGGCCGCCACCGGATATTCCCGGTTCCCCGTCCGAGCAGACCACGACCCACCAACCGGAACAGATCTCATCGGCTACATTCACCTCGCCGACGTCCTAGCTGCCGACGCCGCTCATCGCGACCGGCCGGTGGACCGCCGCCGGATCCTGCCGCTCCGCGACATCCCGATCACCGCCACCCTGCAGACCGCTCTCGCGATGCTGCGTGGCACCCATTCACACCTTGCCCGGCTCATCGACGAGGACGGCCAAACGCAAGGCGTGATCGCCCTCGAAGACATCCTCGAACAACTCGTCGGAGAAGTAGCCGACGCCACCCGACGCCCAAACGAAACCTGAAAGCAAGAAACGCTCTCGGGAGCCTGCCCCTCCAGTAGTAGCCCGTCAAGCTCGAGCGTGGGAGAGAGGCGCGAGAGAGAGGGTGTTGACTCCGTCAT
>DATLQP010000105.1:0-9941 GCA_035535155.1 Propionibacteriaceae bacterium
CACTGCAGGCGAGCTAGCCACTCAGTTGCAGTATGCGCTGGACTACCGGGTGATCATTGAACGCGGCGTTGGCTACCTGATGGCTCGTGATCAGGTGGACTCCATCACCGCTTTCAACAAGCTGCGCCGAGCCGCTCGCGATACCCAGAGCAAGATCGGCGATGTGGCGCAACGGCTGGTCTCCACTGGCCGGCTGCCGACCTGATGCTCCGGACACCGCTGGCTGAGGTCAAGCCTGCCCTGCTCGACCAGTAACGAGTGCCATGACCATGCGTGGCCGAGACGGCAGCGGAAGCGCAGCCAGCCGGATCCCCACTACCCCAGGCGCTGCTCACCAGACGTGATCTGGTAGGCGGCCGGGTCAATGGTGGCCGTGCGGCGCCGGTACGCCGTAGCAGTCCACGGCCACAAGGTCGGATTGTGGCCCTTCTGGTCGACGTACCAGCTACTGCAGCCGGTATGCCAGACCGTGTCGGCCAGCGCCCCGCGTAGCTCAGCATCGAAGCTGTCCGCGACCTCCTGGCGGACCTCAATCCGTTGCGCGTGCGAGCTCTCCAGCGCGTCGAGGGCAGAGATGACATGGTTCATCCCCGCCTCGATGGTGTAGATCACCGAGCCAGTACCACCGCCGGTGTTTGGCCCGTACAGCAAGAAGAAGTTTGGAAAGCCGGGAACACTCATGCCCAGGTAGGCGCGGGGTTTGCCGTCCCATGCCTGCGCGAGCGTACGGCTGCCTCGCCGATGACCTCCATCGGAGCCACGAAGCCATGAGCCTTGAAGCCTGTGGCGAACACGAGAACATCAGCCGCGCGTTCCGTGCCGTCCTTCGACATCGTGCCGCCACTCCGCCGTGTGGAACGCCGGGCCTTGGAAGCTTTCGACACCATTGAGCTGGGCGATCTTGGGCACCGACAGTCGGCCGCAGGCGGTGATCAATATGTCTGCCTCATGATCACCATCGCTCGTTGTGATCAACCACCGGTTTCGGGGGCTGTTCCAGCGCGCGGTCAGAACCTCGGTGTTGGTGTGGATGCGGTCGAGTACGCCGCGGCAGCGCGCCACATCCTCGACATAGGCCTGGATCTCAGCTTGCGGGGCGTAGCGGCGGGACCATCCGGGTTAGGTGAGAAGGAGAGCTCATAAAGGTGTGAGGGCACATCACACGCCGCGCCGGGATAAGTGTTGGCGTGCCACACGCCGCCGACCCGCGCGCCTCGCTCGAAGACGCTGACATCGTCGTAGCCAGCGCGGTGCAGCATGACCGCAGCAGCGACTCCGCCGAAGCCGCCTCCAACGACGGCAACCGATCTTGACTTCCTGCCGCCACGAGTCCGAGGCTACTTCGCCCGCGGACCGTGTCAGAAGGGAGCAGTGCTACAACCCCGCTCCCTTCTGACAAGTTAGCGTCAGGCGACGGCACTTTCGGATGCGCCGATCATGCTGCGTAGCTTGAGCAGCAGCCGGGAGAGCAGCCGCGAGACCTGCATCTGACTGATGCCGAGCTCATCGGCGATGTCGGATTGCGAGCGCTGCTCGAAAAAGCGCAGCTGGACCAGCCGCTGTTCGGATTCGTCGAGTCGTGCCAGAGCGCGATCGATGATCAATCTCGCCTCGGCGCGGTCGGCGTCCACCTCACTCTCGCTCGAGCAAAAGCAAGCTCCTCGAGCCGTAGCGGCCTCGATGGACAAGCCGCTGTAGCCCTCACTCGCCATCCGGGCCTGCTGCACCGCATCCACGGTCGCGCCTAGCTCGTCGGCCAGATCCTTGGCACACGGCATGGCGCGCATCTCCTGAACCAGAGTTGGCCAGCGTCGCCAGATCGAGGCAGCGAGCTCCTGAGTCGGGCGTGGCGGGCGCACGGTCCAACCATGGTCGCGGAAATGCCGCTTGAGCACGCCGGTGATGGTGGGCTCGGCGAACCCGATAAAGGATCCTTGACGCGGATCGAAACGCAAACAGGCCTCGACGAGGCCGGTGGAGGCGACCTGGACGAGGTCATCCTCATCCTCGCCGCGGTGCAGGAACTTGCGGGCCAGCTTCTCGGCGAGCCACAGATGTGAGGTGACTACCTCGTCAAAGATCTGTTGTCGCCGGACCGGCCCTGCCGTCTCGGCCTCGACGAGCAAGTCACGCGTACGGTCGGCCAGCTCGTCACGCGCGGTGCGCTGAGGAGACGGGGCGACAGAAAGAAGGGCGTTTGGCATGAGCGCGCCACCCTTTCCTAAATGAAAGATGATGTTGTGGCGCGCTGCTCGGCCACAACTGCACTAAACCACGGATCGTGCCGTTGATCAAGCATTTCTAAGGAAATCAACAAGAGCAGCAGCGAGCAATAATTTCCTACCCTGTCGACAAAATCTGCGCGTTCTGCGGACACTAATGTGGCTTACTCGGGCGCCTGGAAAGGGGTCAGAAACGACAACTCTGAAACGTTCTAGAGATGGCGCTTTCGACCACTTTCGTGACAAATCCAGGCCGGCTGGGAGGATCCCACGCAGCTGGACGCTAGACCGAGTTGACGTCCCGAGCCAGTGCGGCGGGCATGTAGTCGTAACGCACGAACGACCGCCTGAAGGTGCCCGTGCCATGGGACACCGAACGCAGGTCGATGGGGTACCGCGACAGCTCGTGTGCCGGCACCTCGGCGTGGATGACGGCGTAACCGGGCACATCAGGAGCCGTCTCCGTACCGTGCACCTGGCCGCGCCGACCGCGCAGATCCGCCAGCACCGCGCCGACCGAATCATCGGCGACCGTGATCTCCACCTTGTCGATCGGCTCGAGCAGCGCAACGGTTGACTCGTTCGCCGCCTCGCGCAGCGCCATAGCCCCAGCCGTCTGGAACGCCATGTCCGAAGAGTCGACCGAATGCGCCTTGCCGTCGACCAGCGTCACCCGAAGGTCAACCAGGGGATAACCGGCAAGCACGCCCTTAGGCAGCTGACTGCGAATACCCTTCTCCACCGACGGGATGAACTGCCGAGGCACCGCTCCACCGACCACGCGCTCGTTGAACTCGAACCCAGCACCGCGTGCCAGCGGCTCGATCTCCATCGTGCAGACCGCGTACTGACCGTGTCCACCGGACTGTTTGACGAGTCGGCCCTGCGCTCTGATGGGCCGGATGAAGGTCTCCCGGAGCGAGGTCCGCACCGGTTCCACATCAACCTGGATGTGCCAGGACTCCCGCAGTGCGGTCATCAATTTGTCGACGTGCGCCGGGCCCATCGCCCAAATCACCACCTGATGGGTCTCGGGATTGTGCTCCAGACGCATCGTGACGTCCTCAGCGACCAGGCGTTGCAGCGCCGACGCCATTTTCTCATCATCACCGCGCGAGCTGGTGTGCAGCGCAACCGGCAGCAGCGGCTCCGGCAGTAGCCACGGCTCGACGAGCGCAGGCCTCGCCTTGCTGGACAGCGTGTCGGAGGTCTCCGCAGCAGCGAGCTTGGACACGAGAACAAGATCACCAGCGGCCGCGTACGGCTTCGACCTGGCTTCATCGCCAAGTGGTGCCGAGAGGGGACCGACCCGTTCGTCGTCGCTGTCATGATCGGGATGGCCGTTGACGTGATGCGGCGCAAACTTCTGCAGATGTCCGCAGACGTGCAGCGGCGTGTCCGGGCTCAGGGTGCCGGAGAAGACCCGGACCAGCGACAGCCGGCCGACGAACGGATCGCTCGTGGTACGCACCACCTCGGCGACCAGGGGGCCGTCCGGGTCGCAGCTGACCGGGCCGAACGACACTCCGCTGGGCTTGTAGACGGTTGGCAGCGGCGACGACGCCGGCGACGGGAAGCCCTGGTCGAACAGCTCATACAGCCCTTCGATGCCCATTCCCGTCGGCGCATGCGCCGGGATGATCGGGAAGAACCGCGCCGTTGCGACCGCCGTGCGCAAGTCGGGTAAGACGATGTCAAGATCGATTTGTTCGCCGCCGAGATGCCGATCCAGCAGCGTCTCGTCCTCGGACTCCTCGATGATCGATTCGATCAGGGGGTCCCAGTACTCCTCGATGATTGTGGCTTCGGTTTCGTCAGGCTCCCGCCCGACCGGTTCTCCGCTGCGATAGTCGGTGACGCTACGGCGCAGCAGGTTGATCGCGCCGACGACATGGCCGTCCTCGATGAGCGGCACGCCGAGAGGCTGCACGTCGCCGAAGACCCGCCGGCACCGCGCAATCGCCTCCTCATAGTCAGCCCGGGACTGCTCGAGTTTGGTCACCGCAATCGCCCGCGGCATGTTGATCGACTCGCACTCCCGCCACAACAGCCGAGTCGCGTCGTCGATCTCGTCGCTGGCCGACACCACGAACAGCACCGCATCAGCAGCCCGCAGCCCGGCTCGCACCTCGCCGACAAAGTCCGGATTACCGGGGGTGTCCAGGAGGTTGATCATGACATCGCCGCTACCGAGAGAAGCGGCGGCGAGCGCCTGCGATTGCCCCGGCTCACCGCGTACGTGACGGGCCGGCGTACGCGCCGTGATCAAGCCCTCAAACAAGGTGCTCTTGCCAGCGCCTGCCGGCCCGACGAGCACAACATTGCGGATCTGTTCCGGCGACTGTGGACCGTTTTGGCGGCCCGTATCGGCTCCGTTGCCCATGCCTCACCCTTTCCGGTACGCCTCTGCGCTAGCCGCGCCCGTAGATAGCCAATCCGCTTCCCCTAACTGGCCACGCGCGCGTTCCAGCAACCCTACGATGCATCCGTGAGTGAAATCGACCCGATGGACCTCGCAACTCCAGCGCAGGACCAGCGAAAGTCGGTTGGCCGGCTCACCCGCCTTATCGCGCGGAGCTTGTCCATGGTCTGGCAGTCTGCGCGGACCCCGTTTGTCGCGCTGGTTGGGCTGCAAACACTGAATGCCGTTGCTCTGGTGTTCCAGATCGTTGCGATCGAGCTGGCCTTGACAGCGGTCCTGGCGAGCTCCGCCAGTGGCGGGAACTTCTGGACTCTGGCGCAGCCGGTTCTGTTGCTTGCCGGGCTGACTGCGGCAACTGCAGTCATTGCCTCGGTGCAAGCTGGGTTGGGCCGGTACGCGGCGGAGCTGGTAGCTGCCGTCATGTGGCAGCGGGTGCTGCGGGTTGCCACGCGTGTCGACCTGCGCAAGTTCGAATCGGCCCGGTTCTACGACCGGTTGCAGCGTGTTCAGGCCAGCGCTCTGACGCGCCCGTACCAGATCACCTATGGGTTGGTGGCAACCATCGGAGCTGCCGCGGCAAGCGTCGGGCTGGTGGTCGCGATCATGCTGGTGCACCCCGCGCTACTGCCGCTGTTGATCATCGGCGGCGTGCCGGTGTTGATCACCAGCCGGCGGCAGAGTCAGCTGGAATTTGATTTTCTCGCTCGACAGTCGCAATCGATGCGACTGCGCAACTACCTGACCTGGGTGCAGACAGGCCGCGACGAGGCCAAGGAAGTCCGGGCATTTGGGCTCGCGCGTAACTTCGGCACCCGCTTGAGCACCTTGTACACCGAGTATCTTCGTGATCTTGCACAGCACCTCTGGCATCGTTCCAGGCTGGGTGTCATCGGGAGCCTCGGCTCAGCTGTGCTGCTGGCGCTGACCCTGTTCTTGCTGGTGTGGTTGATCTTCATCGGTGGCCTCGGCATCGCCGAGGCGGCTGCTGCACTGGTCGCCATCCGGCTGCTAGCAGGTCAGGTTCATACCGGCTTCACCGGCGTGCAGGCGATCTTCGAATCGGGATCGTTCATCGATGATCTGGACGGTTTCCTCACGTTGGCGCCGGCCGCTGAGGGCGGGTCACGCGCGATCGCACCCCCGACGGAGTTTCATCGCATCCGAGCCGATTCGGTGACCTTCTCCTACCCCGGTCGTAGCCAGCTCGCGCTGCAGGCCGCCGATATCGAGATCAACCGTGGCGAGGTCGTGGCTCTGGTTGGTGAGAACGGGTCGGGCAAGACCACGCTGGCGAAGGTGATCGCCGGCCTGTACGAGCCCGGTAGCGGTGCAGTGCGATGGGACGGCATCGACGTACGCAGCTTCCGGCCCGAGCTGTTCCGCGAGCGGGTTGCGATTATCTTCCAGGACTTTGTCCGGTACGCGCTCTCTGCCGAGGAGAACATCGCCATAGCGCGGCCCGATAACGAGATTGATCATGCAGCGATCCGGGAAGCGGCCAAGATCGCGGATGTCGACTCGTTCTTGTCTGCGCTGCCGGACGGCTATCAGACCCCGCTGTCCCGTCGCTTTGCTGGCGGACACGAGCTGTCCGGCGGGCAGTGGCAGAAGGTCGCGATCGCCCGCGCGTTCTATCGCAGCGCACCGCTGTTGATCATCGACGAACCGACCGCAGCCCTCGATGCGCGGGCGGAGTACGAGCTGTTCTCCTCGCTGCACGAGGTGTTGCGCGGTCGCAGCGCCTTGATCATCTCGCATCGGTTCTCGACGGTACGCACCGCTGACCGGATCTACGTTCTTGATCATGGACGGGTGGTCGAGCACGGCACCCACGATGACTTGGTGGCTCTCGGCGGTCAATACGCGGAGTTGTTCCATCTGCAGGCTTCGGCGTACTCGGTCGACCACGTGATGGATTAGGACGACGACGAAGTAGGCGGACTCAAAGCGCTCGCGATGCGCGAGCAGCTCCAACAACAGCTGCGAGCGTCGGAAATCGCGCGCCCGCCGTGCTGAGGAGGAGGAGCGGAGGCGTCTTTTCCTCTGCGAGCGACGACGAAGTAGGCGGACTCAGAGCGCGCGATGCGCGAGCAGCTCCAACAAAGGGCGCGAGTCGTAAAATTATCCGAACGGCTGCCTGAGGAGTCCGTATGTCCCAATACTTTGCTGGCCAACCCGGACCGCCCGTCAGCGATCTGCCTTTTCTGATTCAACGCAGTCGCGGTGAGGTGAGCTCGTACTTGATGAGAGTGCGAACGCGGCAGCGCCGCATGCTCACCTTGGCGGTCGTGGCGGGCGGATTGGCGACGGCCTTTGCCGCCGGCCCGGCGATTGGCGGGAAGCCGCTGTCCGACGTTCTGGATGCATCGCTCGGCCTGGCAATGCCGGCCTGGCAGCTGCTGTGCATCTTCGCCGCGCTCTGCTCCCTGACGGCTGCCATCGCGACCCAGCTACAGAAGTCCAACAACCTCGAGGAAAACGTCGCTCGCGCAGAGACCGTACGAGCCCGGCTGGACATCCTCAACATCGGCTTGATCGCCGGAAACCTGAGCCGGGAGCAGGCCGCGAGCGAGTACGGCGAGTGCCTGCAACTCGCATCGTTCCTCTAAGCGCGGAGTGGGTCGATCCACACCTCATAACAAAAGCGGAAACAAACGCCCGGCCGTCGGTGTTCAACCGAGTAGATCATTGCAGAGGAAACTCCGAGGTGAGCGGAGGCGCACGACTGATCATGAACCATTCAGATTCCCTGCTACCGCTGGCCGAGGTCACCGAGCGGCTCCGGGTGACCCGGCACGGGTACGTGGGCGTGCGCAGCATCCCGCTCGACAAGATCATCGGCTCGGTCGATCGGGCATCGGAATTCGACCGCGACTTTCATCCGCAGCGCCGCGACTCCGATGCTCGGATGCGCAAGCTGGAGGTTGCCTTCCCCAACGGTGACTTCCCGGCGATCTCGGTCTTCGAGGTAGGCGGCGCCTATTTCGTCTCCGACGGCCACCACCGGGTGGCGCTCGCCCACCGGCGCGGCCAGGAATTCATCGAGGCCGAGGTCGTGCAGTTGGCGACCAACTATCGGCTGTCGCCGGACGTCGACATCCCGCAGCTGGTGCACACCGAGCTGCGTCGGATGGTCATGGAGGAAAGCGGCCTCCAAGAGGTACGGCCCGACCTCGACATCTCCTTCTCCAACCCAGCCGGCTATCTCGAGCTGCTCGAAACGATCAAGGCGCACGGCTGGGATCTCGCGAGGTGTCTCGGCCGATTGCCCAGCCCGGAAGAGCTCGGCAGCAGCTGGCTCACCGAGGTCTATCAACCGGGCTTACGGGCGCTGTACGAGGCGGGATTGAGCTGCCCACACGAGGATGCCACCGAGGCCGACAGCTTCTTGTGGCTCTATCAGCGGCGCCGGGCCCTGTGGATGCGCGGCTCCCGGGCCACCTACCGCGACGCCGTGTACGACATTCGTCACGCGCGGAAGCTGTCGCGACGGGAGCGTCGTGCACTACGGCGCGCGGCGGCGAGACTGGAGACGGTGCAAGCTCCGGAGCCGGTCAACTCCTGAAGCCCCAGCGGCAGCGCTTGCGGTCGATACCAAGCGAGGGCCTACGGTTGACGGCATGGCTGCCTTTCCCGGCCGACGGCCGCAGACCTTACTCGAACTTGACCTCACTGAGCCTCTCTTCGCTCCCGAGTTAGACGACCCGATTGCCCGGTTCCGGGCCCGAGGGCGACGGTTGCTGCGGCCGACGCTGCGTGCGCTGCACGATGCGGCCGAGGACCGGCACGTGGTCGGATTGATCGCCAAGGTTGGTGGAACCTGGCCGTGGGCCGCCATGCAGGAGTTGCGGCTGGGCGTGCAGGCCTTCGTCGCGAGCGGCAAGCCGGCGCTGGCGTGGACGGAGAGCTTTGCCGAAGGCTCGCGAAACATGGCCGCGTACGTGCTCGCGACGGCGTTCGACGAGGTGTGGCTGCAACCGGGCGGGGAAGTCGGCCTGCTCGGGGTGGGCATCGAGACCACCTTCGTACGCGGTGCCCTCGACCGGCTTGGCATTGAGCCGCAGTTCGAGCAGCGCTATGAATACAAGAATGCGGCTGACGTGTTGCTGCGTACCGAGTTCACCGAGGCGCATCGGGAAGCGCTGGAGCGGCTGGCCGAGTCGGTCTACAGCGACGCCGTGGAATCGATCGCGAGCGCGCGCGGCTTGACTCATGATCGGGTTCGCGAGCTGATCGACACGGGGCCGCGTACGGCTTCGGAGGCGCAAGCCGCAGGTTTGGTTGACAAGCTCGGCTACCGCGATCAGGCGTACGACGCGATGCGCGCTCGTACCGGCGGAGAGCCCGAGCTGCTGTTCGCAGATCGATGGCGACCACGCAGGAAGATCGCGCCCCCGCCTCACCGCCGGGGTCATGTTGCTGTGGTCGAGGTACGCGGCGCTATCACGACCGGCCGGAGTAGACGAAGTCCACTCGGTCGCCAGGCGGGCAGCGACACGGTGTCAGCACACCTCCGCGCGGCACACGACAACGAGCGAGCTCGGGCCGTCGTGCTGCGGATCGACTCACCCGGAGGCTCCGCCGTCGCGTCGGACGTCATCTGGCGCGAAGTCTGCCGGCTGCGCGAAGCGGGCAAGCCCGTTGTCGTCTCGATGGGCGATGTCGCGGCGTCGGGTGGCTACTACATCGCGTGCCCGGCCGAGGTCATCGTCGCCCTGCCTTCGACACTGACCGGCTCGATCGGCGTCTTGGGCGGCAAGCTGGTCGTGGACCATCTGCTGGACCGCCTTGGACTCAATACCGGCACCGTTCAGCAGGGTGCTCGGGCGCTGATGTACTCGGGCCGGCGCGGGTTCGACGAGGACGAACGGGCCCGCTTCGGAGTGATGATTGACTCGATTTACACGGATTTCGTGGCCAAGGTTGCCGCTGGGCGCAAGCGTTCCGAGTCCGAGATCGAAGCTGTCGCCCGGGGTCGGGTGTGGACCGGCCGGGACGCGACTGAGGCGGGTCTGGTCGATGAGCTGGGCAGTCTGCGGGATGCCGTACGTATCGCCCGAGAACGTGCCAACCTGCCCGAGGACTCCCCGGTGCTCGGTGCGATCCGGGTGCCCCCGTTAGCGCGGCTGGGTCGGGCGAAGAACAGCGAGGATCCGCGTACCTGGGTAGGTACGGCGTTGCCGCGGGCGGCAACAGCCTCGGGCCGGATCCGGGATCTGGCCGATGTTGCCGCTGCACTCGGGCTGCCTGTCGACGCCACGCTGCGGATGCCCGATATCTCGCTGAACTGATTGCAC
>DATLQP010000106.1:0-3290 GCA_035535155.1 Propionibacteriaceae bacterium
GACGGTGTCGGCGTTCGCGGTCAGGGCCAGCGTCCGGGAGTCCATCAGCTCGGAGAAGATCAGGACGTCGTTGTCCAGCACCCCGGCCTCCAGGAACCCCTCCCGCAGGGCGTAGGTCGACACCCCCTGGATGGTGTTCATAAACGTCTCGACGCCGTGCAGGTAGTCCAGGTGGTCACGCAGCTTCTCCGCGGTCTCACCCGTTGGGTAGCCGTCGGTGAACTCCAGGTCCCCGATCCCTGCCTCCACTCTCGACGGAGTCGTGATCGCAGCGGGTACAGGCGTCTTTGTCACATCGGCGGGCATCGCGGCCTCGTCCAGTTCGGTCCCCATAGCTGAACCGTAGCTATTGGCGTTGGCTAGGGGCATCACCCAGATTGTGTGAAGCTCGCGCTGCGCCGGACCGAGATCTGGCTTCATGGATCGTTATACCAACTGTCTGATCCCGGCTCGCCCGGTGGCCTGAGACATCTTCGACGTGTGGAGTCCGGGCATCGCTCCCGGCCGGCCACCTCACGCGCTCTCGGCTGCGAGCTTCCCGGAGTCGACAACAAGTTTGAGCGCCGCGTAGTCGCGCTCGTTCTGGTCAGCGTACGTTTCGGCAAATCTCGCCATGGCGCGGTCGAAACCGTCACCGCTGCCGAGGTAGCCTGCGATGGCCGCCGCATCACCGGAGCGGGCGTGTGCCCGGGCTAGCGTCCAGCCGCAGAGGCCGGCGTAGGCGGACATGGTAGAGGGTTTCATGGCTTCCACGACCGCCGATCCCTTGCCATCCCAGAGTTGGCGTATATAGAAGTCCCGGGTAACACCGTCGATCCCATCGGTCCGAATCCAGCCAAGCATGATGTCGCTTGCAGACTGCATGAGCCGTTGACCTTCCACGACCCGCTGTCCATGGTTCGCATATCTGCTCTTCGCCAAGAAGGGCTCCAGTACCGATGCTTGGGCCTCCTTCGCCTGCAAGAACAAAGGGTCACTGTCGTCGTTGCCCAGCATCAACACAATCCACGCGCGAGTGCCCACGCTGCCCACACCGACCACCTTGCGGGCCGCATGCACGTAGCGGAAGCCTTCCAGCAGGTGGCGATGGTCGCCTGCGAGTGTGCGGCGGTATGAGCGCAGCAGAGTGTGGATTGCTTCGTCGACCTGGTGGTACTGCAGGTCAGGCAGCAGGTCCTCGATCGGAACGATCAGTGGCGGATCGCCGACGAGCTGTGGGCGCCCGTCAACCACCTGCACGAGTTTGTCGAAGGCCTTGATGCTGTCCTTTGACCGGGCTTTGGCCACGTTCTTCTCGAACCGCTTCTTTGCACGCGGCTTCAGATTCGCCATCAGCTGAGTGTTGATCTCGTCGATGTCCAGGCGGGAATACCAGACGTCGAGCTTCTTCGTCTGCGCCAGGTCCAGCATCGCCTCGCGATAGGACCGCGCTGTGGCCATGTTGATCGACTTGCGCTGCTTGGTGTCGAAGCCACGATCGCGTCCAGCGACGGCGAAGCTGGCCACGAGCCTCTTGACGTCCCACTCGAACGGGCCGGGCAACGTCTCGTCGAAGTCATTGACGCTGAAGACCAGCCGCCGGTCCGGGGCGGCGAAGACACCGAAGTTGGACAGATGCGCGTCGCCGCAGAGTTGCACCGAGAGGCCTGTTTGGGGCGCATTCGCCAGGTCGGATGCCATCAAATAGGCAGCGCCGCGATAAAACGTGAACGGCGACACCAACATTCGGCCGTACCGGATCGGGACCAGCTCCGGCACCCGACTCGCGCCCTGCTCCTCGAGGAGGCTAACGGGGTCCGGCCGGACCGACGACGGCTGCCATTCCCCATGCACCGGCAGGGGAGCCAGTTTTCGAGCCGCCTTCCCTCGGGCCGCGCGCTCTGCCATTGTCAGGTGTTCGACCTGACCCGCCTGTCCGGACGCGCGCTCATCTTCGGCTACTGGCACTCCTGTGGAAGGCATGATGCTCCGATCTGTTGTCACCACACCCATGGCACAGCACCTGGGCTTTCCTGCGCATCACCTGATTCAGGTGAATGTCCGCGCAAGGGCGACCCGTACCCGCGGGGGACCGGAATTTCACACGATGAGAGCGATTCGGCGCTCGCTGATTGGGAGTTGGATTGGGCTCAACTGAGTTTCTGGCCAGGCCAGCGACAGGAGAATCAGATGAACAACGCCCTAACGTCGGTCCGCAAGGCCTACGCGCAGGCCCGCCCGTTCGCCGGCACCATACTGCTGGGTGCCGCCGCGCTCACGATTGCGCTGGCCGGGGTCAGGACAATCGCCGACATCATCGGGCCAGTTTTTCTGGCACTGGTTATCACGATCAGCTTGCACCCGATACGTATCTGGCTCGAACAGCACCGATTTCCGGAGTGGGCGGCCTCAGTCGTGCTACTGCTCGCCGCCTACCTGGTGCTGTTTCTCCTCAGCCTCGCCCTCATAGTCTCCATCGCACAGCTGGCCGAGCTGCTCCCCCAATACACCGACCAGCTCACGGCGGTGGTGACCAATGCAGGGAACACGCTGAAGAGCCTCGGCGTCCAACAGGAGCAGATCAACGCCGTCGTGAACGCGATCGACCCCGGACAACTCGTCGCGCTAGTGGGTACGGTGTTGTCCAGCACGCTCGCTGTCCTCAGCAATGTCTTCTTCCTGATAGTCCTGCTGTTCTTCATGGCATTCGACACCGATTCCACCCGCCGCAGCCTGGCCTCCCTGGGCGAGCAGATGCCCGACGTTGCGGCCGCCCTCGCCAGCTTCGCGCGCGGTGCCCGCAACTATATGGGCGTCACGACAGGGTTCGGATTCATTGTTGCGGTCCTCGACGGCGTGGCCCTGGCGATTATGGGCGTCCCCGGGGCGTTCGTGTGGGCTGTGCTCGCCTTCGTTACTAACTTCATCCCCAACATCGGCTTCATCATCGGAGTAATCCCGCCGGCCATCATTGCGCTGCTAGACGGCGGCCCAGGACTGATGATCGCCGTCATCATCACGTACAGCGTCATCAACTTTTTGATCCAGTCCGTCATCCAGCCCCGCGTCGTGGGCGATGCTGTAGGACTAACCGCCCTCTTCACGTTCATGTCGCTGGTGTTCTGGACCTGGCTCATCGGTCCACTCGGCGCGCTGCTCGCCGTACCGCTAACGCTGCTCACCAGGGCACTGCTGATCGAAACCAACCCCCGTTTAGGGTGGGCACTGCCCCTGATCGCGGGCAAAGCCGAGCCGACCGAGAAGCCGGAGCAACCCCAGAAGGAAGCGGCTGGAACGACTTCGAAATGACG
>DATLQP010000107.1:0-14369 GCA_035535155.1 Propionibacteriaceae bacterium
CCGAGGCGTCGCAACGCCTGCATCGGACCATGATCATCCACGGCGTTGAAATCGCCGGCTACAACCAGTGGCTGGTCAAGATTGTCGATCACTGCCTCGTGGAGCAACTGATGCTCAGCGCTCCAGCGATCACGACCGCAATAGGGGTTGCACGGATGTACGGCCATCAGCCGAATGCTTCCGAGCTTGGGCACGCGTACCGTCGTCTCCCACTGTTGAAACGACGTACTGCCGATCAGCTTGCTCTGACTCAGCGGGAAGCGCGAGTAGACCGCCGTGTTGGCGGCGCCGTCCTTGCTATCTCCTAGAGAATAGGGAAAACGATCATCCCAGCCGAATGGCTTCAAGCTTTCCAGAGCAGCGGGCGTGGTCTCGACCAAGATCACGATGTCGGCGCTCTCCGCACGTTTCGCGACCGCCTTGGAGGCGGCTGCGCCGTCGTACATGTTGAGACTCATCAATCGGAACTTCGCAGTCCCGGCCGCTCGATGATCATTGACGAACAGTGGCGCCAGCCATACCACGTGGCAAACAGTGAGCAGCGCGACGCCGACCGTGATCACCGTGATCACGAGGCGGTGTCGGGCGCGAACCAGCACGACCAGCAGGCAGCTCAGTGCGACCAGGTAGCCGAGCAACCCGTAGGAGATAAAAGCCGCCAGCCGCGCGGTGGGATCGTCGGCCGGAGGGAACACGCGCATCATCGTGGTGGCGATCGCGGGCAGCAACGCGAGTGCCGCGATGGTGCAGAGCAGACCCTGAAAACGCGGGCGTGAGGGTTGACTGTCCCAGGGTGCGGCCTTGGGTCGGGCCGCCGTGCTGCGCGAGGCGCTTATGGTCACCGCGCCAGGATGCCTGGCCGTAACAAGCCAGGACCTGAGCGACACGGAACGCAGCGCTCCCTACCGGCTTCGCCGGGGCACGTAAGGATTCTTTCGCATCATCTGCAACGACTGCGGATGTGGCGGAAACTCCGATCTACGCCGTTCGCCGGTCTCACTCCAGCCCAGGGCGCGGTAGAACGCGCGCGCCATGTGATTGTCGGTGAGCACCCAGCAGAATGCGTCCCTGGCGCCGCCGGCGTAGATCTCCATGCACGCGAACTCGAGCAAGGTCGAACCGTAGCCGCGGCGGGTGCGCTCAGGAACGACGCCGAGATGGTGCACCGTCTCTGAGTCGAACGCGACGTAGCCAACGGGACTCTCGTGCACCTCGAGAAGGTAGGTGTGCGTCTGCCTGTCGCGGAGTACCTGTTGCCAACGCCGTGCAACCGCGTCAACCGGATAGGGATACTGCTGGGGCGGAAAGATATAGGCCAACGCGTCTTCGCTCGCCGTGCGTTCGAGCTGGGTCAGCAGTCTGCTTTCGTCGGGACGGGCGCGCCGGATGCGTACTCCGGTCTCCTTGTTCTCCACCGGGGGATCGTGCAGTTCCCATGCAGCGAGCAGCTCGTCGGCGATTCTGTCGGCCCGGGTATGGCGGCCCTGGCGGCTGGCGGCGTTGGACTTCTGTACGCACCATGCCTCAGCGGCCTCATCCTCCGAACCGATGAGCAGGCCATTCTCACCCGGAGCGATCAACGTGACCTCGTCCCAGCCGAAGCTGTAGCGACGGAATGGGTTGATGATCTCGACGGTTTGCTGGTTGACCCGCAGCTGGGGATGAAAACCGAAGCGCCAGGCGTACAGCAACGCCAACACCGTCAGGACGAGAAGCAGTGCAGGCAGCCACGGGGAGCTGCCGTTCCGGTAGACCAGGTAAGCCAGTATGGGAATGACGATCCCGACTGTTCCGGCGAAGATCGATACCAGAACGAGGGTCGGTGCACCAGCGCGCCATACGCGAACGCTCTGATCAGGCATACCGTCTACGTTGTCCTCCCGACACCAGGCGGGGCGATTCCCCGAGATCTGCATCCGGCCGTTACCTCGCCTTACGCTGAGCAGATGCCTGGCGTCGCAGTGGTGACCGACTCCACGTCGTCACTGGACCCAGTTGATGCCGCTCGCGCAGACGTCTCGATCATTCCATTGCAGGTCGTTATCGACGACCTCAGCCGTCCAGAATCGGAGGTGCGGCCACGAGAGGTGGCCGGCGCACTGCGCGCTGGGCGGCAGGTCAGCACGTCGCGACCCACACCTGAGGTGATCGGAAGCACGTACGCAGAGCTGGCGGCAACCGGCTACGACGCCATCGTGTCGGTCCATCTCAGTAGCAAGATCTCAGGCACGTGTGGTGCCGCGCAGGTCGCAGCGGCGTCGGTAGATATTCCGATCATCGTTGTCGACAGTATGACCTTGGCAATGGCAGTCGGCTTCGCGGTGCTCACCGGAGCCGAGGTGGCGCGCTCCGGGGGAGCTCCGGAAGAGGTTGCAGCGAAGGTACGCCGACGTGCGGCCGCGGCCACTACGTACTTCTATGTCGACAGCTTGGAGTATCTGCGACGAGGCGGCCGGATCGGAACGGCGGCGGCAATGCTCGGTTCCGTGCTGGCGGTGAAGCCCTTGCTCACGGTTGACGACGGTGAGATACGACCGTACGAGCGGGTCAGGACTGAATCGAAGGCGCTGAGCCGACTTGAAGAGCTGGGTCTGGACGCGCTGGCGCGCGCAGCGGCTAGCGACGGTGCGGTTGACGTCGCGGTTCACCATCTTGACAACCCGGACGGGGCGCGACGGCTCGTTGATCGACTGCATGGCCGGGTGCCCACGGGGGACATCGTGGTCTCGGAGGTCAGTGCAGTGCTCGGTGTGCATGTCGGCCCCGGCACCGTAGGAATCGTTGTGTCACCGAGGACCTAGCTACTTTTCCGCTTGTCGGGGGCCGCCGTCTTTGTCCCCAAGCGTCGAGCTTTCGAAGCGCTGTCCACAGATTGCTGACGGCGTGCAGCAATCCGGTCGGTGTCCTTAGCTTCCCGATATGGCACATCGAACGAAGGCAGACGTGGAGTTGGCACGGTTGATCAGTGATCGTCTGGCGCTGGTGCTGGCCGGGCGGCCGCCACGTCGGGCGCGCGAGCCGGGAGCTGTGCCGTCTGAGGAGCCGGCGGAGCTCACCTGGGAGTCGACCGTGGGTCGGGCGAGCCACGACGATGCTCAGAATGTCGGTGAGCTGCTACTGCCAGCGGATGCAGAGGAGCTGCCGAAGCAGCGGTTCAGCAGGATGCATGTCGGCGTGATCAGCATGTTGTTGGTGCTCGGCCTGGTCTCGGCCGGATGGTTGCTGCTACGTGCTCGTCCCGTCGCCGTGGCCAGTCCTGGCGGGGTGGTTCCTGGCGGGGTAGTCACGGTGAACACGCCCGCGCCCACCTCAACGTCCTTAACACCGGCGACCGGCAAGAGTGCTCCCAAGATCGTGGTTCATGTGCTGGGCGCCGTCCGGGACCCAGGCCTGATCAAGCTGCCGGAGAACTCGCGAGTCCAGGACGCCATCAATGCGGCTGGCGGGCTCACGCGTCGAGCGGATCCAGGGGAGCTGAATCTCGCCCAGCTGCTCAGCGACGGTCAGCAGGTGATGATCGGTACAGCTGGTGACCCGGCAGGGGAGGTTCGAGACCAGCCGGGGTCAACTACAGGTGGCGGCTCGTCCGCGACGGTGGCGCTTGATCTCAACCGAGCCAACCAGGCGCAACTCGAGGAGTTGCCTGGCGTAGGGCCGGTCACTGCCCAGGCGATTCTCACGTGGCGGGAACAGCACAGGCGGTTCAGTCGGATCGAGGAGTTGCAGGAGGTTGACGGCATCGGACCAAAGACCTATGCCGAGATCGCCCCGCACGTGCGGGTGTGAAGGCGGGGCCACACCGGGTCGTCCCGGCGGCCCGCACCATAGTCGAGCGACTAGCTGATCGTCATTGGCGGGGGCGGCAGCCCGCCGCTGCGACGGCGCCTGCTCGTTTGCCGGATCTGCGAGTTGCGCCCTTGGCGGTGGCGGCATGGGGAGCGGCATGGCTCGGGATCTGGGGCGCGCCGGCAGGCATTGCCGCGGCCGGGTTGGGCGCGGTGATCGCTCTAGCTGCGGCGGTGCTGCGGCGCTCAGCCCTGCTGCTGACCGTCGCCTTGGTGATCGCGGTGCTACTGGGGACCGGTTTCGTCAACCTGCAACGTCTGCGTAACGGACCCGTGGCCGCGCTGGCGGCGCATCGGGCGGTCAGCTCGGCCGAACTCGAGATTCGCGCGGACCCGCATCGGGTCACCGGCACCGGGCTGAGACCAGGTGCTGCGGTGATGAGGGCGACAACCGTACGCGTTGCCGGCCGGGGCGGGGAATGGCTGGTCCGAGCCCCGCTCCTGCTCGTCGTCAGCGGGCCGCAGGTCGAGCAGTGGTTGCAGATTCCGGTCGGCAGCCGGGTGCTCGTCGACGGCCGTCTGGAGGCACCCGACCGAGGCTCGGACGTGGCTGCCGTGTTACGGGTGCGTGGCTCACCGGTCTTCGTTGCCCCGCCCTCTCCAGGGCTTCGGCTGGTGGAGCGGGTGCGCGCGGGATTGCGCCGAGCTGTCGCCGACCGCCGCCCGGAGCCGCGGGCACTGGTGCCTGCCCTCGTCCTCGGGGACACGTCAGCGCTTCGCCCGGAGCTGACTGAGGACTTCGTTTCGACCGGCTTGACCCATCTCACCGCTGTGTCGGGTGCCAATCTCACTCTGCTGTTGGCCTTCCTGCTGACGATCGCACGCTGGGTTGGCGTCCGCGGGTGGTGGCTGCGCATCGTCGGCCTGGCTGGAGTGATCATTTTCGTCGCACTGTGTCGCACCGAGCCCAGCGTGTTGCGGGCCGCCGCAATGGGCCTGGTGGCCTTGGCCGCACTCGGATCAGGCAGCCGGATCGCTGGGGTACGCAACCTCGCCGTCGCCACCATGATCTTGCTACTGGTGGACCCGTTCCTGAGCAGATCGATCGGCTTTGCGCTCTCGGTGCTGGCCTGTGCAGGCATCGTCTGGTGGTCCCGGCGCTGGACCGTGATCATCAATCGCTGGCTGCCGCAGCTCATCGCCGAATCGATTGCGGTCCCGCTCGCAGCTCAACTTGCCACCACGCCGCTGCTCGCGGCGATCTCCGGACGGATGAGCATCTCGGGCCTGGCAGCGAATGGGTTGGCCGGCCCGTTCGTGGGTCCTGCGACTGTACTGGGCTTTGCCGCCGCCGGGGCCTCGCTGCTCAGCCACACTGTTGCTGCCGTATTCGGCCTCGGCGCGGCATGGTGTGCCCAGGTGATCATTTGGATCGCCACATTCGGTTCCCAACTGCCCGGCTCGGAATGGCACCTGTCGATCACGCCGCTGACCCTGACCTGGTTGGCCGTCAGCTGTGTGTTCCTGGGTCTGTCGATGACCCACGTCTTGGCGCGCCCGTGGCTCACCCTGCTGCTTGTCGGCATCATGATCATCTGTCTGTGTGGCACTCCGCGTCAGCCAGGTTGGCCGCCTCGTGACTGGGTGTTGGTTGTCTGCGACGTTGGTCAAGGCGACGGGATCGTGGTTCGCACGGCCCGCGGCAGCGCGATCGTGGTCGACACCGGACCAGCGCCTGCCGCGATGCGGGGCTGCCTGGACAGGTTGCGGATCACCCGGGTGCCGCTGTTGATCATTTCGCACTTTCATGCCGATCATGTCGACGGCCTCATCGGCGTTCTGCAACACCGTCGTATTGGTCAGGTGTGGGTCAGCCCATTGGCTCCGCAGGGACCGCTGTCAACGCTCGTCACCCAGCAGGCTGCACAACACGGAATTCCGATCCATACGCCCCGGTGGGGAACCCGCGCTCGTGTCGGCGATGCCGAGCTGGAGGTGCTTGGACCGGTAGACCATGTGGTTGCGGAGCAAGATGATTCCTCCAGGCAGAACGACAGCAGCCTGGTGATCATGGTCACCGTCGCACGGCTGCGGCTGCTACTCACAGGTGACGTCGAACCACCCGGCCAGCAAGCGATCGTCAAAACCGGGGCAGATCTTCGGGCCGATGTCCTCAAGATTCCGCACCACGGTTCGGCGCAGCAGGATCCCGGCTTCATCGCGGCTACCCAGGCCCGCGTCGCGATCGCGAGCGCGGGCGTCGACAACGACTACGGCCACCCGGCACCGCGTACGGTGCAGCTGGTCCGCTCGCTCGGGATGACGGTGCTCAGCACCGCTCAGGACGGGTCGGTCGCCGTTGGCCAGTCTCAGCACGGACTTGCCGCGGTGAAGCAGCGGTGACCCTTAGACCGCAACGGGAAGCCGGAGTGGTCCGTGCAGCGTGGTACCGGGTCGCATGGTGATCGGCCCGACCTGGCGGATCCGCGGGAACCGTTCGGCGAGAGCGCGGAACGCCTGGCTCAGCTCCAACCGAGCGAGCGGTGAGCCGAGGCAATAGTGAATGCCGCCGGAGAAGGCCAGATGCTCCACAGGAGACTCCCGCGTGATGTCGAAGTGGTTCGGCTCCGGATACACCTCGGGGTCACGATTAGCCGCCGCCAGCAAGGTGATCACCAACTGATTCTTGGCGACCAGCACGTCACCGAGCTGCACCGGCTGATGCGCTACTCGGGCTGTCTGCTGCACCGGAGGATCGAAGCGGAGCACCTCTTCGGCGACTGCCGATCCGCGATCCGGCTCGGCAACCAATAACTCCCACTGCTCACGGTCGGCCAGCAGCCAGCGCATGCCATTGCCGATGGCATTCACCGTCGTCTCGAAGCCGGCGATCAGTAGCAGCCGCACCAGAGCCGACAGCTCGGCCGGAGTGATCGAACGGCTCTGTTCGGCCACCAGCGCCGACACGAGATCATCGCCGGGTTCTGAAGCGCGTCGTTGGATCAGATCAGTGAAGGTCCCCCGGAGTTCCGCGTCCGCGGCTGCCAGCGTGCGTGCCTGTCCGAGCGACCAGATGCCGTCCAACGCACGGGCGATCGTTGAGCCTAGCCGACGGAACCGCTCGGGCTCGTTGGGCAGCCCAAGCAGATGGGTCATCACGGCAATGGGCAGTGGTGAGGCAAACGAGGTCATCAGATCGAACTCGCGATCACGCTCGCACTGATCCAGTAGTCGCTGGATCGCCTGATCAACCAGGGCGGCATAGCCTGCCATCCGCCTCGGCGTAAACGCTGGTGCGGCGAGGCGGCGGATTCGGGTGTGGTCCGGCGGGTTCAGCTCGAGCAGCGAGAGGTCCAGCGGCGCTTGGGTAGCGAAGTCCTCGGTGCCGTCCTCAGGTCTCGGGCCAAAGCTTCGGCTGCGCAGCACCTCGTTGCACAACCGATGGCTCGTCGTGCTGTAGTTGCCAAGCCGGGTTGGCAGAAGCGGACCGCGAGCCCGCATCTCTTCATAGATCTGGTACGGGTCGGTGTTGGCGTTAGGCAGGTTGAGTCGACTGAACAGATCACCACGTACGTGCGCGGCGTAGAGGATCCGCGCTCGCTCCCGATACATCCCGGCAAGGAACTTGGCTGCCTGGACCGTCTTTGTCGCGGTGCTCATTCAGCCAGCTTGCCTCCCGGATCAACGCGGCCCGGTCATCGGATTGATGCTCACGAGTTGGCGCTGGCAGCTGATCACGGCCTCAGGGCCCACTTCGCCCATTGTGAGATGCCCCTCGGCCGGATTGTCGCCACCTGGCACGTTCGCGAACCGCACGCCCATCGGCGGACCATGCACGCATGGATACCTCCAGAGCTCTGCGCTGTCAGTCAGACCGATGCCCAGAAGATAGTTCGTGTTGACATCGAAACGATTACTGCCGGCGACGACAAGGACGTCGCCGTACTGCGCGGCGACGATGCGCCCGGAGATCTTGGCTCCTTCGGGTGTGTGGGCAATGACAGGCGAGAGCGAGACCGGCAGCGTGTGGGTGGAGAGCTGCTGATAACCAGAGAAGGCCGTCACCGTCCGACATGAAAATCCGGTGATCACCAGCGTCTTCGCCGGCACTGGCTGCTGTGAGACGGTGGTGGGCTGGTCAAGGATCCATGCGCCACAGGTGAAGTGCACCTCCTCAGCTGGGCTGGCGTAGGTCAGCTCGTCCACCCGCTTGTTTGCCTGAGTGGTTGCTGGCCAGCCGATCGCGGCGGTGATGATCAAGATGCCGACCACGATCAGACTCCGGCCGACGAAGGCCATCTCGCGGCGCGGCGGCCACGCCTGGTAAGCAACCCAGGCAGCGACCCCGACCAGCAAGCCTGTGAGATAGAGCAGGACCGTACTGGAGGTCCACAGTGCAGCCCGGCTCAAGGCGACGGTGTTGGCTTGGAGCCTCGCACCGGCATCACGCAAGTCGGAAGCGAACAGCCAGCGTCCAACCGCGACCGGGGCCGCCGCGACGACCGCGTACACGGCAAGCAGCGGCAGGCCGCTGTACCAGGTCTTCGGCGGTAGCGGGCCCAGGTTGTCGAGGAGTCCGTGCAGCGCGGCATAGCCGGCACTGAATACCCAGACGATCAACAACGCCACGCCAACCATGGAGGAGGACATGATCCCTCGCACGGCGAGCCCGACGACGATGGTGAGCGCAGCGACCAGACCAAGTGCTGCGGGCGCGAGCATCGCGGTGCGACCGAGCCAGTGGCGGGTACGAGACAGCCAGAACAGCGCGAACGCACAGACGAGCAGCACGAGGGCCGGTAGCCCCCACTGACCGTTCTGCGCCTGGACCTGAGGCTGCCCCTCACTCGTCAAGGCAACCGAAGCCAGCGGAGCGAGCTGGGTAAGCCACAATTCGTGCGCCGGAAAGTGGCCTACTTCTGGAATCCAGTAGACGATGAAGCAGACCCACTGAGCTCCCAGTGAGATCACCAAGGGGATAGCGGCTGCCTGGCGGATCTTTCGCGAGACCTCGGCCCGCTCGGGAGACTTCGGTCCTAGCGACCCCACGTCCGGTCGCGACGCCTGCGGATTGGTGTAGGCGATTCTGCTCACGACGCGGTGCCGCTCATGCTCATCGGATCAGCCGGTCGTGTCCGCCGCTACGAATTCGACGCGCTCATGGGGAACCAGCCGGCGTAACGCCTCTCGATCGGATTGTGAGCCAACAGAGAGGCCTCGGGCCCGCTCCTCTGTCGATCGCAACGCCTGATCAACACCGATTCGCAGCACTGAGTCGTCCTCGAGCGACCGCACCCAGACAAGGCGCCCAGGGCTGCCGTCCACCTGCTTGAACCAGGCACGGACCAGGTCCCCGTAGGAATCGGCCACCGCAGCAACGAGATGCAGGTTGCGGTCCTCAAAGTGATCCCCGAAGGTTTCTCGCAGCCGACTGCCTTCGTAGGCTCCCGGCTCGCGGTTCACCACGGCGACGACAGTGGCCGAATTGCCCGCCTTGACACCGGCAATGCCTCGCAGCTCCGGCTCGGCGTACTGGCGCCACATGCGGCGCAGACGTGCGTCCATCGTCAGTTCCATCGGGCCTCGTCGCGACGCGACGGCCGGGGTCGGGGCGGGGAGAGGCCTTACCGCTGACGTCGCAGCCGGTATCACCCTCGGCGACTTGGTTTGCGGAATCGGGACTGAGATAGGACCGTCTTTCGGCCACGTAATCTCACGAACATTGAAATCGCGCCGCAGCAGGGCGCCGTTGGCGAAGGATCGAGGCAGCCATTGCTCGGCCAGCTCCTGTTGCACTGTTGGGCGTCGGAGGTCGGCGAGACGATTCATTTTCACAGCCGCGTGCATTCCCGTGGCCACCTCGGTCTCTACCCGCTGCAAGAGGAAGGTCTCGAGGTCGGTCCCATGCTCTGCGGCCAGGTCGGCCAGCGAGCCGTACCTGTCCCGGTCACTCAACTGGACGGTCACGCGCACCGTGCAGCGCTCGATGTCGCGGCCGTCCATGGTGACGAGATGGTCGACCGTGACGTCAAGTTCCACCGGTGCGGTGTTGACCGCGAGTACCCGGACAGGGCGAAGGGAGGGAAGTAGGCCCGGCGTCAAGTACTCCCCAGGAAACTTGAGTCGGGGCACATTGTCCTGCTCGAAGAGGACAGCGACGGTATTCGGCTGAACAGTCACCATCCGGTCCAGCGGATGAGGCTCACCCGTGAGCTTCATGCCAAGCGCAGGCTCGTCAGCGGCAGCCGTCTCCGGCTCGCTAGGGGACATCGGCAACTGTCGATCAGTCACGACCCGACCGAACAGCGAGGTCCACAATTTGCCGACCACCGACACCCCTTTCACCACGTATCTAGTGTCTCGCTCATGTATATCAACACCAATCCGAGTGAGCCGCGAATCTGATTTGTGTTGCCCATTGATTCAGAGCTGCTCGCGCATCGCGCGCATGGTTCCGCCTACTTTGTCGTCGCTCGCAGAGGAAAAAGCGCCTCCGCTCCCTCTCCTCAGCACGGCGGGCGCGCGATTTCCGACGCTCGCAGCTGGTTCGACTTGAGCCACTACGTCCGTGACGGCTGGCATGCTGTGCTGATGGCAGCAGTGAAGTCTCCATTCGGTCGGCTGATTCTGGTTAGCGGGCCTGAGGGTCTTTTGGCTGATCGTGCCATTGCGCGTCTGTGTCAGCAGATGCGATCTGAGTCGCCTGACGTCGAAATCTCCGAAATCGAGGCTGCACGGCTTGATCGCGGCATGCTGGTCGAGATTACCGGGCCCTCGCTGTTTTCCAGCCGTCGTGCCGCTGTCATCTACGACCTGGAGAATTTGGTCCCCGATCTAGGTCAAGATCTGCTCGACCTTGCCGCCGCTCAGCTTGCCGATCTTGCCATCATCGTCGTGCATCCCGGTGGTCCGAAAGGAAAAGGTTTGGTCGACAAGGTCAAAACAGCTGGCGCCGAGGTAATCGAATGCGGGGCGGTCAAGACATGGGAGTTGCCGCAATTCGCCTCAGCGGAGGTGAAGCGAGCAGGTAGCGCCATCGACGCTGGTGCGGCAGCCGCACTCGTCGACGCGGTCGGCCACGACCTACGGGCATTGGCCGCAGCGGTCACCCAGCTCATCTCAGACGGGCAGGGTGGTGCGATTACCGTTGATCAAGTCCGTCGCTATTTCGGCGGTCGCGCCGAAGTGACCAGCTTTGCGGTAGCGGATGCAGCGCTGGCGGGGCGTACGGGCACTGCGATGGAGCAGTTGCGCTGGGCCCTCGCGACCGGCGTGGCCCCGGTGCTGATCACCAGTGCTCTGGCATCAGGCATCCGTGGCCTGGGGAAACTGATTACAGCAGGCGGAGGGCAGCGAGAAGCCGATCTGGCGCGCGAAGTCGGAGTGCCGCCGTGGAAGCTGAGGTCAATGCGTTCGCAAGCACGCGGATGGGATCAGGGAAGTCTCGCAACGGCGCTGAAGGCAGCTGCAGTGGCAGATGCTGAGGTCAAAGGTGCCGCTGACGACGCTGCGTTCGCGCTGGAGCGAGCGGTGCTGACCGTCTCGCGGCTGCGGCGCTGAAACGGTCTGGTAATCGCGCTCTGATCAGCTACTTGCTGGAACTCTCGACACGCGCGGCCTTGGCTGCGATCGCGGACTTGCGATTGGCCGCCTGATTCTTGTGTATGACGCCCTTGGAGGCAGCCTTATCGAGGGCACGGGATGCGGCGTACGCGAGCTCGGTGGCTTTCGCGGTATCGCCAGAATCGGCAGCCTCGCGGAACCGACGAATCGAGGTCTTGAGCGCTGACTTCGTCGCCTTGTTACGCTGACGAGCCTTCTCGTTGGTCTTGATTCGTTTGAGCTGGGATTTGATGTTCGCCACGACAGGCCTCTAAAACTCCCTCTGTGATGTATGGGGCGCTGCTGTGCAGGCGCGACCGACCACGCTACCAGCGGTGTCAGGAGCCTTCCAAATCATGTGAATCCAGGAATGTCGCCCGTCAACAAGCTTGGGTCACATTAGGTGAGGATGTTCGTTGTGAGTGCCGTGTTCGTGTCGCCGCCAGGGCGCACTGACCCGTCGATAATCCGCAACTTCTGCATTATCGCCCACATCGATCATGGCAAGTCGACCCTGGCTGACCGGATGCTGCAGCTGACCGGTGTGGTGGACGAGCGGTCGATGCGTGCTCAGTATCTGGATCGGATGGACATCGAGCGGGAACGCGGCATCACGATCAAGTCCAAAGCAGTGCGGATGCCGTGGCGGACTCGGGGCAACGCGGACGAACCGGGCACCGATCAGACCTACGTGCTGAACATGATCGATACGCCTGGCCATGTCGACTTCACCTACGAGGTTTCCCGATCCCTGGCCGCATGCGAGGGTGCGGTGCTCCTCGTCGATGCAGCGCAGGGCATCGAGGCCCAAACCCTGGCTAACCTCTACCTCGCGCTGGAGGCCGATCTGCACGTGATTCCGGTCTTGAACAAGATCGACCTTCCGAGTGCGCAGCCGGAGAAGTACACCGCCGAGATCGCCAGAGTCCTGGGATGCGATCCCGCTGAGGTGCTCCAGGTATCGGCAAAGACGGGCGAGGGCGTGGCAAAGCTGCTCGATGAGATCGTGGCCCAGATACCGCCGCCGGTTGGTGATCCTGCCGCTCCCGCTCGGGCGTTGATCTTCGACTCGATCTACGACACTTACCGGGGAGTTGTCACCTACATACGCGTGATCGACGGCGAGCTGTCCCATCGTGAGCGAGTCTTGATGCTGTCAACCAAGGCAGCCCATGAAACCTTGGAGGTCGGCGTCATATCCCCCGAGCCGACGAAGGCGGCCTCGTTGGGAGTTGGCGAGGTTGGTTATTTGATCACCGGTGTCAAAGACGTCCGACAGTCTCGGGTCGGCGACACCGTCACATCGCTGAATCGACCTGCTGTCCAGGCCCTAGGCGGCTATCGGCCGCCTAAGCCGATGGTCTTCGCCGGTCTCTACCCCATCGACGGCGCAGATTATCCCGAATTGCGCGAAGCCCTCGACAAGTTGCAGCTCAACGATGCAGCGCTGAGTTTTGAACCAGAAACCTCCAGCGCGCTGGGTTTTGGATTTCGGATCGGCTTCCTGGGCTTGCTCCACATGGAGATCGTGCGGGAGCGCCTGGAACGCGAATTTGATCTTGACCTGATTTCCACCGCGCCTAACGTGGTCTACCGCGTGATCATGGAAGACGGCACCGAGGTGGACGTGATGAATCCATCGGAGTATCCGACGAGTGGCAAGATCGCCAAGGTGTACGAGCCGGTCGTCAAAGCCACCATCCTGGCTCCGGCAACCTACATCGGGACGATTCTGGAGCTATGCCAAAGCCGCCGGGGCATTCAGCACGGCATGGATTACCTGTCCGAGGATCGGGTGGAGATCCGCTACACGCTGCCGATGGCGGAAATCGTCTTTGATTTCTTCGATGCGCTCAAGTCCCGGACCAGGGGTTATGCCAGCCTGGACTACGAGCCGTCCAGCGAACAGGCGGCTGATCTGGTCAAGGTCGACATCTTGTTGCATGGCGAGCCGGTTGACGCATTCTCGGCGATCGTGCACACGGACAAGGCCTACTCCTATGGCGTCATGATGACGGCGAAATTGAAAGAGCTGATCCCTCGACAGCAATTTGAAGTTCCAGTGCAGGCGGCCATTGGCTCGCGGGTGATCGCGCGCGAGACGATTCGAGCGGTTCGCAAAGACGTGCTGGCAAAGTGCTACGGCGGTGACATCACCCGTAAGCGCAAGCTGCTCGAGAGGCAGAAAGAGGGCAAGAAGCGGATGAAGATGGTTGGCAGAGTCGAGGTGCCTCCAGAAGCATTCATTGCCGCGCTATCCGGCGTCACCGAGCCGGCAAGATCCGACAGGAAATAGTCTGCTAGCACTACAGTCGCTCTGCGAGCGTCGGAGGATCGCGCTCCGACGAAGTAGGTGGGTCGAGGCGCGATGCGCGAGCAGAGCCCAAAGAAAAGGGAGAGATTGTGTTTGCACTGCAGTTCACCGAGTACGGCGGGCCCGAGGTCATCAGCCTCGGCGAGGCTCCCGAGCCGCATGCCGGACCAGGACAGATTCGCATCGCGGTACGGGCATCGAGTGTCAACCCCATGGACTGGAAGATCCGTTCGGGAATGTTGGCTCAGGGCAAGCCGCCCGAGGGCACCCGCTACCTGGGCTTAGATGCCGCGGGGGTCGTGGACGAGGTTGGAGATGGAGTGACCGATGTCGCGATCGGCGATGACGTCTTTGGGCTAGGTCCGAACACGCAGGCGGAGTATGCGGTGCTGAACGCGTGGGCACCCAAGCCGGCCTCGCTCGACTGGGCGGTTGCCGCAGCTGCTGGGGTGGTCGTCGAGACGGCCGAGCGGGTACTGCGGCTGCTCAACGTGACGGCAGGCACCAAGCTTTTCATCGACGGCGGTGCGGGCGGAGTCGGCTCGACTACGACTCAGATTGCGAAGGCCCGCGGTGCCATGGTCGTCGCATCGGCAAGCGAGGCCAATCAGGATTACCTCCGCGAGATCGGCGCTATCCCGGTGATCTACGGCGAAGGCATGGTGGAG
>DATLQP010000108.1:0-2168 GCA_035535155.1 Propionibacteriaceae bacterium
TCCGGCGTGACGATGTACTCAACCGTCACCAAGACCGGTCCCGTGTCGGGCTCCGGGTCAAAGGCCAGGCGTGCCTCCGGCCAGTAAATGGCTGGCTCACTGTCGAGGTGGCCGGTCTCCGGCAGACGCCAGAACAGTCCAGCGACGACTCCACCAAGCATCACGACGGCCGCCGTGAAGAAGGTCAGCTGCAGGCCGACGCCTTCGGCGACCAGTCCCCAGGTCAGCGCTCCGACCGTCATTGAGCCAGTGAAGGTGACCAGATAGATGGCAAGGCCGCGAGCGCGGACCCAGACCGGCAGGAACAGCTGCAGTTCGGCGATCAAGGTAGATATCACGGCCGTCCAGGCCAATCCGGCAAAGAGCAAGATCGGCAGTGCCACAAGGAAGTTCGAGACAAGAACGATCGCGGCCAGTGCCGCCGCGAAAACGATGCCGGCCGCGGTCAGTAGCCCATTGGTAGACAGGCGGCCTCTAACCCGTCCGAGCACGAGAGCGGCGACAATGGCGCCGGCCCCTAATCCGCCAAACAGAGCGCCGTAGCCAGCGGGACCTAGGCCCAAACGTTGGCTGGCGATCAGGGGCAAAAGCGCCCACAGCACCATCCCGGGTGTGATGAACAGGATGACCCTGAGCAGAATGCGGCGCACGATTGGCTCGTGCCAGACGTAGCGGCCGCCGGCGCGAAGCGCGGGCACGAAGCGCTCTCGTCGATCCTGCGATTCGGCTGGCGACCGACGCCAGAAGAGCAAAGCGAGCGCGAGGAAGACCACCGAGAAGGCGTTCATCGCGAAGACCACCGGCACGCTAAAGGCGGCTATCACCAAACCAGCCAGCGCCGGCCCGACCGAACGGCCCAGGTTGACGGCGACCATGTCCAGCCGGCTCGCCGCTCGCAGCTGCGTTCTGGGCACCAGTTGGGGGATCATGGCCTGCCACGTAGGGAGCTGCACCGCAGCGCCGATGGCCAGGGCGAAGGTGAGAGCAAGGAGAAGGGCTGGCGGCATCAGTCCTGCAGCCGTGAGTACGGTCAGCACGATCGCGACGACGAAGAAGTAGACCTCAACCGTGAAGAGGAGCCAGCGGCGATCGAAGGAGTCCGCCAAGACTCCGCCAGGAAGCGCTAACAACATGACCGGCATTGTCATCGCCGCCTGCACGAGGGAGACCAGAGTGGCCGCATTGGGCGCGTCCACCAGCAGCCACTGCGCGCCAACCGTCTGCATCCAGACGCCGATGTAACCGATGAACATGCCCAGCCAGAGCCAACGGAACGCGCGCTGCCGAAGCGGCGCCCACGGTGAGGAGTCGACAACCGATGCCGAAGCAGAGTTCCGAGGAGCGGCCGGCTCTCCCGCGGCCCCCTTCTCGCGCTGCGTCATGTCACCTCCGGCGATTGCACCCCAGCAGAGGCAATATCGCATAACAGCAAACAGTGGATTGCGCCGGTAGGGGAGTCCCGGCTCACCTCGTAGCCACAGATCTGGCGAACCGCGGACACTAGGTGGGTGCTTGACATACAGCTTCCCGGTCGCGAGGACCTCGCGCCGGTAGTCCGCGGCTTTGCCGGGTGCCTTGCCTCGGTTACTGAGATTCCACTGGCAGAGTTGATTCCAGAGGCGGCCGACAGCCTGACTGATGCCATCGGCCAGTGGCGCGGGTGGTTGGCGGGCCGCCGGGCCGGGCTGGTTGCGATCGCGGAGCCCGCACGCTTCAACTGGCCCGGCTACTGGATCGCCGTCCTTGCCCGGGAAGCCAGCGGCATGGCGGGCGACGCGGTAGTGGCCGTGATGTTCGGTACTCCCGCGGGCGTCGTACTCAGCCCGCAAGCACCTGCTCTGGTGGGCTCGGCAGCGACGGATCTGCCGATCCACCACGGGTACGTAGTCGCGCCTTTGGACCCAGCTCTACCCGCTCCCGCGATTTACCCGGCGCAAAATGGTCGGGTGGAGGCGATTGCACTGGCCGCTCGGGCCACGGGAACTGTAGTGCTCGTCCCCGAGGCGCAGGCAGCTGCCGGCCGAGGCCTCGTGGGTGATCGATATGAAGCAGGAGCAGGCACCTTTACACCTGTGCGAGGTGGCGGGCGTGGCTACGATCTGACGCTTATCGAGGCGGAGGTTCTTGATCAATTCGTGCTGCCGGATGGCCGTCGACTCGAGTACGGC
>DATLQP010000109.1:0-5896 GCA_035535155.1 Propionibacteriaceae bacterium
CCTGCGTAGGTGTACGCGTCTCGCTGCTCGGTGTCAATGCCATGCTCTGCGCAGTATGCCCTCAGCCACTCCTGACCCTCGCGATTGCCTTCTAGATAAGCGCCGGCGACATGATCCGTGTGATTCTTCACGATTGTGGACAATCGGATGCCCTGCAACAGCGTGGCCTTCGCGGTCGAGTGGCCAGTCGTCACGGCGCCAACCGAACGCGCTTCCACGACAGCCACCTGGCGCCCCGCACGGGCAAGCAGAACCGCGGTGACGAGACCTGTCAGCCCAGCTCCGAGGACAGCAACGTCGTAGCGCGCACCAGCTCGAAACCAGTCAGTCTCGATGACGGGCGGTGGGTCGAGCCAGACAGAGGGTAGGTCGCTGGACATGACCCTGCGGTACCCCGTTCCAGCTAGCTCAACCTCGCAGCGAATCAGAAACGTGAGGCGGTTGACTGACTGATCTTGGCATGCCGGTGAAGCTACCGGCCATAGAGGCTGGAGGTCCAGAAGTTGGTCAAGGTCTCGATCAGTACGGACTTGTCGTTGAAGGGCGGGACCTCCGCAGCGGCCAAGTAATACATGCGCTCTCCAAGCCAAGTCAGGGACGCGGCAACAGCCTCTATCTGTAGCCCGTTGAGATGCTCGAGTGCGACGGGGTCAGCGCGTATTCGAGCGGCGGCAGCCTGGGTGAACACGTTCATCTGATCCAGCCACAGCCGCCGGAGCTCATCGTCGGTGCCCCAGTTTTCGACGATGGCCTTCAAGACTCCGGCGTTGCGTTGCCACAACTCGGCACCGCTGCGAACTCCCGATCGAAGGGCCGGGATGGGGTCTTGGTCCGTAGCGATCCAAGGCTCGGCAGCCTGCATGCCCTCGGTAACCGCGTCCCGGACGAGCTCCGCGAGTACTGCTTGCTTGCTGGCGAAGTAGAAGTAAAAGCTGGCGCGCGAGACCTCGGCGGTGCGGATGATGGCCGCGACGCTGATTTCGACAAACCTCTTGCTCTCCAGCAAGGTTGCCAGAGCGGCAAGGATGCGGTCTCGTAGCTCCCTTGCCGGCGGTGCGCTGGCATCCCGCCTGCTCGGAGCGCGTGATTGAAAATGCGGCACGAGCCGAAACTATACGGGATCCCAGACATAGTGACCAGACATCATGTATGGTGACTGCCATGAGTGCAATAGCCATCCACCTCGTGGTGAGCGACCCGGATAGCGCCGCTGCCTGGTACGAAGCCGCTCTCGGCGCCGAGGAAACGAGCCGGCTAACGCTGCCCAACGGCCGAACAGTCACAGTGCAATTGCGCCTTGGCGACACCGCGCTCGCTGTCGCTGGCGAGTATCCGCAGGCAGGACTGCGGACCCCGGCAAGCTTGGGTGGCACGCCAGCCGCGCTGCGCCTCACAGTGCCCGACGCGGATGCAGCGTTCGACCGGGCTACAAAGGCTGGTGCCTCAGTCTTCGAACCGGTCAATGACGCTTTCTGGGGTGATCGTACGGGCCAGGTGCTGGACCCGTCGGGACATCGTTGGGCCTTCGACCAACATGTCCGGGAAGTGCCTGCCGAGGAGATCGCTCGGCAGGCTGCGCAGTTCTTCGGCTCGGAGGCGAGCACCTGAGTTTCGAAAGCAGAAGGGCCTCCCGAATACGGGAGGCCCTTCAGATCGCGACTGTCAGTGAGTGTGCCCGTGCCCGGCCGGAATGTTGTCTTCCTCCTCAGGCTTCTCCACCACGAGCGTCTCCGTGGTCAGCAGCAGCGCCGCGATCGAAGCGGCGTTGGCCAATGCGGAGCGCGTCACCTTGACCGGATCAATCACGCCGTCGGCGTACAGGTCGCCGTAGACACCGGTGACGGCATTGAAGCCCTGGCCCGGCTCCAGCTCGGCGACCTTGGAGGTCACGACGTAGCCCTGTTCGCCGCCATTCTCGGCAATCCAGCGCAGTGGCTCAGCCAAAGCCCGCCGAACGATACCGACGCCGATTCGCTCGTCACCGGTAAGGTCCAGGTCTCCCTTGAGAGCTGCTGCGGCATGAATCAGGGCAGAGCCACCACCGGCAACGATGCCCTCTTCGATCGCCGCGCGGGTTGCCGAGACAGCATCCTCAATGCGGTGCTTCTTCTCCTTGAGCTCAACCTCCGTAGCGGCACCGACCTTGATCACGCAGACGCCACCGGCGAGCTTGGCGACCCGCTCCTGCAGCTTCTCGCGATCCCAGTCGGAGTCGGTACGTGAAATCTCGGCCTGCAACTGCGCCACTCGCGCCTTGACCTCGCCCGACTCTCCGGCGCCGTCCACGATTGTGGTGTTGTCTTTGGTCACCACGATCCGACGAGCGCGGCCCAACACGTCCAGGCCTACCTGGTCGAGCTTGAGCCCCACTTCCGGCGAGACGACCTCGGCACCGGTCAGGATCGCGATGTCCTCGAGCATGGCCTTGCGGCGGTCACCAAACGCGGGAGCCTTGACAGCCACCGACGTGAAGAAGCCGCGAATCTTGTTCACGACCAAGGTTGACAACGCCTCACCGTCAACGTCCTCGGCGACCAGGAACAGCGTTCCCGACGCGCCGATGACCTTCTCCAGGAGCGGAAGCAGGTCAGACATCGAGGAGATCTTGCCGGAGTTGATCAAGATGTAAGGATTCTCGAGGATGGCCTCCATCCGCTCCGGGTCGGTCACGAAGTACGGCGAGAGGTAGCCCTTGTCGAACTGCATGCCCTCGGTGAATTCGAGCTCGGTGCCCATGGTCTGCGACTCGTCGACGCTGATGACACCGTCCTTGCCGACCTTGTCGAAAGCCTCGGCGATCAGGCGGCCGATCTCTTCGTCGCGCGCAGAGATGGTGGCCACGTGTGCCATGTCTTCGGTGGTCTCGACCTCACGGGCGTTATCCCGAAGCCGGTCCTCGACGGCAGCCACAGCAGCGTCGATGCCTCGCTTGAGGCCAACTGGACTGGCCCCCGCCGCGACCGCGCGAAGACCTTCATGCACGAGCGCCTGGGCGAGCACCGTGGCGGTGGTCGTACCGTCACCTGCGACATCGTTGGTCTTGGTGGCGACTTCCTTGGCCAGCTGTGCCCCGAGGTTTTCGTACGGGTCCTCGAGCTCGACCTCCCGGGCAACGGTCACGCCGTCATTGGTAATCGTCGGAGCGCCCCACTTCTTGTCGAGCACAACGTAACGGCCCTTGGGACCGAGGGTGACCTTCACGGTGTTGGCGAGGGCGTCGACACCGCGCTCCAGCGCGCGGCGTGCCTCCTCGTCGAAGAGAAGGATCTTTGGCATAAGTGCAGATCCCCTTACTTGGTAACAACCGCGAGGATGTCGCGGGCATTGAGAAGCAGCAAATCCTTGCCGTCGTACTTGACTTCGGTGCCGCCGTACTTACTGAAGATCACGACGTCACCCTCTGAAACATCGAGGGGAACCCGCTTGCCGTTGTCGTCGATGCGGCCAGGACCGGTGGCAAGAACCTTGCCCTCCTGCGGCTTCTCCTTCGCGGTGTCGGGAATGACCAGGCCAGAGGCCGTGGTCTGCTCTGCTTCGAGCGGCTGAACGAGGATGCGATCCTCGAGCGGCTTGATCGTGACTGCCACGCCAAACCCCTTTCACAGGTGATATATCCGAATGTGTGATGGTCGAGACGTCGTCGCGGGTGCCATCCCGACCGCCAGCATTGGGCTGGCACACTCATGGGGAGAGTGCTAAGCAGACATTAGCACTCGATATATGCGAGTGCCAGCGGGGCATCATGCCGGGTATCGCGGTGGCTCAGGTTGCAGGGGACGTTTCGCAGCACAGCCGTGATAACGAGTCGTCGAAAGGGTCAGGAGGGTGCTTTTCGCATCACAGGCGCGAAAACGACTGTGGCCAACCGAGCTGCCAGTATGAGTTCGCCTCATACCCGATCGACGATCGCAACCATCGCTCCCTTCCCCCTCCGTGAGATCACCATCGTCGCGCTGTTCGGCCCCTCCAGCTTGAGCTGATTGCGAAGTGTCGACGGGTTGATATCGACGCCACGTTTCTTGATCTCCAGAACGCCGATCTCGGCCTGGCGGACCCATTTTCGCAGCGCCTTGAGGTGGCCCGGCAACTGCTGGCGTACGGCAAAGACCGTCGCGAACGGAGTGGCATGGAGTCGATCACCCGTCAGGTAGGCGACCTTCGCGTCGAGCAGTCCGGCGTTGAGTTGTGCGCCCAGTTCGGGAATGGCGCCAGCGCGGATGACCGACCCGGCGGGTTCGTACAGATAATGGCCCAGGTCACGTACCGGCAACGGCGGTGCGCCGGCTGCTGCCAACCGCGCGTCTGGCAGCACGAGCGCGAACCGGCGCCCAGGACTCGCACAAGGGCCCGCCCACAACGCAACCTCTACGGTGTCGCCCCGGTGGGTGACCCATTCCGCTTCGGCCGCCTCGGGAATCAGCGTGTGCGGCAAGGCCGAACCGAGCTTGACCCCTGCCGTTCGTTCGCCGTCGAGGAGACCCGTCACAAACGGCCACGGCGGCGTGAATTCCTCGACGCGCCACACCCGCCCACGATCATCACGACGGGATGGGTCGCAAAAGACCCCGACGTCGGGACCATTCAGCTGGTCGGCCACATCGTTCGCGTCTGCACAAATCACGTTCGCGTGGTCACCGAGGTTGGCCTGCGCAACCACGGCCGTCACTGGATCGACATCGAAGGCGACCACCTCAAGACCCGCTCGCGCGAACGCAATGGAGTCCGAGCCGATGCCGCAGCCGATGTCGATCACGCGGCGAACACCGGCCTGCACAAAACGCTTGGCGTGGTAGTCGGCGACATCGGGCCGGGACGCCTGCTCAAGACCCGCTCTGGTGAAGAACATCTCCAGAGCGGGCTGACCGAACTTGGCCGTGGCCTGCCAGCGCAGCGTGGCCTGGGTGAGGGCAGCGATGGCCAGCTTCGGACCGTACTGCGCGCGCAGCCGGGCGGTGGCTTTCAACGACTCGGGATCCTCCTCCAACATCGCCGCACGAAGCGCGTCCTCGGTCAGGCCGAAGGGCAATCTCATCGCGCTCGCCTTCAGACCAGGATCCTGCTGACGGGCAGCGATGTATCGGCTCCGATATCGAGAGCAGATGGCTTTCCACCCGCCGCAACGATTTCGGAGCCCAGGACAGCGATCATGGCGCCGTTGTCAGTGCACAACTTCGGATGCGGAGTACGCAACGCGATCCCGCGTTCGGCTGCGCGTTCTGCAAGCAAGGCCCGTAGTCGGCCGTTGGCGGCGACCCCGCCACCGATCAGCAGGTCGGTGGCACCTGTCACCGCGCAGGCATCCATCGCCTTTGCGCTGAGCACGTCGCAGACTGCTTCCTGGAAGCTGGCCGCGACATCGGCCAGCGGAACGTCGAGCCCGTCACGCTGCCGAGCCTCGACCCAGCGCGCCACGGCCGTCTTCAGGCCGGAGAACGAGAAGTCAAACCGATGCCGCTCGAGATCCTTACGCGCAGTCAGTCCGCGTGGGAAACGGACATAATCCGGATTGCCAGTGGCCGCCTTGTCCAGATATGGGCCGCCAGGGTAGGGCAGGCCGAGTACGCGGGCGACCTTGTCGTACGCCTCACCCGCGGCATCGTCGATCGTCGACCCGAGCTCGACGATGGTGTCGGCAATGTTTGTGACCTGAAGCAACGACGTGTGGCCGCCCGATACCAGCAGCGCAATGCAGCGCTCTGGCAGCGGCCCATGCTCCAGCAGATCAACGGCGACATGCCCAACGAGATGGTTGACGCCGTACAACGGCTTGTTCAATGCGTACCCGAGCGCCTTCGCGCTGGCAATACCGACGACTAGCGCACCCATCAGGCCTGGTCCGGCGGTGACCGCCACGCCGTCGATCTCCGACAAGTCGATATCGGCCGCGGCGCAGGCG
>DATLQP010000110.1:0-2922 GCA_035535155.1 Propionibacteriaceae bacterium
CACAGCGCGGTTGCCGTTGCCACAATTGAGCTCTGCTTCACCAGATGCTCCTGCACTCGCCGGACGCGAGCTCCGACGCTCGTTGGGCCGGGGATACTGGAGGTTGTGAACGAGCCGTCCACGCCCGAGCCGGAGCCCGCCGAGGCGCCTCAGCCCGCGCCAGCCGAGGAGTCAAAGCGACCCATGGAACCTCGCATCGGTGATGTCGATCGTGACCAGGCGGTCGCTTTTTTGCAGGAGCACATGGCGCAGGGACGAATCAATGCTTCGGAGTTTGACGATCGGATGAGCCGAGCGCTGAAGGCCAGAACTGCCTCAGAGCTCGCTGTCTTGTTCGCGGATCTGCCGGATCCGCGGCCGCCGTCGAGCAACAATCGCCCGCCGTTTCAGCAGCCACCATGGCAGCAGAACCAGCAACACTCCTTCGAAATCCCGCCTTGGCAGCGTACGCCGGCAGCCAGCCCTGAGATCGCCCACCATGCGCCGCCGGCACTGCCGGAACGCAGCAAGACCGAGACCGTCCTTGCCGTTGTGGCCGCCGCATCCTGGCCAGCAGTCCTCCTGTTCTGCTTCGCCACCAGCTGGAGCTACTGGTGGTTGATCTTCATCCCAATCTTCATCTCCTCGATCATCGGGAACATGCGCCAGCAGCGGCGGGGCCGGCGCTGATGATCGATTCGCAGCCGGTTCAGTGGGGCATTCTCGGGCCGGGTCGCATCGCGTCCCAGGTGATCAAAGACTTTCGCTACGTCGCCGGCGCTGAAGCCCTGGCGGTAGCCAGCCGGTCCATCGAACGAGCCGAGGCCTTCGCCAGCGATCACGGTCTCGCCCGCGCATACGGCTCCTACCACGACATCCTGGCCGACCCGGATGTGGCTGCCGTCTATATCGCTACTCCGCATCCGCAGCATCACGCCATCGCACTCGCCGCGATCGATGCGGGTAAGGCCGTGCTGGTGGAGAAGACCTTCACGGCCACGGTGGAGGGTGCCGAGCAGATTGTCGACGCCGCCCGGCGTCATCAGGTGTTTGCGATGGAGGCAATGTGGACGCGATTCCAGCCTGCCATCGTCGCAGCTCGGGCACTGGTCGATGACGGGGCGATCGGTGAAGTCCGGCAGGTACAGGCTGATCTTGGTGTGGACCGCCCGTACGATCCTGCCGACCGGCTGTACGACCCCGCACAGGGTGGCGGCGCGATGCTCGATCTCGGTGTCTACGTCGTATCGTTTGCCCAGTACTTTCTCGGCACGCCGGATCGGATCGCGGTGAGCGGGTCGCTCGCTGCCACAGGTGTCGACGCCGAGGCCGGGCTGCTGCTGGGCTATGACGACGGTCGGGTCGCGACACTACTGATATCCCTGAAGCACCACACGCCTGGGGCCGCGCGCATTCAAGGCACCAAAGGCTGGATAGATGTGCCGCCGCGGTTCCACCACCCGCATCGCATCGTGCTGCAGCGTAAAGGCCAGCAGCCGGAAACCATCAATCGGCAACCACTGGGCACCGGGTATTGCCACGAGCTGATCGAGGTGACCGAGTGCGTACGCGCCGGCCGCACCGAGAGCGTGATCATGCCTCTTTCGGACACACTCGCCGTACAGCGCATCCTCAACGAGGCATGCGAGAAGCTTGGCGTCTTCCACACCGAGGACAGCCTCGTCGCGGTCTAGGCCGACGCCACCCTGTCGGCAAGAGAATTAGGCGTCGACGTAACGGCGGCCCTCGAACGCCCGGCCGAGCGTCACCTCGTCGGCGTACTCAAGATCACCACCGACCGGTAGGCCGCTGGCGAGCCGGCTGACCTTGACGCCCATGGGCAGGAGCAGGCGACTCAGGTAAGTGGCTGTCGCCTCCCCTTCAAGATTGGGATCGGTTGCCAAGATCACCTCGATCACCGTGCCGTCAGCGAGCCGCAGGCAGAGCTCACGGATCTTCAAGTCAGCCGGACCGATTCCGTCGATCGGACTGATCGCACCACCCAAGACGTGGTAGCGCCCGCGGAACTCCCGGGTCCGCTCCACCGCCACCACGTCCTTCGCCTCTTCGACCACGCAGATCGTGGTCTCGTCGCGACGAGGGTCGCGGCAGATCCGGCATTGGGTGTCCTCGGAAACGTTGAAACAGATCTCGCAGAACTTGACGGTTTCCTTGACCTTCTTGAGTATGGCGGCGAGCCGCATCACGTCATCCGAATCGGCGGCGAGGATGTGGAAGGCAAGCCGCTGGGCGCTCTTCGGCCCGATCCCGGGCAGCCGCCCGAGCTCGTCGATCAGATCCTGGACCGGGCCCTCGTACATGCTTAATCCGTCAGAACGGCAGTCCGCCGCCCATGCCCAAACCCCCGGCCAAGGGTCCAAGCTTGCCGGCGGCGGCCGCTTGAGCTTTGTTGGTGGCATCCCGAATAGCCGCAACGATGAGATCCGCCAATGTCTCGGTGTCACTCGGGTCGACAACTTCGGGCTTGATCACCAAGCCCAACAGCTCTCCTGCACCGGTGACCGTCGCGGTTACCAGGTCACCACCGGCGGAGCCCTCGATCTCCATTTCGGCCAGCTCCTGCTGGGCGTTGATCAACTGCTCCTGCATTGCCTGAGCCTGGGCCAGCAGTCCGGACATATCGCCTTCGGGAATCATCGCGGCCTTTCGGGGTGGAGGTTCTCGCGCGCCCCAGCCTATGCGCCGTGGTCCTCCTCAGCGATGATCTCCGCGCCGAGGTGACGTGCGAGCAGTTCGGCATGCGACTCGGCATCCTCCTCCAGGTCGCTGTCGTCGCGGCTTGCCACTGCATCTGGATCCTCAGGTGGGTCCATCCGTACGCCGTTGGCGGCGCGGGTCCGCGAGGAGTCCGGTTTCGGTCGCGTCGGGTCGTGCGGCTGCTCGTCGGCCGGGGGCGTACGCGGTGCTCCGGCCGACGCTGCG
>DATLQP010000111.1:0-4277 GCA_035535155.1 Propionibacteriaceae bacterium
GTCGCGGACAGTGGCCAATCCCTGAACCAGAACAATCGGAGGATTGTTCAGTCCCGAGCCGACCGGATCACTGAAAAGCAAGCACACTTTGGGATTTCGGCGCGCCCGCTCCGCCTTCGTTGGATAGCTGAGGCCAGTCGATACATCGACGGGCTCAGCGCCATGCGCTGAACGCTACTCCGCGCCCGTCGGGCGGTCACGAGCAATTCGCGCCTCGAGGTCCCCGGCTGACTCGGTTCGTCACCAGCAGCAGAAGCCGCCATCGACTAGCAGGTCGACGCCGGTGCAGTAGCTTGCCGCCGGCGAAAGGAGGAAGACCACTGGCCCGGCAATCTCCGCCGGATCGGCGTACCGACCCATTGGTATCTCGCGCGAGAGCTGCTCGACGAGATCGACCATCTCGGGCCGGGTGGCCATGGGTGTTGCGGTGTAGCCAGGGCTGACGGCGTTCACTCGCACGCCGCGATCGACCCACTCCACCGCAAGCGAACGCGTGAGGTGGCTGACGGCTGCCTTGGCACTGTTGTAGTGCACCTGCCGGAGCCCTCGATTGACGATCGTGCCCGACATCGAGCTGATGTTGACGATCGAACCGCGGCCGCTGCGCAGCATCGCCGCGGCTTCTGCTTGGCAGCTCAGGAAGATCCCGGTGACGTCGACGTCGTAGACCCGTTGCCACTGCTCCACTGCCATCGTCTCCGCGGGTGCGGCGTCGGCGATTCCCGCCGAGTTGACGGCAAGCGTCAGCGGCCCGAAGTCGGCCTCAATCCGTTCGACGGCAGCGCGGAGTTGATCAAGGTCAGTTACGTCCGCCGCGATGGGGAGGGCGCGACCGCCTGTGTCGGATATGGCGTTGGCGGTGTCCTGACTGACTTGTTCTGTGACATCAACGAGCCCAACCGAAGCACCGCTGGCGGCTATCGCTTCGGCAATCGCTTGTCCGATGCCGCTCGCAGCCCCGGTCACCAGCGCCACCTCGCCGGTCAGTGAGAAATTGACAGTGCCCATTGTGGGGACCTCCTCCGCTATCGCTCGTACTCACCGGTCATGCCGCTGACATGATCAATCCAAGGACTGCGGGTCGACTCTGACAAGGTCTCAACCGCTCAAGAGCTTGCCGAAATCATCGTGGGGGTGGGATTGGCGCAGAACCTGGGTCCTGCCGCGCGCTCATCATGCAAAGGCATCCAACGCGGCCAGATGTCCTTACACGCAAGAAATATTGCGCTTGCAGCGGGCGCAATGCCGGAAGAACTCGCTGATGTCGTGGCGCGGTTGATCAAGGATGAGGTGGTACGCCAAGATCACGCGGAGCAGGTCCTCGCAGAATTGCGAAAGGCCGACACAGGTCAGTGGCCGGCAGCGACGTCGTGAGCCCTTGAGAGAGCCATCTCAAGACGGACGGCGTGCGATGCTTCTCATGGCTTCCGACGCGCGATAGATCCTGCCGGCGCGTGGAGACTCATCGCGATCTTGGTGCAAAGCGACGCCGGCGATCACCAGCGCGATTCCTAGCAGGTCTTGCGGTGTCGGGATCTGGCCGAGCACGAGCAGTCCGATCACCGTGGCGGTAGCGGGCAGGATGGCCAGCATCAGGGCGAACGTCGCGCGTGGCAGCCGGGCCATGGCCAGCTGATCAGCGACATAGGGAATCACCGAGGAGCACAACCCGACCGCAATGCCCCACAACAGCCAGCTGGGGTGGACCAACGCCGGCGCGGCACTACCGATGCCGAAGGGTGTAGCCACCAGCGCGGCGATGAGCATGGCCGCCCCGAGTTGATCGATACCGTTCAACGGGCTGGCGCCGGTGTCGCTGCTGGCGTCGGTGATCTTGGTGTTGGCGATCTTGTGACCCAAGACGACATAGAGCATGAACAGTGCGCAGTTCGCAAATGCGAAGACGAAACCCAGCGGTTCATGGACGATCCGGATATTGGTCAGCGCGGCTACCCCGACAACTGCGAGCACCAGGGCCAGCAGATTACGCCGCGTCCGTGTCCCGACGGCGGCCAAGATCACAATGCCGAGGAACTCGATTGCGCCGACTGTCGACAGCGGCAGGCGATCGATCGCCAAGTAGAACAGGAAGTTCATCGCGGCCAGCACGACTCCCAAGGCAAGCAGCACCCACCGCTGCCGACCGGTGAGCCGCGCAACCAGCCGCCAGGGGCGGCGCCACACGGCGAACACCACTGCAGCGCTGACGATCCGCAGCCAAGCGACGCCAAGGACGCTGACATGGGCGAAAAGCAGCACCGCGAACGACGGGCCTAGGTAGTGGAAGATCGCGCTGACCACGAAGAACGTGGACGGTGGCAGCGCTGCAATCCGGCGTCCCAACCCAGGCGAGCCGCGGGCTGGATGTGGAGCAGCGGCGACGACCGGCGGCCCAGCCGTGCCGATCGCACCACGCAGGGTTTCGGATGGCCTCACCCGACTATGCTCTCCAGCAAAGCACCGGTCGTACATAGCGAGTTGAAGGCGGTGGCCTCGAATTGCCTCAGGAATCCAACTCAGTGGAGCCTTCAACCTTTGGCACCTCGAAGGATGGCCTACTTGACGACGTCAACCGCCGGCTGCTGGCGGAGCTCAGCAGCGACCCACGCATCGGCATGTCGGCGTTGGCCCGCCGAGTCAACATGAGCGCTCCGGCGGTCACCGAGCGGGTGCAGCGCCTGGAACGCGCTGGAGTGATCAAGGGCTACCGACTAGAGGTCAACCCGGCCGCTCTCGGCCTCCCGGTTACCGCGTTCGCTCGCATCCGTCCCGCGGCCGGTCAACTCTCCAAGGTCGCCGAGCTCGCCAGGTCACTTCCACAGGTCACCGAATGTCATCGCATCACGGGCGAGGATTGCTTCCTGATCAAGGTCCACGCTCCAGCCGTGGAAGAGCTTGAGACACTGCTTGATCAATTTCTCGTGTATGGACAGACCGTGACCTCCATCGTGGTCAGCACTCCTGTGCAGCCACGGTCGCTCCCCGTCGAGAGCGATACCGGTGATCGGCGGCCCGCGATCAGTTGATCTAGCCGAGCCGGCTCCCGACTTGCGCCGCGGACGGGTTTGTCAGTGCGGATCCGTCGCGAAAGAGCACGGTCGGCACGGTCAGATTGCCGTCGTTGATCTGAGCCACAATCGCTGCGGCATCGGCATGATGGTCGATGTCGATCTCGTGGAAGGCGATTCCAGCGCGATTCAGCTGGGACTTGAGCCGTACGCAGTGGCCGCACCAGCGCGTGGTGAAGAGGGTTGGCCGGTTTGCGGCTATCAAATCCATAGTCACGTTATGTATAACTGGGCGTGAGACGAGCTATTCCGGTGCAGGATATTACGTTTGTCACACTGTTGACACCAGTGTTGCTGGTGGGGATGTCCGCCAAGTCTGTTCCCTCATATCAACCCCCAGATCACAGCCGGGAATCCAAAGGGTGATCATGGCGAGGTGACCGAGACAGAGCTCATTCATTACGTCAGCGGCCTATCCGGAGTGGTGACTTTCACCGCGAGCGAAGAGAGTGGCGGGCCAGCGAGCGCTTGGGGCGACACATTCTTCTTCTATGACCCCGAGGGCGATTTGCCCGACAATCGGCGACTCCCGTTTGCCACTCTTGTAGTACATGACTACGCAGGTTGGGACACCGACTCCCAGCTTGATCGCGACGGCATCTTCCGTGTCAACGTCGCGGCCGGTCGGAGCAGTTTCGAGCGGCTCTTGGGCTATTCGCCGGCAGCCCAAGCTGCTCATCATGACGAGTTCGACTATGCCGCGACCGACGTAGTCCTCCCGCATCCGATCTACGCTTCGCAAGGCTGGGTCTCGATCTTGAACCCCTCTGATCAGACCAGCACCCAGCTGCGAAGCCTTCTCGACGAGGCCCATGGCCTGGCCGTACGTCGACACGCCAGGCGGCAGGACGCCCGAGGTGACTCGCCTGAGCTATCGCCTCCATCAGGAGATTCGATCACCGAGCTGAACGCCGAGGTGAAGCGGTTACTGGACCGCCCGAACTATGCGCACGTAGCCACCCTGCTCCCCGACGGTGCACCGCACACCGTGCCAGTCTGGATCGACCGCGAGGGAGAGAATGTCGTGATTCTCACCGGACCGGGTTCGCGAAAAGCGCGCAATCTCGAGCGTGACCCTCGGGTGGCGATCTCGCTCATCGATGTTGATCAGCCGTACGCGTCGGTGCTGATCCGCGGCCGGGTCGTGGAACGGATCGACGGCGATCGCGGCTGGGAGATCATTGATCGCATAGCGCGCAAGTACACCGG
>DATLQP010000112.1:0-7611 GCA_035535155.1 Propionibacteriaceae bacterium
CGGGATCGAGCCGCGCGGCGACCGCGTACATCTGCTGGCGCCAGGTCCAGAAGCTGCCGCCACCGGAATGTGTTCGGCCGCGCAGCGCGCGATGAAAAGCGTGGCTGTGGCCATTGGCAAGACCAGGCAGCGTCACGCCGCCCAGAATCTCCTGATCGTCTTGCGGTTCGACGCCGATCCGTACCTGCGCGAAGCGTCCGTTCTCGATATCGAAGCTGACACCTTCCTGACAGCCATCCGGCAGCCAGGCGTACGGAGCCCAGTAGGAGCTCACTGCCCCCCTCCAGCCAGGTCGGCCAGGACTGCTGCCAGCGCCGCAACACCGGCGAGACAGTCCTGTGGCTCTGCCCACTCGGCCGGCGAATGAGAAATGCCAGTCGGGTTGCGGACGAAGATCATCGCGGCCGGCACGCCGGCGTTCGCCAGTATCCCGGCATCATGTCCAGCACCGGTACCCATGACGGGTGCTCCTTCGAGGAGGCCGGCCAGCCTGGTGACAAGCGCATCGTCAAAGGCTGTTTGAGGGGTCCACGACTCCTCGGTCAGTACAGCACCTGAACTCGCGACCTCGCCCTTGATCTGAGCCACCGTGGCGCGCAGCGCAGGCTCCCCGGCCGCCCGGGCATCGAGCCACGCAGTCACCGAACTGGCAATGGCATTCACGCCGCCGGGCTGAATGGCCATCTTGCCAATGGTGGCGAGGCTGCCGTGTGTCTCGGCCGCGGCACGGGCGGCCAGCACGGCCTGTGCACAACCGATCACCGCATCCCGGCGATCGCTCAGCCGGGTGGTGCCGGCATGGTTGGCTTCACCAGGAACCTCGATTCGCCACCGGCCATGCGGCCAGAGCCCGCTACCCACCGCCACAGCCCGACCAAGGTCGATCAGCCCCCGACCTTGCTCGATGTGCAGCTCGAGAAACGACCCGACGCGCGCAAGAGCCTCAGGATCGGGACCCAGCCGTTCTGGCTGCCGCCCGGCAGCGCGCATCGCCTCCGCCATGGTCACCCCATCTGTGTCGTGCAGTGCCAGGGCCCGATCAGGACTCAACGCGCCGGTGATCATGCGGGATCCGGCACAGGAGACACCGAACCGCGCCCCCTCCTCGTCGACGAAGTTCACCACGCCGATCGGCCGTCGCAGCGCAAACCCGTCGGCCTTGAGCCGATCGATCGCCAGCAGCGCACTGACTACCCCGAGCGGCCCATCGAAGGCTCCGCCATCCGGGACACTGTCCAAGTGGGATCCAGTGACGACCCCACCATTCGCAGATCGATCGGGATCACCCCACCAGCCCCATTGGTTGCCCATCCGATCCTCGATCACGTCCATGCCTCGATTGGCGCATTCGCTGCTGAACCATTCGCGCATGCTCAGATCCGCCTCGGTCCAGGCAAATCGCCGGTAGCCGCCCGTGATCGGATTACGCCCGATGTCTGCAATCTCCAACCACAGCTGTTCGAAGACCGCGGATTGGGTCATGATCACGTCAGATACCTTCCTTCATGGGAACTCGAACGCCACGCTCGCCCGCGACTTCCTCGGCGCGGTCGTAGCCTGCGTCCACATGCCGGATCACACCCATGCCCGGATCGTTGGTCAGTACCCGGGCCAGCTTCTGGGCAGCGAGTTCGGTGCCGTCGGCAAGCGAGACCTGACCGGCATGGATCGAGCGGCCGATGCCAACCCCACCGCCGTGGTGAATCGAGACCCAGGAGGCACCGGACGCGGTGTTGATCATGGCGTTGAGTAGCGGCCAGTCGGCGATTGCGTCGGAGCCATCCAGCATCGCCTCGGTCTCCCGATAAGGACTGGCGACCGAGCCGCAGTCGAGATGATCACGACCGATGACGATCGGTGCGCTGATCTTGCCCGAGGCAACCAGGTCGTTGAAGGCCAAGCCGGCTTTGTCCCGCTCGCCGTAACCGAGCCAGCAGATTCGCGCCGGAAGGCCTTGGAAGCTGATCCTTTCGCGTGCGCCTCGCAGCCACTTCTGCAGTCGGTCGTTGTCCCGGAAAAGGTCCAGCACGGCCCGGTCGGTGACCTCGATGTCCCGCGGGTCGCCGGACAACGCCACCCAGCGGAACGGGCCTTTGCCCTCACAGAACAGCGGGCGGATATAGGCAGGCACAAAGCCGGGAAACTCGAAGGCGCGTTCGTAACCACCCTGCCGTGCCTCGTCACGAATCGAGTTGCCGTAGTCGAAGACTTCAGCGCCGGCGTCTTGGAATTCCACCATCGCCTGTACATGACGCGCCATGCTGGCCCTTGCCCGGTCGGTGAATTCCTCCGGTTTCTGCTCGGCATAGGTGGCCCACTCCGCCACGCTGATCCCCTCCGGCAGATAGGAGAGTGGGTCATGGGCGCTCGTCTGGTCGGTGACAATGTCGATCGGCACACCGCGTCGTAGCAGCTCAGGAAAGACCTCGGCACAGTTGCCGACTACACCGATCGAGGTAGCACGTCGCTCGGTCTTGGCGGCGACCGCGCGCTCCACAGCATGATCAAGATCATCAGCGATCTCGTCGAGATACCGGTGATCAACTCGGCGCTGTAGCCGGGACCTGTCGACGTCGACGATCAAGCAGACGCCATCGTTCAGCGTGACAGCCAGCGGCTGAGCGCCGCCCATCCCTCCGCAGCCACCGGTGAGGGTCAGGGTGCCGGCCAGCGTCCCACCGAACCGCTTCTCGGCAACCGCCGCAAACGTCTCATACGTGCCCTGCACGATGCCCTGGGTACCGATGTAGATCCACGAGCCTGCGGTCATCTGGCCGTACATGGTCAAGCCGAGTTTCTCGAGTCGGCGAAACTCCGGCCAGGTGGCCCAGTCCGGGACCAGGTTCGAATTGGCCAAGATCACCCGCGGTGCCCACTCATGGGTTTGCATGACTCCCACCGGACGGCCCGATTGGACCAGCATCGTCTCGTCGGGCGCCAGTGTTGTCAGGGTTCGCACCATCGCGTCAAACGCCCGCCAATCCCGAGCGGCGCGGCCGGTGCCGCCGTACACCACAAGATCATCAGGTCGTTCGGCGTTCTCGGGATCCAGATTGTTCATCAGCATCCGTAGTGGGGCCTCGGTGGCCCATGAGCGTGCGGTCAGCGTCGTACCGCGGGGAGCGCGTACGGGTCGGGCGCCATCCATGTTTGAAGCCTCCTTCTATGTTGATCAATTGAGAGTGCCGGTCACGGACTCGGCAGCCGCGACGGCGGCCCCGGTGCTGACCAGCTCGGCAGCGATGTCGATCTCGGGCGCCAACCAGCGATCGGTTCCGGGTGCCGGGCTACCGGCGGTCCGAAGTGCCGCGATCACAGCGCCGGTGGCGGCCGCCGGTCGCAGCGGTGAGCGCAGCTCGATACCACGAGCGGCTGTGAGCAGTTCGATGGCCAGCACCCGGGTCAGCCCGTCGATCGCCCGGCGCAGCTTGCGTGCGGCAGACCACCCCATGGAAACGTGATCCTCCTGCATGGCCGAACTAGGAATCGAGTCGACCGATGCGGGTACCGCGAGCCGCTTGAGCTCCGAGACGATCGCGGCCTGGGTGTACTGCGCGATCATGTAGCCGGAGTCGACACCGGGGTCTGCCGCAAGAAATGCATTCAGGCCGCTATTCCGGGCCCGATCGAGGAACCGGTCGGTACGCCGCTCGGAGATGCCGGCGAGGTCTGCCACCGCAATCGCAAGGAAGTCCAGCACGTAGCCGAGCGGCGCACCATGAAAGTTGCCGTTTGACTCGAGGCGGCCGTCCAGGGTGATCACCGGATTGTCGATTGCAGAAGCCAGTTCGATGAGCGCAACGCGCTCGGCATGATCAACGGTGTCTCGGACGGCGCCCGCGACTTGCGGCGCACAGCGCAGCGAATATGCGTCCTGCACCCGGGTGCACGCTTCGGTCCGGTGGCTGTCGCGGATCTCGCTGGCCGCCATGATCTTGCGCAGATTGCTTGCTGAAGCGGCCTGGCCAGGGTGCGGCCGGAGGGCATGAAGATCATCGGCGAAGACGTCGTCAGTGCCGAGCAGACCCTCGACACTCATGGCGGCCGTAATGTCGGCGATCTTGAGCAGCCGCCGCAGATCGGTGATCGCGAGCAGCAGCATGCCGAGCATTCCATCGGTGCCGTTGATCAAGGCCAAGCCTTCCTTCTCGGCCAGTGTGACCGGAGCGATTCCGGCCGCGGCGAACGCCTCGCCGGTTGGCCTAACGCTGCCGGCCGCATCGCGGACGATCCCCTCCCCCATCAGCGCCAACGCGCAATGGGCTAGTGGGGCCAGGTCGCCGGAGCAGCCGAGGCTGCCGTACTCATAGACCACCGGTGTGAGACCGGCGTTGAGCATGGTGACGTAGCTCCGCAGGGTCTCGTCGCGGATACCGGTGCGGCCCGTGGCAAGCGTGGAGATCCGTAGCAGCATGAGGGCGCGTACGACCTCGCGCTCGACCTCCGATCCGGATCCGGCTGCGTGGGAGCGGACCAAGCTGCGCTGCAGTTGAGCTCGGAGTTCGATCGGGATATGCCGGGTTGCCAGCGCACCGAAGCCGGTGGACACCCCGTAGTGCGGCTCTTGATCATCAGCCAGGGCCTCGATGATTTCGCGGGATTTGGCAACCTCGGCCCAGGCGTCGGGGGCGATGACCACCTTCGCGTCGTGTCGTGCTACTGCAACGACGTCTTCACCTGAGACCGGACCGATGCCGACTGTGACGCTGCGATGTTCCATGAATCCATTGCAAGCGACCCGGCGGTCAGCTGGGCAGGGCCGCAGGCCAAACTATGTCTCAAATCTGAGACATGGGGAGGCGTCATGTCGGCGGCACCCGCAGCTGATCACGTACTTCGGATACTTGCGCTGCTGTCGCACCATCCCGAGCCGATATCGGCAGGGATGGTCGCGGCCACTCTCCGGCTGCCGCGCTCCACCACGTACCGATTGCTCTCGGTGCTCCTCGACCATGGCTTCGTCCACTACCTGCCCGAGGAGCGGCGCTACGGGCTGAGCGTTGCGGCGTACGAGCTTGGGTCGGCGTACGCCCGTCAGGCTCCGCTGCAGCGGATCGCGCGGCCCATCGTGCGCCAACTCGTTGACCGGATGAAGCAGAACGCGCACCTTGCGGTGCTGCACGGGCGGGATGTGCTCTATCTGATCGAGGAACGGGCAGTGGGCCGTCCCATGTTGCTCACTGACGTTGGGGTACGACTCCCGGCCGTGGTCACTGCCAGCGGGCTGGCCATGCTGGCCCGGCTGCCTACTGCGCAGGTTCGCGCCCTGTTCCCTCACGCGGACGCGTTCGTTGACACTGAACACGGGCCGGCGACCCCGACCGCGCTGCGACAGCTGCTGAGCGACGTCCGGAACCAGGGACATGCCACCGAAGAAGGTTCGGTGACCAGCGGTTTCTCCTCAGTCGCTCAGGCAGCGCTCGACCACACGGGTCACCCGGCTGCCGCCGTCGCGGTCACCTACGTTGCGGACGAAGTCGATCACCAGAACGAAGCGCGTCTGATCGATGCGGTGAACAGCGCCGCCGCGCAACTTTCCCGCCGACTCGGCTTCCGCACGACGCGGGACCGGCTCACCAGGTAAGCCCCTAGCGCGTGACCAACCTCATCAGAAGTCGTGTGCGGTGCCACCGCGCAAGTCGACCATCCGAGTCGTGGTCAGCTCGTTGAGTCGGCCCAACACGAGCTTCCGGCCTCGATCGCTGAGCAACTCGTCGTGAACCGGAAACCCCTCCAGCGCGCCGACCGCCCGAACGAAGTCAATGGTCTCCTTCATCGCCGCCCACGGCGCGTACTCCGGAACAGCGAGAACGTCAACGCCGTCCGGAATTGTGTCGATTTCATCACCGGGGTGGAACAGCGTCGGCTGGCCCTCGGAGCGCAGCACGTAGCCCACATTGCCGATCCCCGGTACGTCGCGATGGATGATCGCATGCTGACCTCCGACCGCCGTGATCAGCACGTCGCCGATCGTCACCTGATGGTCCGACGGCAATGCCGCCGCGTTGGCACCCAGAGACGGCAGCTTGCCGGCGTCGACCAGGTCGAGGATCGACGGCTCGACCAGAACCCGGGTTTCTCGGTTTGCTGTCAGCAAGGCCGGCAGATTCTGGGGATCAAGGTGGTCCGGATGCTGGTGCGTCACCAGCACCGCGTCGAGGTCGGTCAGGGAATGCCACGCGTCGCTGAGGTTCCCCGGATCAATGAGGATCCGTGCGTTATCGGTCTCGGCCAACACAGCCGAATGGCCCAGGTGGGTGATCCGCATTCCCTCACCGTAGGGGCACTGTCCGGATTCCAGATGGCGGGTGTCAACCGCTGCTATCCGGTGAGCAGCTTGCCGATGAGCCGGCCGGCCGCCTCGCAGTCCTCGGCCGTCACGTCGAGATGGGTAACCGCCCTGATCATGAAATGTCCCAACGCGGACACCTGGACTCCTCGCTCGGCAGCCGCTGCGGCGACTGGCGCAGCGGGAATCGCGCCGGTGTCGATCACAACGACGTTCGTCTCAACGGTCTCCGGATCAACAGCACTGGGGACGTGGCTGGCCACCTCCGCGGCGAAGATGCGCGCTGCCGCATGATCATCGACCAATCGCTGCAGATGATGATCAAGGGCATAGAGGCAGGCGCCGGCGAGCATGCCGGCCTGGCGCCAGCCACCGCCGAGCCGTTTGCGTAGCACTCGGGCCCGCCCGATGCTCTCAGACGTACTGACCAGCACTGAGCCGACCGGAGCCCCAAGTCCCTTCGAGAAGCAGACGGTGACCGAGTCGAACAGTTGCCCGTACGCCGCAAGCCCCACACCGGTAGCGACGTGCGCGTTCCACAGTCGGGCCCCATCGAGGTAGTAGCCGATGTTGTGCTCGCGACACAGCTCGCCAACCGCAGCCAGCTCGTCGAAGGGTTGAATCGTGCCGCCGCCAAAGTTGTGAGTGTTCTCTACGGCAACGGCGGCTGTGGATACCAGGTAGGGGCCCGCGGACGGCGCAATGATCTTGGCCACCTCGGCGAACTGCACCTTGCCACGGATGGAGGGGAAGGTGCGCATGGTCACGCCCTGTATCGCCGCATGTGCCCCCAGCTCGGCACGAGCAATGTGAGCCTGTACGTCGCAGACCACCTCCTGGCCCGGCTCGACGAGCAACCGCACTCCGAGCATGTTGCACATCGACCCGCTGACACAGAACAAGCCGGCTTCGTGGCCAAGCAGTCGCGCGACTTGCTGTTCCAGTTCGATCACCGTCGGGTCCTCGGCGTACACGTCATCGCCGACTGGCGCGGCCAGCATGGCCTCTCGCATCTGTTTGGTCGGCTTGGTCACGGTGTCAGAGCGCAGATCGATCACGGAGAAGAGTCTGACGAACGCCCACGCCGGCAGGCGCGTGGGGTACTGCCGCACTATCGACTGCGCACCCACCGCCCACGGTCCCGCCGATTTGTGGCACTTACCGCGCTCTCAGCGCCTTGACGGCTCGGTATGGAGCGAGCAGACCTAGAAGGTGAGGGGCACGTACGCCTGGACCGGGTTGGTCCTCTTGATACCCCCCCGGGTCAGCCGCTCGGCGACCAGGAAGGCGAGCTCTAGCGACTGATTGCGATTCAGCCGCGG
>DATLQP010000113.1:0-11683 GCA_035535155.1 Propionibacteriaceae bacterium
TGGCGCCGGCAATATCCCGCCGACGTTGACAAGATGCGGTTCCGCGTCCGTCGGGTCACGGTTCGTGCCGACCTGGCAGTCGTCGAGATATCGGCAACCTACGACGGGATCTCGTGGCTGCAGGGTGTTCAACTCCTGGACTTCCGCGGCGACAAGGTGGCGCGTGAACGGATCTACGTTGCGGAAGCATGGGAGGCTCCCGAATGGCGAGCACCCTGGCGCGCCGATACGCCGGCCGACCCGCCGGAGGAGATCAGCCCGATTTAAGCCGCGCCACTCGGAGAAAATCGGCTCAGCAGGCCGCCGCTTTCCGTCGGTGCAAAGTTATAGATCTTCAGGGCGGCTATCTGCTTGTCACCCGGCCGCGACACCTGGGCTGCGGGCAGGGCATCACGCCGCTGGTGATCGGTTCAGACACCCGCACGGGTGAACGTCACATGCGTGACGCCGCTCGGCGAGGAGGTGGCCTCGACCTCGTAGTCCTTCTCGATGCCCTCCAGTCCGTCCCAGAGGCGTACGCCTCGGCCGAGCAGGATCGGGACCACCACGATGTGCATGTAGTCGATGAGCCCGGCAGCAAGGAAGTCGCGGATCACGCTGGGACCCCCGCCGATGCGTACGTCCTGGTCGTCCGCAGCCTCGCGGGCCGTCTCGAGTGCCTCGGCAGGCGACACGTCGACGAAGTGGAACGTCGTGCCGCCCTCCATTTCGATCGACGGGCGCGGGTGATGGGTGACGACGAAGACCGGTGTGTGGAACGGCGGGTTGGGTCCCCAGGCGCCCTTCCATTCCGGGTCCTCGTGCCATCCAGGGTGGCCGAACTTCCCTGCACCCATGATCTCGGCGCCGATCCCCGGACCGTGCTGCTGGGCGAAGGCGTCATCGACGCCGCCGCTACCGCCGGGCTGCCACCACCGGGTGGTAAACAACCATTCGTGCAGCCTGTCGCCGGCGTGACCGAAATGTGCGTCGCGGCTTTGACCTTCGCCGGTGCCGAAGCCGTCGAGCGAGATGGAGAAGTTGTGGACGCGGACGAGTGACATGGCTGTGCTCCTTCGGTACTCGGTGGGTCAGTTCGTGCAGGTGGTGCAGAAACGGAGGTTGGACGCGGCATTCGGTTCATCACCGGCCAGGTTCTGCGGCTTGCGCGTGGACCCGCCCGCGACGTATCCATGCTGAACCTAACCCAGCTCAAGGTGCTGGAGGCGGTCGTCCGCCATGGATCGGTGACCGTAGCCGCGAAGGAGCTGCATTACTCCCAGCCATCCATCAGTCACCACCTGGGCGGCTGGAAGCCGCCACCGGGGCCAAGCTCATCCAACGAGTGGGCCGCGGAATCCGACTCACTCCCGAAGGGCAGCTGTTGGCTGGGCGGGCGACAGAGATCCTGGGGCGAGTAAACGCCGCATCCGTCGAGCTGGCCGCCCGCGTAGGACTTCGTGCCGGACGGGTACGACTCGCCGGTTTCCAAACGGTCCTCAGCACCCTCGTACCGAGGGCAGCCGCCGAGCTGTCCAGCTCGTACCCGAGAATCGAGCTGAACCTCGTCGACGCCCACACCGGTCGAGGGCCTGCAGATGCTGCGTTTGGGACACGTCGACATCGCCTTGATCTTCCGGCACGCCGACACTCCCCTGGAGGAGGAGGAGGAGGAGGGGGGACTGCGACTGACCCACCTGCTGGACGACCCCCTCTACCTCATCAGCGACCAACCCCATCAGCGTCTCCAGGACCACTGTGACTCCGCCTGGGTTGGCGGCTGCGAGCGCTGTCGAGCCGCCACGGTCACGGCATGCGACGCGCCGGCTTCTCACCACGCATCGCCTACTCCTGCGACGACACGGTTGTCGCCCAGTCGCTGGTGGCCGCCAGAATGGGTGTCGCCATACTCAACGGACTCGCCTTGCATGCACACCGGGCGCCGGGCATCCACACCACACCGCTCACCGACAACCCCCGCCAGATCTACGCCGCCACATACGGCGACCCGCCAGACCCACCCGCCACCGGCTTCGACGACCTATGAAACAAGCCCTAGCAGCGGTTCAGCCAACAGGACGTTCCGCAACGACAGCTAGAAACAGTTCATGATCATGGAGACCTCACTGTTTGGCGCCCGGTAGCAGATCTCGCAGCTTGGACTTCACGCCCTCCTTGATCATGTTCACCCGGTCGCTGTCGCCGCGCACAATCGACTCCGTGGCATTGATCACCTGATCCCAGGTGGCGTGCGGAGGAATCGGTGGCACCGCCGGGTCGGTACGGAACTCGATCACGCAGGGCCGCCGAGCAGCCAGAGCCTCGTCCCAGGCTGGGCCCACGCGTTCCGGGTCATCCACCGCGATCCCCTCAAGCCCGATGCCTTGCGCGAACGCCGCGTAGTCGAAGTCGGGCAACTCCTGTGACGGCAAGAACTGGGGCGAGCCTCCCATCGCCCGGAGCTCCCAGGTCACCTGATTGAGGTCATTGTTATGGAGCACCAACACCACCAGCCGAGGATCGGCCCACTCGTGCCAGTACTTCGCGATGGTGATCAACTCGTTGATGCCGTTCATCTGCATGGCGCCGTCTCCGACCAGTGCGTACGCCGGGCGATCGGGGTAGGCGAACTTCGCGCCGATGGCGTACGGGACAGCGCAGCCCATCGTGGCCAGCGTGCCCGAGAGCGTGCCGCGCATCTTGCCGCGCATCTTCACGTGCCGCGCGTACCAGTTCGTCCCCGACCCGGAGTCGGCGGTGATCATCGCATCTTCGGGCAATCGCGGCGACAGCTCGGCGAACACCTGCTCCGGGTTGATCGGGTCCGCCGAGACCTGGGCACGGCCTGCCATCACCTGCCACCAGCGATCGACGTTCTTCTGCACGGTGTCCCGCCAGTCCCGGTCATCCTTGCGCTGCAGCAGCGGCGCTAGACGCCGCAAGGTTTCGGCGGCGTCACCGACCAGATTCACCTCGAAGGGATACCGCAACCCGACCATCGTGGGATCCACGTCGATCTGCACCGCGCGCACCTTGGGTTCGTTGCCGTCGAAGGGCGGCATGAACTGGGTGTACGGGAAGTTCGACCCGATCACGAGGAGGGTGTCGCAGTCGTTCATCAGCTCGTACGAGGGCCGCGTACCGAGCAGCCCGATCGAGCCGGTGACCCACGGCAGCTCGTCGGAGAGCACGTCCTTGCCCAGCAGTGCCTTGGCAACGCCCGCGCCCAGCACATCGGCAACGCTCGCAACCTCCTCGGCTGCTCCACGAGCTCCCTGGCCGATCAGCATGGCCACCTTGGAGCCGGCGTTCAGCAGGTCCGCCGCACGCTGCAGATCGGCCTCGGCCGGTGCCGGCGCCGCCCATGTCTGATCAAGACTGGACGGGACCATCTTGAAAGCATGCGATGGCGGCGTGTACTCCAGCTCCTGTACGTCGGAGGGAATGATCACTGCTGTGACCGTGCGTTCGCTGGAGGCGATCCGCAGTGCCCGGTCCAGCACGTTGGGGAGCTGCTCGGGCACCATGACCATCTGGCAGTACTGGCTTGCGACGTCCTTGAACAGACTGAGCAGGTCCACCTCCTGCTGGTATGCGCCACCCATCGCCGAACGGGCCGTCTGACCGACGATCGCCACCACCCCGACATGATCAAGCTTCGCGTCGTAGAGCCCGTTCAGCAGGTGAATGGCACCCGGCCCGCTGGTCGCCGTACACACGCCAACGCGACCGCTGAACTTGGCGTAGCCGGTCGCCGCGAATGCGGCCATCTCCTCATGCCGAGCCTGGATGAACCGGGGTTGGTCCTCAGCGCGCTGCCAGGCGGAAAGCAGCCCGTTGATGCCGTCGCCGGCATACCCGAAGACATAGTCAACCTGCCAGTCCCGCAGTCGCTGTAGTAGATAGTCGGCAACCGTGGATGTCATGAATCCTCCTTGGCGGTGATCGCTGTTCGGAGGAGTACCCAGGCTGCGCGAGGGGACACCAGAAGGACCGAAGCGCCGCGTCAGCTATGAACAATTAGGGAACTGTCGTCATCAAGGAAGACGCAGGAACTCCGCCACATCGCTGATATCCCGCTCCGCCATTCCGGCCGAGACTGCTTCCGCGACCAGCCGGCGGCTCGCCTCAGCCTGATCCATCCGCGCCTCAGTCTGCTCCGCAAGGTCGTGAATCAGCTCTTGATCTTTGGCAACCAGCGCCAAGCTGAACGCCACTGGAAGCTCACCGGGCCGGAGGAAGGCCTCACGCTTGTACTTCACGTACGGCGCGCCGGCTGCGCCGGCCTCGAAGATGTCGTAGACCGTCTCTCGATCCAGCCCGGCCTTTTCGGCCAGCACCAGCGCCTCGCTGATGGAGACGTTCAGCGAGTGGACCAGGGAATTCACCACCAACTTCATGGTCGCTCCGGCCCCGATGTCGCCGAGATGGAAGACCGACTTCGCGAACGCGTCGAGGACCGGCCGCGCCCGGTCAAGCGCCGCCTGGTCTCCGCCGACCATCACGACCAGCGTTCCGGACTCGACGGTCGAGACACTTCCCGACACCGGAGTGTCGAGCAGAGTGGCTCCCCGCTGAGCGACCAGCGGGGCGAGACCACGGACCGTCGCTGGAGCAACTGTGCTCATGTCACACACCACCGCACCTGGCTGAACACCGCCGATCAGCCCGTCATCCTCGAGATATGTCGTCGTCACGGCAGCGTCGTCGGCCAAAGAGACCAGGCATACCTCGGCTGACTCTGCTGCCTCCTGGGCAGTGCCGGCCACCCGTGCACCGGTGCGCCCAGCGGCCTCCTCGGCTCGCGACCGCGTGCGGTTGAAGATCACCAATTCATGATCAGCGGCAGCCACCCGAGCGCCCATGGCGCCGCCCATCCGGCCGGCGCCGATCAGTGCCACCCTCATTGCAGCAGCCAGCCGCCGTCGACGTACAAGTCGATGCCATTGACCGACCGGTTGCGCACCAGGAAGTCGACCCCGTCGACGATGTCCGCCATCGTCACAGTGTGCCCGGTAGGCGTCTCCTGGAGCACCTTTGCGGTGGCGTCCGGCTTGTCGGACCAGTACGGGCTGTCGCCGACGATGCCAGGATGGATCGCGTTCACCCGGCGAGGCGCCAGCTGCAGCGCCAGCGTACGAACCATGCCGGAGATGCCGCCGTTGACGCTGGAGACGGTCGTCGAGCCAGAGTAGGGACGATCCTTGGCACGCCCGCCGAACAGCACGACCGAACCGTCCTCGGCCAGTCGATCTCTCAGCGCGCTGACCACGGCGGTGTAGCCGACAATTTTCATGATCGCGAGGTAGCGCGCCGCGGCAATGTCGTAGTCCGCAACGAAATTCATATCGCGGATGATCGCTGACAGCACGATGTGATCAACGGCGCCAAGATCCGCGACGGCGCCTGCGACCTCCTCCGGTTCGGAGAGGTCGAGAGCGATGCCACGGGTGTCGCCACCGATCTCATCAGCCATGGATTTGGCGTGCGCACCATCGCGGCCGGCAACGACGACCGACCAGCCTTCACCGGCATACCGACGTGCGATCTCCAAGCCGATCCCGTGTGTACCGCCGACGATCAGCAGTGCGGTCATCCGAGCACCTCCCGTAAGTAGTCCCAGTCACGTGAAAATCGATAGGAGTACCGCCGCGGCGGCTGCGGAGCCTGGGTCTCCAACCAGCGGAGCGGCCCAGCTCCGAGATTGCGAAACGAGTGCGGACACCCCACGCCTGCCCAGGCAATGTCGCCGGGGCTGAGTACGACGGGTTTACCGTCAAAGGTCGCCTCGGCTTGGCCCTCGAGGAAGAAGTACGTCTCCTCGAACGGATGATCATGAGGCCCGGTGGCGCCATCCGGGTCGTACTGCACCATGAACATCGTCGAAAGCTGAGCGCCCAGATCAGAGTCGACCATCATCTTTACGTTGATCCCCCCGTAGACGAGCAGCGCGGTACGCATGCTCGCCGTCACCTCCAGCAGGTCCTGGCTCTGTCTGGCCGGGTCCATCTGCGACGGCGTGATCTTGCCGAAGTAACGGTTGCGCGGGTCTCGCACGTCGATGTCGGCCGCTTCGTCGTATGTCGGGCCCGCGACGACGAACGTGTCGTCCTGATAGGCAGATCGCGGCGCCGGCGCCTGCATGTCGGCCCAGCGCACCGGCAGTTCACCATCGTTGCGCCACCGATGCGGCATGGCGATCGGGATCACGCCGTACCCGCCCTCAGAGACACGGAACGATCCCTCGGCGGTGTCGATCACTCCCGAGCCTTCGATGAGGTAGAAGCTCTCCTCGAACGAGTGCACGTGCCACGGAATCGAGCCGCCCGCATCGAGCTCGTTGATCATGAAGCCGGTGTGCACAGCATGATCATCTTCACCGACCACCAGGCTGCGGCGGTAGCCCGTGGCCGTGCTCGCCCAGCCGGTGGTCGGAGCAAGGAGGTCCAGCCCACCGGCAGGACGTACCAGAAAGCCTCCGCTCACTGTCGTTTCTCAGCCGTGGCTGCGAGGAGATAGTCACGGGAAGCCTCGACGTCGGCGCGGGCCTTGTCGATGTCGGCAAGCAGCTTGCCGTCGCGTTTCTTGGCTTGTCCGGCGACGAAGACGGTGTCGACGTTGGATACGTCGGCGGACAGCACGACCGCAGCGACGGGGTCGATCACCGGGGCCATGTTCAGCGACTTGGCTTCGATGATCACGATGTCTGCTTGCTTGCCAGGTGTCAGCGAGCCGGTACGGTCCTCGACCCCAGCCACGTACGCGCCGTCGATGGTTGCTGCCTGGAGCATTTCGCGCGCGGTCAGTACTTCCTTCGGCACCTGCTCGTTGGGCTCGTATTTCTCGGCGTGGACCCGGGCTCGGTCGGCGGCGAACGCGGCCCGCATCTCGGTGAACATGTCGCCGGGAACCGTCGTCACGACGTCGATGGACAGGCTGGGGCGCAAGCCCATTCGCAGCGATCGCCGCACCGGCGGCCAGCCGTGGCCCATCTGCTGCTCCACCTGCGGTGCAACCGAGATCTTGCCCCCGGTGTCCTTGACGAGCTGCCATTCCTCATCGCTGAAGTGACAACAGTGGATATACGTGGTGTCGGGACCGAGCAGCCCATACTCATCAAGTGTCTTGATCATCGCGAACCGTCCGGCGAGCCGGCCCATCGAGACGTGAACGGTGATCGGAATGTCGAGCTCACGCGCAAGCTTCCACTCCGCCCGAACCACCTCTTCCATGCAGAAGCCGCTGCCGCGGGTGGCCAGGCCCATGGTGAGCAACCCGTCGTCAGAGCTGAAGTAGGTCTCCCGTACGCGTCGGACGTCGTCGCCGGGAATCGCGATCTTGCTGTTGAACCAGTAGTCGGCCAGCGAGAGGTTGGCGCTGCCGTACGCATACTGCGCCCGAATCCCGGTCTCCTGCAGCCCCGTGACAGCCGCGTCGGAGTGATCAGGCGTGTTGTTGATGTGGGACCAGTCGACCAACGTGGTGATGCCGGCGTTGAGGCACTCCAGAGAGCCAGCGACGTTACTCGCGTGGACGTCCTCATCGCGATACGCAGGAGCGAACGTGTCCAGCAGCTCGACGAAATAGTCGTCGAGTGTGGCGTTGGGCGCACAGCCCCGGACCGCAGTCTCCCAGGTGTGCCGGTGAGTGTCGACAAAACCCGGGATAACGATGCAGTCGCTCGCGTCGATGACTTCGGCATCGGCGCTGACGTTCGGCTCGACCGCGACGATCTTGTCGTCCTCGACGAGTACGTCCCCAGTGAGATCCCCGATCTGGGGGTCCATGCTCACGACCGTTCCGCCGCGGATGAGCGTCTTGGTTGTCATCTGCCCCTGCTCCTTTGCATCTGGCGTGGTTTCGTTGGTTCGCCTCAAAAGGCGGCGAGTCGTCGTACAGCCTCGACGACCTTGTTGACGGTGGGAATCACCTCGTCCTCGAGCACGTCTGCGAAAGGCAGCGGCACACACTCCGACGCCACCCGTCTGATCGGCGCGTCGAGCGACTCAAAGCCCTCATCCGCGACGATCGATGCGATGGTGCCGCCCCAGCCGCCCTGATACGGGTTCTCCTCGACGATCAGCAGACGCGAGGTCCGCTCCACCGACTCCAGTACAGCCTTGGCATCGAGTGGGACCAGACAACGCAGGTCGACCACCTCGACCGAGATGTCCTCCCCTCCCAGCTGCTCGGCGGCCGACAGTGCAGTCGGAACCGTTGATGCCAGCGCCACGATCGTCACGTCGTCGCCGGAACGCACCACTGCTGCCTCACCCAGCGGCACGACATGATCAGGTGGTGCCAGTTCTCCCTTACTGGCAAGCAAACCCTTGTGTTCAAAGAAAATCACCGGGTCGTCGCTGCGGATCGCGGATGCCATGAGCCCGACCACATCGGCCGCCGTGGAGGGTGCGGCGATCTTGAGGCCAGGCACGGTGAAAACCCAGTTCTCGACCGCCTGGGAGTGCTGGGCGCCAAATCCGAGTCCGCCTCCATTGGCCGTCCGGATCACGAGTGGAACAGTGACCTGGCCGCCCGTCATGTAGCGCATCTTCGGGATCTCGTTGGCCAGATAGTCGTAGCAGCACGCGAAGAAGTCGGAGAACATGATCTCCGCGACGGGACGGATTCCGGTCATCGCGGCACCCAGCGCGGCGCCGACAATCGCCTGCTCGGAAATCGGCGTATCCCACACTCGCTCCGCACCGAACTCGGCGAAGAGCCCAGTCGTGGTCTTGAAGACGCCCTCGGCTACACCAATGTCCTCGCCAAGGCACACGACACTGGCGTCACGACGCATCTCACGCGCGATTCCCTCGGACACGGCCTGGCGATAGGTGATCAATTCCGCCATGCCGCACCACCGTCCGCCCACACGTCGGTGAGTGCCTGGGCCGGATCCGGGAACGGCGCATCCCTGGCCTCTTGCACCGCCGCCTCGACAACTCGCGCGACCCGAGCATCGACCCCATCGATGTCCGCTGCGTCAACCCCGGTGCTCGTCAACCGCTCCCGCGCGACGACGAGCGGGTCGCGCTGCATCCAACGCTCCACCTCATCGGCAGGGCGGTACTTGGCAGGATCGGCACGGCTGTGCCCGTAGTGGCGATAGGTCAAGGCCTCGATCACCGTTGGCCCCTCGCCTGCCCTGGCCCGGTCGACGGCGATCTTGGTCGTTTCCTGGACCTTGATCACGTCGTTGCCGTCGATGATCACGGCCGGCAATCCGTACGCGCTGGCTCGATCAGCGGCAGGGTTGGCGACTGAGGTCACAGCTGAGATCGGGGTGTACTCCATATAGAGGTTGTTCTCACAGACGAAGAGCACCGGCAGCTTCCAGACGGCGGCCAGGTTGAGCGCCTCGTGGAAGGCGCCGATGTTGGTGGCGCCATCGCCGAAGAAAGCCACCGCCACCTGCTCCGTGCCGCGCAGCCTGGCCGACCAAGCGGCGCCGGCAGCTATGGGCAGGTGCGAGCCGACGATCGCGTACGAGCCGAGCATTCCCTTGCTTGCCTTGGTGAGGTGCATGGAACCGCCTTTGGCCTTGCACAGGCCGGTGGCCTTGCTCATCAGCTCTGCCAGGCACTCGGCCGGCGTGGCACCGCGAGCCATTGCGTGATGATGTCCGCGGTAGGTCGCGAACACGTAGTCGTCCTCGCGCAAGGCTGCACTCGCGCCCACTGCAACGGCCTCTTGTCCAGCCGCCAGGTGTGTGGTGCCCTTGACCTCTCCGGACATGAACAGGTCGTACGCCGCCTTCTCTGTCCGCCGAATCAACGCCATCTGCTCGTACCACTCGAGCAGCCGGCTGGCGTCTACCGTGACCGACGCGTCCGCCGAAACTGTCACTGCCCGCCCCTGCCGGCGCTCGTGTTGAGATGGGACTGCGACTCGCGAAGCGTCGGCAGCTCGCCACCCACGGTCCAGTAGCGCTGCCCCGCGATCAACAGCTCCTCTGCAGGGAACTTGGTGATCACCTCGCAGCCGTCGGCCGTGACCACGACCTCCTCCTCGATCCGGGCCGCTGACCAGCCGTCCGACGCGGGCCAGTACGTCTCGAGCGCGAACACCATGCCCTCTTCGAGCACCTCGGGATGATCAAGAGACACCAGTCGGCTGAAGATCGGCTTCTCCCAAATCGCCAGCCCGACGCCGTGACCGTACTGCAAGGCGAACGCGGCTTCCTCGTTGGCGAACCCGAACTCCTCCGCGGTTGGCCAGAGTGACACGATGTCGGCTGTCGTCGCGCCCGGTTTGACGGCCGCGATCGCCAGATCCATGTACTCCCGGCAGCGGACGTAGGCGTCCCGCATCGCCGGCGACGCGCTGCCGACCGCGAAGCAGCGGTAGTAGCAGGTCCGGTAGCCCATGTGACTGTGCAGGATGTCGAAGAATGCCGGGTCACCCGGCCGCACGATCCGGTCGCTATACACATGGGGGTGTGGCGAACACCGCTCGCCTGAGATCGCGTTGACGCCCTCGACGTACTCGCTGCCCAGGCCGTAGAGCACCTTACTGACCAGACCGACGCACTCGTTCTCGCGGACGCCCGGACGCAGGAAGGCGTACAGCTCGTCGTAGGCGGCGTCGACCATCGAACAGGCTTGTGCGAGCAGTCCGATCTCATCGACAGTCTTGATCCGGCGCGCTTCCAGACATACCTGCTGACCGTCGACGACGGTCAATCCCTCCTCCTGGAGGGCGAACAAGATCGGCATCTCGATCACGTCGACGCCGATCGGCTCGGTGGTCAGCCCGTGCTCGCGCATCACGGTCGCCACCTTCCGAGCCACCTCCTGCGCGATGCCGGCGTCTGGATGAAACGCGCCACGAAGCGTTGAGATCCCGGCACGTGCTCCGGATCGCCCGGCTCTAGCGGCATCGGAAATCTCGCGATCGCCAAGACTTCGGTCGTAGTCGAGCCACGGGTTGTAGAGCTGGTGATGCTTGGCTGCTGAACCAAAGTCCCAAACCACCGGCGGCCCTCCCCGTGGAAGCAGCGCGAAGCGGATCAACTTGTCCATCGCCCAGGTGCCGATGTGGGTGGCGGTCATGTACCGGATGTTGGTGAAGTCGAAGGCCAGCACGGCGCCGAGCGACGACCGGTCCAGCTCGGCCCGCAACCGGGCCAGGCGCTGGGTCCGGAGCCGGTCCAGGTCCAGCCGCTGCTCCCAGTCGACCGCGTTCGTCCCGTACGTGTGGATGCCCATGTCACTGCCCTTCCGAGGTTCGGCCGCCGGGTGCGCCGGAGGGGTCGTCGCCGGCCCGGTTGGCGATCCACGCGGTCATGGCTGCCATGTCCTTGTCGCCGTAGCCGTCCTCGAGCGCCTGGCAGTGCAGCTGCAGGGTTCGCTCCAGGACCGACACCGGCAGGTGTGCGGCGCGGCTGGCTTGGACGGCCAGGCGCAGGTCTTTGGTGGCGGTCGTCAGGTCGAAGGCGACCGGCGCGGCCTGGGGGTCGAGGAAGGCCGCCCGCTTGTAGTCGACGAACGTGCTGGCGAGGACTCCCCCGGCCAGGACGTCGAAGAACGCCGTCCGGGGCACGCCGGCCGCCTCGGCGGCGACCAGGCTCTCGGCCAGCGCGGTGCTGAACGTGTGCAGCAGCCCGTTGACGCCGACCTTCACGGCCGCGCCGGCACCGGCCGGCCCGACGTGCACGATCGTCGCGCCGAACCGCTCGAGCACCGGGCGGACCCGGTCCAGG
>DATLQP010000114.1:0-22060 GCA_035535155.1 Propionibacteriaceae bacterium
CCGTTGGCAATGAAGCAGATGTCGTGGCTGTCGGGCTTGTTCGCCACAGCCAGGCCACGGTCCCGGGCCTCGGCGCGTACGTCGGCCTTGAGTGAGGAGCCGAGCGGGAAGTAAGAGCGACGAAGTTGATCAGCATTGAGCACGCCGAGCACATAGGACTGATCCTTGGCGGCATCGAATGCGCGATGCAACTCGACGTCCTTCCCGGTACGGGTCAGTCTGGCGTAGTGCCCGGTGCAGACCGCATCAAAGCCGAGCGCGACACCACGGTCCAAGACGGCGGAGAACTTGATTTTCTCGTTACAACGTACGCAAGGATTCGGGGTACGCCCGGCTGCATATTCTGCGACGAAGTCGCTCACCACATCAGCGGCGAAGCGATCCGAAAGGTCCCACACGTAGAACGGAATGCCGAGCACATCGGCCGCGCGCCGCGCATCGTGGGCATCTTCTTTGGAGCAACAGCCACGGGCCCCCGATCGGTAGGCCTGCGGGTTCTTGGACAGAGCCAGATGCACGCCGGTGACGTCGTGTCCAGCCTCGACCGCCCGCGCTGCGGCAACGGCCGAGTCGACGCCACCGGACATGGCGGCCAATACCTTCATTGGTGTCCTTGGTGCTCTGGGGCGCTTTTCGGCAAGCGGCAAGTCTTTCACGGGTGGCGATGAGCGCCAAGCGACCTCAGGCGAACGCGGCCGCGGCCTTCGCACGCTGTACGGCTTCGGGAAGTGCTGCCGCGAGAGCGCGCACGTCGCTCGGCGTCGAGGTGTGGCCGAGCGAAAACCTGAGTGCCGAACGTGCCTCGATCTCGCTGTATCCCATGGCCAGGAGTACGTGACTCGGCTGGGAGACCCCCGCCGAGCATGCCGCTCCGGTGGAACAGTCAATCCCAGCCGAGTCCAGCAACATCAAGATCGCATCGGCTGAGCATCCTGGGAAGCCAATGCTCAGGGTGCCCGGCAGGCGATCTTCTTCTGCGGCCGGGCCGTACGGGATCGCCCAGGGGACAGCTGCGAGCACCGAGCCGAGCAGCTCGCGACGCAGCTGGCGTAACCGTCGCTCCTCCTCCATCCGCTTTCCCCCGGCAACCTGGAGTGCCGCAGCAAAGCCTGCCGCGGCCGCGACGTTGAGGGTGCCTGAGCGAATGTCGCGCTCCTGACCACCACCGTGCAGGACCGGGGTCAACCGAAGATCGCGGCGCGCGATCAAGGCACCGATTCCGTACGGGCCGCCGAGCTTGTGCGCGGTGAAGCTCAGCAGATCAAGTCCGCTTGCCGCGAAGTCGACCTCGATGTGCCCGACTGCCTGGACCGCGTCGCTGTGTGAGATCGCGCCGTGTTCGGCGGCTGTTGCGGCGACCTGCGGTATCGGCTGTACCGTGCCGACTTCATTGTTGGCCCACATCACCGAGACCACACTCGAGCGCGCGTCGACCGCGTTCGCGAGAGCCGCCAGATCCAGCTGACCTGCGGCATCGACCGGCACATAGCTAACCTCGGCCGCTGCGAGGTGGCCCAGCCAGGCGACGGAATCCAGCACGGCATGATGTTCGATCGTCGAGGTAATCACCCGATCGCGACCGATCTCCGTGCCCGACCAGAAGGCACCCTTGACGGCCAGATTGTCCGACTCGGTTCCGCCGCTGGTGAAGATCAACTCTGCCGGATGTGCCCCTACCAGTGCGGCGATCGCCTCCCGCGACTCTTCCACCACCCGACGGGATGAACGGCCCGAGGCATGCAGTGATGAGGAGTTGCCGACTCTGGTCAGCTCACGGGCCATCGCCTCGACGGCCTCCGGAACCATCGGTGTGGTGGCCGCGTGGTCGAGGTAGATGCGGCTCATGACGCCCAAGTCTGCCTTATCCGCTGCGTTTGTTGATCTTGTTGATCACGTCGGGAAGCACCTTGTGCAGGTCGCCGACGATGCCAAGATCAGCAAGCGCGAAGATCGGAGCCTCGGGATCCTTGTTGACTGCCACGATCGCTTTCGAGGTTTGCATTCCGGCGCGGTGCTGGATCGCCCCAGAAATTCCGACGGCGATGTAGAGCTGAGGTGAGACGGTCTTGCCAGTCTGGCCGATCTGGTACGCATACGGGTACCAGCCAGCATCGACGGCTGCCCGTGAGGCACCGACTGCACCGCCCAGTACGTCGGCCAATTCCTCGACGGCGGCGAAGTCGCCGCCGGTGCCGCGCCCGCCGGAGACGACGACCGCCGCCTCGGTCAGGTCCGGCCGCCCGCTTGACCGTTTCGGCTCCTTACTCAGGATGCGCGCGGTTTTGGCCGCGTCCGAGATGGTTACCTCGATCTGCTCAGTCACGGGCTCGGTAGGCGCAGCCTCGATGGCTACGGCGTTCGGCTTGACCGTGATCACCGGAGCACCCCGTGTCACCGACGCGGTGACGGTCCAGTTACCGGCAAAGACCGACTGCATGGTGGTGCCGTCAGCGGCGACGTCGCTGGCGTCGGTGATCAGGCCGGAGCCGAGCTTCACCGCCAGCCGTCCAGCGATTTCCTTACCCTCTGGGGTCGAGGTGATCAAGATCACAGCCGGCTGCACAGTCTCAGCGATCTCTGCCAGCGCTTCAGCTTTGGGCGCCACGAGGTAGTCCTCGATCGCCGGGTCATTGACCGACAAGACGCGGGTCGCCCCGTACTCGCCCAGCGCCTTGGTGATGGTGTCCTCGATATCACCGAAAACCACTGCGACCGGCTGACCGAGCCGACGCGCCAGCGTCAGGAGCTCGAGGGCCGGCTTGGACACGTGCGAATTGATGTGTTCGGCGACGATCAGGACCTCAGACATCACTACCTCCTACTCAGATGTACTTGCCCGCAGCCAGGAATTCGATGAAGGCCGACGTAGCGTCCTCCTCCTCGACCACCCGGCCCGGTTCCTTCGCCGGGCGCGGGCTCGTCTCGAGGACCTTGCTCCATGCCGCTCCCAAACCGACCTCGCCGGCGTCGATACCAAGATCAGCAATCGTCCAGGTGTCGACCGGCTTCTTCTTGGCCGCAAGAATGCCCCGCATCGAGGGGTAGCGTGCCTCGCCGGACTGGTCGGTGACACTGACGATCGCCGGCAGGTCGGCCTCGATGGTCAAGCTGGCCACATCGTCGTCGCGGCGGATTGTGACCCTACCGTCGGCCACGGCGAGGGAGGCGCCCAGGGTCGCAGCCGGCCAGCCGAGTCGCTCGGCGATCATTGCCGGAATGACGCCCATGGTCCCGTCGGTGGAGGCCATGCCGCAGATCACCAGATCCGCTGCCGCCTTCTTGATCGCCTCGGCCAGCAGCGCGCTCGTTGCCAGCGCATCAGAGCCGTGGACGGCGTCGTCGACGATGTGGATGCCGGCCGATGCGCCCATCTGCAGTGCCCGTTTGATCGCATCGGCTGCGTCATCCGGTCCGAGCGTCATGACAACAACCTCGACGTCGTCACCGTCTTCGGCGATCTGTAGACCTTGCTCGACGGCGTACTCGTCGAGTTCGGAGAGCAATCCATCGCTTGAGGCCCGGTCGACCGTGCCGTCCTCGGCGAAGGTGCGCTCCCCGGTCGCGTCGGGAACGTACTTGGCCAGTACCACGATCTTCATCCCGCTTCCTTCTCCTTATGCGTGCCTCGAGTTATGCGTACTTCGAGCTCTTCTTGGCCGCCACATTACTCACGAGTAACAAAGCTTGTTTGCTAGGTCATGGCTTGTGACACGGGTGCCTGCTGAGGCGCAAATGCCGTAAACCGCTCGATCCGGATGAGCTCTCGATAAGCCTGCTCGCCGACCACCGCGCGTACCGCCTCGGTTTGGCTGGCCTGCGCAGCCAGCGCCGCGTACTTGATATCCAATACTTGGCCGGTGAACGTGAGATCGATGCTGAGCGGCCCGGCCCAGGCAATCGGCGGCTCGCCGACGATCGCACCCAACTCGGTCCACCGAGCCAGCTGATCATCAAGCCACTCCTGCGTGTTGGCGAAGACGTGCAGTGTTCCGATGCCGGTGCGGCGTACGGCTTCAACCGACCAGCGGTGCACCGCGATGTGGTCGGGGTGGCCCGTCTGACCGTCGGGCGGAAAGGTCAAGATCGTGTCTGGAGCCACATCACGAACGATTCCTGCGATCTGCTCGATTGCTGCGTCGGCATCGATCGAGTCGCAGCCGCCGTCCGGATAGCCCAACCAACGATGCTCGGTCACGCCCAGGATCCGCAGGCACTCCGCGAGCTCAGCCTCGCGAATAGTCAGAAGTTGCTCGGGCGGCCATCGCGTTGGATCGGTCACGCCGAGCTCACCACGAGTAGCCGTGACGCACACCACGCGAGACTGCGCCGCGGATGCCATCGCCATGATTCCGCCGCACAGATAGGCCTCATCGTCGGGATGAGCCCAGATCGACAAGATCGTGCCCAGTTCCTTGATGTCGTTCATGACCACAAAGAGCAAGTCTGCTGCCTTTTGTGGCGAGCTGTGCAACCGGCCTGGCCATCGTGGCGCTCGGTCATGGGTCCGTCTCGCAGCACAACCGTCACAACGACCCCCCGCAACGCCACCCGAGGGGTCGTTTCGCATCACAACCGTCAAAACGCCTCACCGCGACGGCCTCCGAAGAGCGGACCTTCTGCGAGAATCCGCCATATGCCCGCAGGAACCAAAGACGATCCGTGGGAACTCAGCACGGCGCCCCGCACCTCCACCTACACGATGTGGGCCGATGAGACCACTGACCCGCCCACGCTGGTTTGTCAGGTCGGATCCACCCAGCTGAAGTATCAGCTCAGGTGCCTGGACGATCTTCACGCCTGGCTTGTCGAGCAGGGTGATTGGGTCGACCTAGGCGCGGCGGATGAACAGAAGCCAGCCAAGGACGGCACCGTCGAGTCATGGGGTCGGTCAGCCGATAACCCAGTTGGCGGGTGGTACGGCCTCCGTAAGGGCTACCGCGGCCGCTTCGGCATGTACGTGCCGCCGCTCTTGGAGGCCCTCGGCAAGGTCGAGCTCACCCACGATGCTCGGAACAACAGGGTCCGCGCTCTGACCTGAATCATCTCGGGCGCTCGGGTGTCGCTCGAGGAGGCATCAGAGCGTCTTAAGACGACCTACGAACCCGGCGTATCTAGCGAAGATGGCGCGCTTCACGGGCATACTCACAGCCATGACATCGGTTCTTCGGGGTGCCCTTCTCAGCGGCAGCGGCTTGCTGGTCATGCTCACTGCCTCCGTGGTCCCGGCCGTGCCGGCCGAGGCAGCGACCTTCACGACCCGGTGTGTGGTGGCCCGCGAGATGCGGATCTACCACACCCCCACCTCATCCAAGCCGGGGCGGACGAAGCTTCACTTCGGTACCACGATCTACACCGACAAGAAGAGCCACCACCGGTACCGCACCTGGTGGTTCACCCTCGCAGAAGGGTGGCACCGCGGCTGGATCTCCGCCAACTCGACGTACACCCACCGCGGAGCATGCGGCCAGCTCAGCTGAGCCGGCCGAGCGAGGTCGATCAGTGACCACGAACTCGAGTCGCGCTGCCGCAACTGCAACTCCCACGACCAGAAAGTGCCCGATGGAGAGTCGACTCCGCATTGGTCGTTAGGTCCCGAGGCGTTCACGCTGATAGTCATCGGCATGCCCGAATCTGTTGAAAGGACTGCCCACTGTTGCCTACGGTAGGTACACAACCGGTTGCTCGATGGTTTGGAGAGCCCGGATCCGCGGTAACTGTCGCTCATGTGGGGCACAATGAAGGCGCACTCCGGCTCAGCCGGCGGAGTAACTGGTTTCATCGTGACCGGTCCAGAGCACATCCAGTCAACTGCTAAGGCTCGTAAAAGATGACATCCACTGCGTTGCCAGTACCGCAGGACACTTCGGTCCTCGGTGCCCGCATTCGCGACGGTGGTACCTCGTTTGGTCTCTGGGCGCCTCGCGCGACGCGGGTGGAGCTCGCCCTGGTCGATGAGGATCGCAATCAGACCAACCACGACATGCGTCGCGACGCCGATGGCGTGTGGACCGCCTTCATCCATGGCATCGGCGCGGAACAACGCTACGGTTTCCGCGTCCACGGCGCGTGGGACCCTGCCGCTGGAACTCGGTTCAACCCGGCCAAGCTGCTCGTTGACCCGTACGCCAGGGCGATCACCGGTGGCGTCGACTACTCCGGCCCGATCCTGGACCACACGAAGGAATCCGACTACGTGCCGGACAGCACCGACTCCTTTGCCGCTGTGCCACTCAGTGTCGTCGTGACCGACTCACCTCCGCCGCGTCCGATTGATCGGCCGACACCGATGTCGGAGACAGTCATTTATGAACTCCACGTCAAGGGCTTTACGCAGTTGCATCCGTCGGTTCCAGAGCACCTGCGGGGGACGTACGCAGGGCTTGCCTATCCCGCCGTCATCCAACACCTAAAGGACCTCGGCGTCACAGCCGTTGAACTGCTGCCGATCCACCACCACATTTCCGAGCCCTTCCTCGTGGGGCGCGGCCTTTCCAACTATTGGGGATATAACACTCTCGGCTACTTCGCGCCGCACGCCGCCTATGGCTCGGTCAGCACGCTCGGTCAGCAGGTTCGCGAGTTCAAGGAGATGGTCTCGGCGTTGCACGAGGCTGGCCTCGAGGTCATTCTCGATGTCGTCTACAACCACACCGGCGAAGGCGGGCACGAAGGTCCGACACTGTCGTTCCGTGGCATCGACCACCTCGGCTACTACCGGCTGACCGACGATCACCGCAACGACTACGACGTCACCGGCTGTGGCAACTCAGTGGACACTTCCGAGCCAGGCGTGCTGCGCATGGTGCTGGATTCGCTGCGGTATTGGGTCGTCGAGATGGGGGTCGACGGCTTCCGCTTCGATCTGCTGAGCACCTTGATCCGGGACGAGCGGCATCATGTCGATCAAGATCACCCGTTCAAGCGCGCGATCCGTGACGACCCCGTGCTGAGCCAGGTCAAGATGATCGCCGAACCCTGGGATATGGGTCCTTATGGCTATCAGGTGGGCGGCTTCGGGCCAGGTTGGAGCGAATGGAACGACCGCTTCCGCAACCATGTCCGCGACTTCTGGCGTGGCAATACCCACGGAGTCGGCGAGCTCGCCCAGCGGCTGACCGGCTCACCCGACATCTTCGATCGCAACGGCAGACATTCCACATCGAGCGTCAACTTCCTCACCGCACACGACGGCTTCACCATGCGCGACCTGGTGACGTACAACGTCAAGCACAACGGCACCAATGGCGAGTCCAATCGCGACGGTTCGGATGACAATCGATCATGGAACTGCGGGTTCGAGGGCGAAACTGAAGATCCCGCGATCAATGCCCGGCGGCATCGCCAGGTGCAAAACCTCATGGCGACTTTGATCTTGGCGACCGGAGTTCCCATGATCACCGCCGGTGATGAGCTCGGCCGCAGCCAGGAGGGCAACAACAACGCCTACTGTCAAGACTCACCTATTTCATGGGTGCATTGGGACACCCAGGAAACTTGGAGCGATCAGACCGAGCTCACTCGCAAGTTGTTGCAGCTGCGCGCGGAGCATCCGGTCTTTCGGAGGGATCGTTTCCGGCAAGGCGAATTCCTGCTCGACGCAAAGGGTCAGCCGGATGGGCGGAAGAACATTGCCTGGTTCGGTGGCAACAACGCCGAGATGACAGAGCCGGAGTGGCGTGACGCCACACGACGCACGGTCGGCATCTACCTCGCCGACGACGACCCGTACCGTGCGACCGACGAGGCATTTCTCGTCTGGTTCCATGCTGGTTCCGACGCGATCCAGGTCCAGCTGCCGAACGGTCCGTGGGCAGACAACTACACCGTGATCGCACATAGCGGGATGGATGGTGAACTGCCGTTGGAGAAGATGCCGGCCGGATCAGCCCTGGAGCTGCCCGCGCTTTCGGTCGTGGTGCTCCAAGTCGATTAGCGGGGGTGAGAGCGGCCGCTGCGAGGGTCGCGGATGCGCGAGCGGCACATCAGTAAGTGGTCACGTAGCCGGCTGACGGGGGCGTTGGCACGGTCGCGGGTAGCGCGGCGAGCCCCATCTCGGCCTGGCTCGCCAGCAAAGGGTGATACGGCACGACCCTTACGGTGTAGCCGATCGCGCCGGTTCGCTTGGCTTCCACCCAACCCTCGTAGCGGCGCAGGCCCCCTTCACCATCAACATGGTCCACATCGCCTCCGGTTGCGAACGGATTCACCCGCGGCTCGTAGAGCCGATCGTCGGCACCGACTCGACCCGTGACGAGCTGGACCTGAATGTCGTCGGGGGTGAGCTCGCCGAGCCGAATCAGCGCGCTGACGTGAATTTTCGTCCCCACCTCGACCTGCTCGCCGCCCAGCGACTCGACGTGCTCAACCGAAACAGTCGACCAGGCGGCCCGGACTCTGCGCTTCCAGCGAGCGAGTGCCTCCGCTCCTCCACTCGAGGAATTGAGAGCGTGGCTCGACACCGCAGCAGGTGTATACAGCTCGGTCACATACTCGCGAAGCATCCGTGACGCCACCACCTTGGGAGCCAGACCGGCGATGGTGTCTCTGATCATCCGAATCCAGCGCTCCGGGAGCGCGCGCTGATCACGATCATAGAAGCGCGGCACGATCTCGTTCTCGATGATGTCGTAGAGCGCCTTAGCCTCAAGATCATCACGACGCTCTACGCCGTCCGCGCCCTCGGCAGACGGGATTTCCCAGCCGTACGCCGGATCGAACCATTCGTCCCACCACCCGTCGCGAATAGACAGATTCGCCGCGCCGTTCAGGGCCGCTTTCATCCCTGACGTGCCGCACGCCTCGTAGGGGCGTAGCGGGTTGTTCATCCAGACGTCGCAGCCCGGGTACAGCCGTTTCGCCATGGCGATGTCGTAATCCGGAAGAAAGACAATGTGCTCCCGTACCGAATGATCATCGGCGAACTGCACGACCTGTTGGACCAGGGCCTTGCCGCCCTCGTCAGCCGGATGCGCCTTGCCGGCGATGACGATCTGAATCGGCCGATCCTTGTCTGTTAGGAGGGCCTTGAGCCGAGCCGGATCGCGCAGCATCAAGGTCAACCGCTTGTACGACGGCACGCGGCGCGCGAAGCCGAATGTCACCACGTCGGGATTGAGCGCCTTGGCAACCCAGTCGGTCGCCATGCCGCGATTGGCACCGCTAGCGGCCAGCCGCTCCCGAGTCATAGAGATCAGGTCTTCGCGCATCCTCCTCTTGAGTGTCCAGATCGTCTGGCTGTCCACGTCGGCGAGCGCATTCCAGTCGTAGCCATCGCCGTGCGATGAGCTCCCGCTCGGCGCTTCGAGCAGGTCGAGCAAGTCCGGACGCACCCAGGTGAGATGGTGCACACCGTTGGTGATCTGGGTGATCGGGACCTCGCTGGTGTCGAACGCGCGCCACAGGCCCTGAAACATCTCGCGGGACACCAAGCCGTGCAGCGACGAGACGCCATTGGCTCGCTGCGAGAGCCGGAAGCCCATCACCGCCATGTTGAACTTGTCGGGGTCACCGCCCTCGTAATCCTCCGCGCCCAGCGCCAAGACCCGATCCAGCGGCAGATCCTCGAACCCCGCGAACTGCTGGACGATGAGCTCGCGTGGGAACCGGTCGATGCCGGCAGGAACCGGAGTATGCGTGGTGAAGACCGTACCGGCGCGGGTCAGCTCCAGCGCGGTATCGAAGTCCGCGCCTGTGTGAAGGTACTCGCGGATCCGTTCCAAACCCAGGAATCCTGCATGCCCCTCGTTGGTGTGGAACACCTCGGGGTGCGTGCCGCCGGTGATACGGCAATACGCGCGGATGGCACGTACGCCGCCCATGCCAAGTAGCACCTCTTGCTCGAGTCGGTGGTCGGTGCCACCGCCGTACAGGCGGTCGGTCACCTCGCGCTCGTAGCCGGCATTCTGCTCGACGTCCGAATCCAGCATCAGTAGCGGTACCCGGCCGACTTGCGCCACCCAAACCTGCGCGTACATGGTGCGCCCGGGAAGGGGCACATCGATCCGCACTGGACCGTCCTGGTCATGTAGCAACGTCAACGGCAAGGAGTTCGGGTCCAGCAGCGGGTAGCGCTCTTGCTGCCAGCCCGCGGCGTTGAGAGATTGCCTGAAGTATCCCTGCCGATAAAGCAGCCCGACGCCGATGATCGGAACGCCAAGATCGCTTGCCGTCTTGAGGTGGTCGCCGGCAAGAATGCCGAGTCCGCCCGAGTACTGCGGGAGCACTTCGGTGATGCCGAATTCTGGTGAGAAGTAGCCGATGCTTACCGGCGCGGTTCGATTTTCGGCCGCATAGCCCTGATACCAGAGCTCCCCGGTCAGATAGTCGGCCAGATCAGCCTGGATGAGCCGAAGGTTCTTCAGAAAACGCTTGTCAGTCGAGAGAGCTTGGAGGCGCTCGACGGAGACGTCGGCCAGCATTCGGAGCGGGTCGCCGCCGGTGCTTTCCCACAGCTGGGGATCGACCGACCGAAAGAGATCTTGGGTCTCGACATGCCAGCACCAACGAAGGTTACGGGCCAGATCGCCGAGTGGCTTGAGGGCCTCTGGCAACACGGGGCGAACAACGAAACGGCGGATAGCGCGCACCGGATCAACTTACCGGCGAACTTTCGATGACATCGGGTTTCTGCTCTCATCGATCGAAGGACTGCAGCTGCTCGCTTACCCAGGCTGCGTGCTCCCGATGCTGCCGATCTTGAGGCATCCAACCCCCTGCCGCGTCAGCACCAAGGCCGATAGGTTGACAATCGTGACGGCAAACAATTCAGGATCCTCGACGACTGAGGGCGACGACGCGCCTCAGCAGGCCTCCACACCATCCTCCTCACAGGCCGCGACACGGCCAGACACCTCGCCTGGCGGCAAACCCACCGTCACGGTCACCATGCCGACACTTGGGTCGATCTTTGAGCGCATTCCGGTGCACAATGTGTCACCGGTGATCGAGGGTGGCGCCTACCCCGCCAAAGCTGTGGTCGGGGAATCGATCCCGATCCGGGCGACTGTGTTCCGGGAGGGCCATGACGCAGTCAATGCGTCGGTAGTGCTCACTGACCCTCAGGGCAACGAGCGCCGTGAGCCGATGCGCCCCACCACGCCGCTGGGTTTTGACTGGTGGACGGCGTCGGTGGTGCTCGACTTCGAGGGGATGTGGACGTTCCGCGTCGAAGGCTGGAGCGATCCATGGGAAACCTGGGTCCACAACGCGGAGATCAAGATTCCCGCTGGCATCGACGTTGCGTTGGTGTGCACCGAAGGCATTGGTTTGTTCGACGGAGCCGCTGCCGACGCCGAGGCAGCCGGGGACTATCAGGCGGCAGCTCTGCTGCAGGGTGCGGCAAAGAACCTGGACTCCGGACAGCAGGTCGAGGATCGGCTCGAGGTGGTACTGGCCGGCGAGGTACGCGCAGCAATGAGACGCTTCGGTCCGCGCCAGCGGGTCTCGCCTACCCGGGACTATCCGATCTTCGTCGATCGCCGCAAGGCTTTGTTCTCCTCATGGTACGAGTTCTTCCCGCGCTCTCAGGGTGCGGAGTGGGACGAGGAGAACCAGAAGTGGATCTCTGGCACCTTCGACAGCTCACACGAACGCCTGGAAGCCGCGGCGGCGATGGGCTTCGACGTGGTCTACCTTCCGCCCATCCACCCAATCGGCAATACGGCTCGCAAGGGGCCGAATAACACGCTGAGCGCGGGACCGACCGATCCTGGCTCCCCCTGGGCAATTGGTGCGGCCGAGGGCGGCCACGACAGCATCCATCCCGACCTCGGCGACTTCGACGCGTTCGACCGGTTCGTCGCCAAGGCCAATTCGCTGGGACTTGAGGTTGCCTTGGATTTCGCACTCCAGGCATCACCCGATCACCCGTGGGTCACCGAGCACCCCGAGTGGTTCTCCAAGCGCGCTGACGGCTCCATCGCGTACGCGGAGAATCCGCCGAAGAAGTACCAGGACATGTACCCCATCAACTTCGACAACGACCGGGACGGGATCTACCTGGAGAGCCTGCGGATCATCAAGCTCTGGATGAGCCACGGTGTGCGCATCTTCCGCGTCGACAATCCGCACACCAAGCCGGTCAACTTCTGGGCCTGGCTGCTCGGCGAGGTTCGGAAGACCGATCCGGATGTGCTCTTCCTTTCGGAGGCCTTCACCAAGCCAGTGATGATGCACGCGCTCGGCAAGGTCGGTTTTCAGCAGTCCTACACCTACTTCACCTGGCGCAATGAGAAGTGGGAGATCGAGGCGTACATGAAGGAGCTGACCAGCGAGAGCGACAGCTTCTTCCGGCCAAACTTCTGGCCCAACACACCCGACATCCTGCCCCACTTCTTGCAGTGGGGTGGCAAGCCGGCATTCACCATCCGCGCTGTGCTTGCCTCGACGCTCTCACCGCTGTGGGGCATCTACTCGGGCTTCGAGCTGTTCGAGAACGCCGCGCTCGCCCAGGGCCGCGAGGAGTATCTGGATTCGGAGAAGTTCCAGTACCGGCCGCGGGACTGGAAGGCAGCCGAAGAGAGCGGCGAGAACCTCAATATGCTGATTGGCAAGCTGAATCAAGTGCGGAAGGAGCACCCCGCACTGCAACAGCTGCGCGACCTGCATTTCCACCACGCCCCGCACGCCAGCGCCATGGTCTACTCCAAGAGGAGCGGCGAAGACGTGGTGATCGTGGTCGTCAGCCTTGATCCGCACAACATCGTCGAGACCGAGGTCTACCTTGACATGGAGGCGCTGGGACTGACTGCACGTGATGTCTACCTCGTCCACGACGAGCTCACGGGACAGACCTGGCGCTGGGGACAGCACGCCTTCGTCAGGCTCACTTACGACGATCCGGCGCACATTCTCACGCTGGTCCGGTACGGCTCCCGGAGCGCAGCCTCAGGCTCGGCTAGCGCAGCGCCGGCCACCGCACAGGTTTAGGGCGCCATGAGCGGCACAGCCGATCCTCACGTTGCCGATCAGGTCCTGAGGTACATCTCCAATGCGCGGTGGTTCGCCGGCAAGGGTCGGCGGGTCCAGTTTCGATCACTGACACCACTGCCCTGGCTCACCGAGGTTTCCGATTTCTTCCGGCCCGCCGCCGCGCCCGGAGTGCGGTTCGAGATCGCCGAGCTGGCCTATCCGCCTGAAGAGGATCCCGAGCTGTCCGCTGCCGCGCCTGCCCAGCCGGAGGAGGATCTGGAGCCGACGCAGGAATCCGCTGCTAGCGACCCGCCTGAGATGGTCCGGCCCACTGAACCAACTCCGATCGAGTACTACCACCTTGCGATGTCCTACCGGCCGGCTCCGCACGCCGAGCTGCACCAGGCAGAGATCGGTCGGTTCACCGATCCTGATCTTGGTCCGGTCATCGCGTATGACGCCGCACAGGATCCGGATGCGTGTCGGGTGATTCTCACCGCGCTGCGGGGCGGTCGTCGGCTGCGCAGCCCTGCGAGCGAGGCCCGATTCAATCCAACAACTGCGTCGACCTTCAGCGGTGACCTCGAGCCGCGGCTGTTCACGGGGCAACAGAGCAACACCTCGGTGATGTTGGGCGATCAGGCGATCCTGAAGCTCTTCCGTCGGCTGGAACTCGGCCACAACCTCGATATCGAGGTACATGCCGCGCTCAACGCCGCTGGCATCACCGATGTCGCCGGTCTGTTCGGATGGATCGAAGGCAGCTGGGTCTCCAGAGGGCGGCAGCTGGACGCCGATCTCGCCATGGTGATTGAGAAGTTGGCGAGCGCCGTCGACGGCTGGGAGCTGGCGCTCGAATCGCTTCGAGCCGAGAACGCCTCGGCCACGATCAATTCAGAATTTGCCTTCGTCGCAGAGGCCGAGGCGCTCGGCAGAGCGCTAGCGGAGATCCACCACGCTCTGCGTTCTTCCTTTCACACCGCGCAGGTGCTCGGCGCGGGTACGGCGTTGATCATGATGAACCGGCTGCGCGAGGCGGTGCGGATCGCCCCGGCGCTGGCGCCGCACGTCCCGGGTCTGCTGCGCTGCTTCGAGGCGCTCAACACGCAGACCTTGGCTACCCAGCGGCTGCACGGGGACTTCCATCTCGGCCAGACGCTGCACACACCTTCCGGCTGGAAGATCATCGACTTCGAGGGTGAGCCGGCCAAGACGATGGCCGAACGCCGCGCTCCTGACTCGGTGTGGCGAGATGTCGCCGGCATGCTGCGGTCTTTCGATTATGTGGCTGCGAGTGTGCCTGGACCGTTCAGCACACCCTGGGCAGCAGCATGTCGCGCTGCATTCTTGAGCGGCTATGCCGGCGCGGAGTTGGATGCGACCAAGGGAAGCCTGCTCCGCGCGTACGAGGCTGACAAGGCGATCTACGAGGTCGTCTACGAGATGCGGAATCGCCCGGACTGGATTGGCATCCCGCTCCGCGCGGTGGCAGATCTAGCGGACCCGCCCAATCAATCCGGCGAGCTTGCGAGCCCGACCAGAGAACAGGAGTAGCACCCATGTCGTACGATCCGAGCGGCGGTCTGACTGGCTGGGACCTCACCGGTTTCCACGAGGGGCATGACACCGAGTGCTGGCGCCGGTTGGGCGCCCACGAAATGGCCGTCGACGACCCCGAACGCGGGCAGGTCTTCGGCACCCGATTCTCGGTCTGGGCTCCCAACGCACAGGCTGTGCGGCTGGTCGGTGACTTCAACTACTGGAACGGCGAGGGCCATTACATGCAGCTGGTCCCCGGAGCCGGGGTCTGGGCGCTGTTCGTCGAAGGGGCCAGCACTGGCAGCCTTTACAAGTTCGAGGTGCTGGGTGCCGACGGTGTGTGGCGGCTCAAGGCCGACCCGATGGCACGCTTTGCCGAGGCTGCTCCACATACCGCCTCCATCGTCTATGAGAGCCAGTACGTCTGGGGCGACGACGACTGGATGTGGTATCGCGGGCAGAAGGCCATGCACGCGGAACCGGTGAGCATCTATGAGGTGCACGTCGGCTCCTGGCGCCAGGGCCTCACCTACCTCGAGCTGGCCAACGAGCTGGTCGAGTACGTCAGCTGGCAGGGCTACACCCATGTGGAGTTCATGCCTGTTGCCCAGCATCCGTTCGAAGGGTCCTGGGGCTATCACGTCACCGGCTACTTCGCTCCCATGTCGAAATTCGGCTCCCCGGATGAGTTCCGGCACCTCGTCGACAAGCTTCATCAGGCCGGGATCGGCGTCATTGTTGACTGGGTACCCGGGCACTTCGCGACCGACCCATGGGCGTTGCAGCGCTTCGACGGAACCGCGTTGTACGAACACGAGGATCCGCGTCTGGGTTGGCACCCCGACTGGGGTTCTTACATCTTCAACTTCGGCCGCAACGAGGTGAAGAGCTTTCTCATCTCCAACGCCTACTACTGGCTGGAGGAATTCCACATCGACGGGCTGCGGGTAGACGGCGTCGCCTCGATGCTCTATCTGGACTACTCCCGCGAAGCGGGTCAGTGGGTGCCGAACAAATATGGCAGCAACGAGAACCTGGACGCGGTCGAGCTGCTGCAGCGGACCAATTCACATGCTTACGGACGCGAACCCGGCAGCGTAATGGTCGCCGAGGAGTCCACCTCTTGGCCGGGCGTGACGCAGAGCACCGAATACGGCGGCCTCGGCTTCGGGTTCAAGTGGAACATGGGCTGGATGAACGACTCGCTGCGCTATCTGGGCCGCGAGCCGGTCTACCGGCAGTTTCACCACCACGAGATGACCTTCGCGATGGCGTACGCCTACTCAGAGAACTTCATCCTGCCGATCAGCCATGACGAAGTGGTGCACGGCAAAGGCTCGATGTTCGAGCGTGCTCCTCAGGATGAGTGGCGGAAGTTTGGCACGCTGCGGGCCTTCTACGCCTTCATGTGGGCGCATCCGGGCAAGAAGCTGCTCTTCATGGGCACCGAGTTCGGCCAGCGTCGAGAGTTCTCCGAAAGCCGCAGCATCGACTGGTGGCAGAGTGCGGAATGGGGACACCGCGGCGTCCAACGACTGATCAAGGACCTCAACGAGATCTACAAGGAACACCCCGCCCTCTGGAAGCGAGACACAGACGCATCGGGCTTCTCCTGGATCGACGCCGATGATCGCGGTGGAAATATCTTCTCCTGGCTCCGCTTCGACGGTGACGGCCAGATGATCGCTTGCATCACCAACTTCTCTTCCGAGTCACGCCCAGACCACCAGATCGGGCTGCCCCAGGAAGGGGTCTGGAAGGAGATCTTGAACACCGACGCCGAGGTGTACGACGGCACGGGCTTGATCGGAAACCTTGGAAAGGTCGTTGCTCATCCTGTGCCGTCGCACGGCTACGCGGCATCCGCGTCGGTCACCATCCCGCCGCTTGGTGCGGTGTGGCTGCGGCTGGAACCCGAGCTGGATGAGGAGCAGCCGATCGAGACGGAGAGAGCCACCCGCGCAGTGCGGGCCGCCGCCAAGATGGCCTCGCCGCAGACGACCACCACAGACAAAGCGGTGACTGGACCTGCGCAACCTCGGCGGCCCAAGCCCGCGGCCGGAGCGGCCGGTGCAGAGGCCGAGTTGGGACAACCTGTCGACGCAGCAGCCACTGCCGAAGCTTCTAGGGTTGGACCGGCTTCACCGGATTCGGCGGGTAGTCCGACCTCGACCCAGCCGATCTAGCCGAACCGTCAATCGCCAGCGGCGGTCCGCATCAGTCACGTTGGCGGTCCGCCAGCATCGGAAGGCTCGCGGCGCTGCGACCATCACCGAATGATCGGGGCAGCCTAAGGAACAGCGCGGTGACGAGCACGATCTTCATCACCAGCGCGACGAGGGGCACGGTCAGGTCACCATCCGGGCCCGATGGCGGCGACACGGCAAACAGATTGGTCGCCGCGTGCAGCAAGATGGCAATCAAGACGCTGCCTGTGGTACCCAAAAATACATAGGTGAAGATCAGCGACATGGCCATCAGATCCGCCAGCAGCAGCCACAGTTGGCGGCCCTCAATCGCTGCGCCAGCCGTCCAGACCAGTGGCAAATGCCATAGCCACCAAATGACTCCGAGAATGAGGCTCGCAGATACGGCTCGGTGCCGAATGAGGAGCCGGGGCAGCAGATAGCCACGCCAGGCCAGTTCCTCGCCGAGCCCGTCCGTGAGCGCCAGAACCAGCAGTGTCAACACCAGCGCCGGTAGCGACAGGGTCAGCGCCGATGGCCTTGCCGCACGCCACGGCTCGCCGAGCAGCACGGCAACTCCTGCGACGGCCAATGCGAACAGCAAAGGTCCCAGCAGAACGACGGGATACCACCACCAGCGCACCCGCCAGAGCAGTAATCGGCGGCCGAGATCGCGAACGCCGGTTCGGCCGTACATCACTGCTGCGCAGCCGAGCGCGGCCCACGCAGGGGCCCAGGTCCACAGCCGACCGATCAGTCCGACCTGAACGCCGAGAGCTCTGGGCACCCAGACGGCCCAGGTCAGCGCGAAGGTGACCACCAGGAACACCGGCACGTCGTGCCGGCGGAGGCGCTCCCGCCATGTCCGGCGATCCTGATTAATGGCTCATCCTCATGGTGGTAATGGACCGACCCGAGAAACTCGATCAGCAACTCGGTCAACCGCTCTCGGTGACATCCAGCCGGAGCAGTGTCCCACCTCGTGGACTCGCTCGTACCGCCACGGTCCGTTTACGTGGGATCTAGGCTCGACTGGTGAGTGATCTTGAGCTGACCGTCAGTATCTCCGGGGACCGAACAGCGACGTTCGGCTGGAGCGGCTCGGCCAGCCCCGAAGCGCTGGAGCGGGCTGTTCGAGTCGCTGCGGAGGACATCCTGGTAAGCGAGGGTTTGCGCCGCATCGAGATATCGGTCCCGGCTGGTGAGCCTGGTGCTCGGCGAGCAGTGCTGCGGGCAGGCTTCCGCCTCGAGGGGGTACGCCGCCAGGTGCTGGAAATGTCGGACGGCTCGTACGCCGACTTGTGCCTGTTCGCCAGACTCGCATCTGATGAGGTTGGCGGGAGTCATGGCTTCTCCAGCGTGATGAATTCGGCGCTACCGAAGAAGCGACTCATTGCCCACGTACTGATGCGGGACGTACAAGATCGCGTGCTGCTCTGCGAGACACAGTTCAAGGAAGACTGGGAGCTTCCCGGGGGCATCGTCGAGCCGCTGGAGCCACCTCGCCTCGGTGCTGCGCGTGAGGTGCGCGAAGAACTCGGCATCGATCTTGAGATCGGCCGGCTGCTAGTCGTCGACTGGATGCCGCCCTACCTCGGCTGGGACGACGCCATAGAGATGATCTTCGATGGTGGCGTAGTGGCCGAAGGCGATCTTGCTTATTGGTCGCTGCAGCCGACCGAGATCAAGGCTGTCGCGCTCACGGACTTATCAACAGCAAGCCAGTTGCTGACTCCGCTGGCCTTTCGCCGACTCAGCCTCGCCGTTGGGCTCGGTCCCGATGAGATGGCCTACACCGAGGACGGTCGTACGGTTTGACTCCGCATGCTGGGCGGGGTCAGGCCCTGCCCAGTTCGAGGCGGAGGTCCTGGAGAGTCACGATGAGCGCATCGTTGGCGCAGGCCAGACCAGCCTCACCTTCTTGGGCGAGCACGTCGGCAACCTGCGATATCGGCAGAGACTTCTTCGCCGGACCGACCTGAAGCGTGGCAGAGCCGGTGCTCTCGCCGACTGTGAAGCTCGCCCGATCTCCCTGCAGCTGGTAGCTGCCGCCGATAGTCCCGTCCACCAGTAGCCCGGCATTCTGGCCGGCCAACGTCAGTTTGATCGGATCTTTGCCTGCGCCGCGCAGCCGGTAGCTGCCATTGTCGAAGGTCACCGTGACGTCTCCGCCCTGACCCGTCCCGTAGGTTCCCTTCTCCCCGACACCGACGAAGCGAACGAGGCGGTAGCGCCCATTTAGACAATCACTCATCGGGCTCGACGTCGAGGCGCTGGGGCTGGAGCCATCCGGGGCCGCCGCCTCTGAAGGCGGGCTGGTTGGTGTCGACGGGCCCGTCGCAGCAGATTCACCAGAACATCCAGCGAGCGCAAGCAGCAGGGTTGCCGCCACGGCAACGAGAAGCCGCTTCATGATCTCTCCCTGGTCCTTGAGCAACCGGGCCAGCATATGCGCCAGGTTCACCCATCCCAGGGAGCCATGCGAGTAGCACCGAGAGTGACAGCGATGGGTTTCAGGTCCTAGAAGAGCGCAGTCATCAAGTCGCGGCGCGCCTTGAGGACTCGCTCGTCGCTATTGCCGAGTGTCTCGAACAGCTCAAGGAGGCGTACCCGCACCTGGTTCCGCTCCTCGCCGGACAATCGCTTCACCAAGCCGATCAATCTCGCGAAAGCCGCTTCCGCCTGGCCACTGATCATCTCGACATCTGCCGCAGCGAGCTGGCTGTCGAGGTCGTCAGTGCCATTCGCCGCCGCAACGGTCGTCCGCGCATCCAGGCTTGCAGCGCGGGCGTAGAGACCTGCCTGCGCCTTGCCGGCGAGGGCTTCGCCATCGCTTGGATTGGCCTGCAGCAGCTTGTCGAACTCCTCCCGAGCGGCCGCGAAGTCGCCGCGTTCGAGTGCCGCATCCGCGGCCGCGTACCGCGGGTCTGCTTGAGGTTCGGGGTCTTCTGGAGGTGCTTCGGAGCCGGCGGGCTCCGCGCGGCCCACCATGCCATTCGCCACTGCCGCCTTAAGCAGTTGATCAATCGCTGCCTGCACCTGGTCTTTGGGCAACACGCCTTGGAACAGCGGCGCCAGCTGGCCGTTGAGCAGCGCAACGACGGTAGGCACCGCCTGGAGCCCAAGGGCCTGAACGATGCCTGGGGCGGCGTCGACGTTGAGACGTGCCAGCAAGAACTTCCCGTCGGAGGCGTTCGCAATCTCGATCAACGCATCGGAGAGCTGCTGGCCTGTGGCGACTCGCGGTGAGTAAAGCTCGACAATCACCGGGTGCTTGACCGACTTGCGGATGGTTTCTGCCTCGAAGGTCTCCTCGGTGACCTCGACGACGTACGACCCTCCCGCCGTTCGCGGCCCATTCATCTGACTGGGCGCGGACTGCTGAGCGCGTTGGGCAAGCTGTGAAAGATCAACAGCGCCAGGACGGTTAAAGCTGGGCGAACTCATGCCACCATCCTGTCAAAGCTCAGCGATCTGCACGGCGCCGACCGAGCGCTAAGACCCCGGAGAGCTGTCAAGCGCCATCCGCGCGGAGCGAAGCGGAGCAATCAAACAGGGATCGCGCGCCGCCGTGCTGAGCCAGGCTGGCGCGCCGCTGTCCTGGACAAGCGAGCGAAGCGAGTGAGGAAGGCAGCGGCTAACGAGCGGCAGCCTCAGCCAGCGGAGCGAGCAATGTAAATGGAGGCTGGCGCGCCGCGGTCCTGGACGAGCGAGCGAAGCGAGTGAGGAAGGCAGCGGCTAACGAGCGCCAGCCTCAGCGAGCGGAGCGAGCAATGTAAATGGAGGAAGGGGACACGCTTCTCCGTCCCCGAGTGACGACGAAGTAGGGCGGCTGCCAAGCGCGATCCGCGCGGTCGGGAAATCCCCGTTGCGTCCGCGCAGGCCACGTGCAGCTGCGCGGCGCGGCGTGACCCTGCGTGACGAAGCGGATCAATTCTCACCAACGAGGATCGTGACGGATGTTGAAACGTATCCGCCAGCTGGCTGCTGGTCGGCCGAAACGACGGCAGAATGTGGGCCATGGCTCACCCGCGCGCCGGCCAGCCGGCACTTCCTGAAGACCTCATTGACGTCGACGCAGTCATCAGCGCCTATTACGACCTCGTTCCCGACCCCAGCGATCCCGACCAACAGGTGGCGTTCGGGACCTCTGGACATCGAGGTTCGAGTCTCGACACCGCATTCAACGACGCGCATATCGCCGCCACGACCCAAGCGATCGTCGAGTATCGCGCGTCTCAGGGGATCACGGGGCCGCTCTACATAGGTAAGGACACCCACGCACTTTCCACACCCGCCTGGACGACCGCAATCGAGGTGTTGGTGGCCAATGGCGTCATGGTGCGCGCCGAGGACGACGAGGACTACACCCCGACTCCGGCGGTCTCCCGTGCGATTGTCGTACACAATGCGACGGCAACCGCCGGTGATGCCGCCGACGGCATCGTGGTGACCCCGTCACACAACCCGCCCCGCGACGGGGGCTTCAAGTACAACCCGCCGCACGGCGGCCCCGCCGATACCGACGCTACGAGCGTGATCGCTGCTCGTGCCAACGCCTTGCTGGCCGACGGGTCGGCAATACGCAGACGACCTTATGCCGACGTCGTCTCTGAGGTCGAGCGGTTCGACTACCTGGGCGCCTACTGCGAGGACCTGGTCAACGCAGTGGATCTCAGGGCTGTGCGGGAGGCGAGCGTGCACATCGGTGCCGATCCGATGGGCGGCGCGAGCGTGCAGTACTGGGGTTACATCGCCGAGAACCTCGGTATCGACCTCACCGTCGTCAATCCGAAGGTGGACCCACGATGGTCATTCATGACCCTCGACACCGACGGCAAAATCAGGATGGATTGCTCCTCGCCGAACGCTATGGCAAGCCTGATCCGTAACAAGGATGAGTACGACATCGCGACGGGCAACGATGCAGATGCCGACCGGCACGGCATCGTCACCCCCGACGCGGGCCTGATGAACCCCAACGCCTACTTGGCCGTCGCGATCCAGTACCTCTACGCGAACCGTCCCGGCTGGCGACCCGATGCGGGGATCGGCAAGACACTGGTGTCCTCGTCCATGATCGACCGTGTCGCGGCGGGCCTGGGTCGCAGCCTCGTTGAGGTGCCGGTGGGTTTCAAGTGGTTCGTACCTGGACTACGAACCGGCGAAATCGGCTTCGGCGGTGAGGAGTCCGCAGGTGCCTCGTTCCTCGCCCTCGACGGGAGCACCTGGACGACCGACAAGGACGGCATCTTGCTTGCCCTGTTGGCCAGCGAGATCAAGGCCGTCACCGGCAAGTCCCCCAGCGAGCTCTACGCTGAGCTCACCGCCGAGCACGGTGCGCCGGCGTACGCCCGCATCGATGCGCCCGCCAACCGTGAGCAGAAAGCCAAGCTGTCCAAGCTCGATGCCTCTTCGGTTACCGC
>DATLQP010000115.1:0-4668 GCA_035535155.1 Propionibacteriaceae bacterium
AGTCGGATATCTGCCGCAAGATCCGCGGACCGGCGATCTTGATGTACTGGCCAAGAACCGCATCCTGTCGGCACGGGGTCTCGACTCAGTGGTTGATCGATTACGCCGCGCTGAGCTGGCGATGGGTGATGACTCGACCGAAGTAAGGGACAAGGCCATGGCCGCGTACGCGCGCGCGGAGGCCGAGCTGGCAGCGGCCGGCGGTTACGCTGCGGAATCCGAGGCGGCACGAATCGCCAGCAATCTAGGGCTGCCGGAGCGGGTGCTGCATCAGCCGATCGGGACGCTCTCCGGCGGCCAGCGACGGCGTGTCGAGCTTGCCAGGATCTTGTTCTCCGGAGCACAAACCATGCTGCTCGACGAGCCAACCAACCACCTCGACGCCGATTCGATCGTATGGCTGCGCGACTTCCTGGTCGCTCATCGTGGCGGGTTGCTGGTGATCAGCCACGATGTCGGGCTGCTGGAGCGATGCGTCAACAAGGTGTTCCACCTCGACGCGAACCGCGCCGAGCTCGACATCTACGCGATGGGCTGGAAGCAATATCTCCAGCAGCGGGAAACCGACGAAAAGCGCAGAAAGCGGGAGAGGCTGAACGCGCAGCGAAAGGCTGACCAGCTGTTCGGCCAGGCGGACAAGATGCGCGCCAAGGCGACCAAGGCGATGGCTGCGCACAACATGGTCCGGCGAGCCGAGCGGTTGTTGGCCGAGACTGATGGGGAGCAGGCCCGGGATCGGGTAGCCAAGATCAAGTTTCCAGACCCGGCAGCCTGCGGAAAGACCCCGCTAACGGCGACAGACCTCAGCAAGAGCTACGGATCGCTCGAGGTTTTCACCGATGTCGATCTCGCCATCGACAAGGGCAGCCACGTGGTGGTGCTCGGCCTCAACGGCGCCGGAAAGACCACCCTGCTGCGCATCCTGGCCGGTTTGGACGAGCCCGACACAGGTGAAGTTACCGCGGGTCATGGCCTGCGCATCGGCTACTACGCCCAAGAGCACGAGACCTTGGATGTAGGTCGCTCTGTGCTGGCAAACGTGAAGACCGCCGCGCCGGACCTTGGCGAAACCGACGTCCGGAAGCTTCTGGGATCTTTTCTGTTCACTGGTGACGAAGTCGACAAACCGGCGAGTGTGCTGTCGGGCGGTGAGAAGACCCGGTTGGCTCTGGCGATGTTGGTCTGTTCGAGCGCCAATGTGCTCCTGTTGGACGAGCCCACAAACAATCTTGATCCTGCGTCGCGTGCTGAGGTGCTCGCAGCAATCAACCGTTATCCCGGCGCCATTGTGTTGGTGACTCACGACGAAGGTGCCGTGCACGCTCTCGATCCTGATCGTGTCCTGTTGCTTCCGGATGGCGTGGAAGATCTTTGGAGCGCTGAGTACGCCGATCTCGTCGCCTTGGCCTGATCACACAGCTGCTGATCATTGGCAATCATGCTGATTGATCAGCTCTGTGCAGACCAGAGATCATCTGATTGCTCCTCGGGGTGATCAATCCCCGGGCGCAATCGATCAGTCAGAAAATGCCCAAACCTAGCCGAAACGTGCTAGAAATGAGTGATCATTGATCTTGGACTGTCGATCACTGGTCCGGCAAACATTGATCCGGCTAAGTCGTCGCCCAACGCGATGACCACAAGCAAAGGGAGGCGCAGTGGCCAAGGCACTGGCTAAGGGTTCACGCATCACCGGGGCGCAGCGGACAACGCTTGCTTCCCAGTACGCCAGGCGATACGCCGCTGGCGAGAGCATCCGCAAGATCGCGGACGATGCCGGTCGTTCCTTCGGGTTCGTGCACGGCGTTTTGAAGGAAGCCGGCGTGGAGTTGCGCGGCCGTGGAGGGGCCACTCGCGGTGTGAAGAAGACCGCGTCGAGCAGCGCAGCAAAGAAGGCGACGACTCCTGCGAAGAAGTCAGCGGCGAAGAAGGCTCCGGCGAAGGCGGCTAAGACTCCCGCGAAAAAGTCGGCGGCCAAGAAGGCTCCCGCGAAGAAGTCGACCGCAAAGGCAGCCAAGACTCCCGCCAAGAAGTCGGCGGCCAAGAAGGCTCCAGCGAAGAAGACTACCGCCAAGAAGGCTCCTGCCAGGAAGCGCTGATCGCAACCTTTCCCCCAGGGCCCGGCCGCCGTTGCGGTCGGGCCTTTGCGCTGCTACCGATCGGGGGCTCGGAATAGCCTGGGTGCGCCGAGCGTTCCCAGCCCCGGAGGAAAGCCATGTCGATGTATATGCTGTGGCGGCGCATGTCGCAGGATCCCGACGTCGCCGAGCATCAGCTGAGCCCTGGTGTGGTCTGGCGTGTGCTGCGGTTCGCGAAGCCCTATCGGGCGCTGATCAGCATCTTTATCGTTCTAGTCGTCTTGATGTCCGCACTCAGCGTGACGCCGCCGCTGCTCTTCAAACAGATCATCGACAACGGGATCTTGCAGGGCGACAAACGAGTCGTGATCATTCTGAGCTTGACGGTTGCGGGGCTAGCCCTGCTGCAAGCAGTGCTCAACATTGTCCAGCGGTGGTTTTCGGCGACGATCGGCGAGGGTTTGATCTTCGACCTTCGCACCCAGGTCTTCGACCACGTGGTCCAGATGCCGGTTGCGTTCTTTACCAGAACCCAAACCGGGAAGCTGGTATCGCGGCTCAACTCAGACGTGATTGGCGCTCAGCAGGCTTTCACCTCGACCCTTTCGACGGTGCTGTCCAACCTGATCAGCTTGGTACTCGTCCTCGTAGCCATGATCATCCTTAGCTGGCAGCTCACCCTTGCTGCGTTGATCATGTTGCCCATCTTCCTCATTCCCGCGAAGATCGTCGGTCGCAAACTTGCGGACCTCACGCGTCGCCAGATGCAACTCAACGGCGACATGTCGGCGACCATGACCGAGCGCTTCAGCGTCAGCGGCGCACTGCTGGTCAAGCTCTTCGGTCGGTTCGGTGAAGAGCACGATCGTTTCGCAGACCGCGCCGGAGCCGTACGCGATGTTTCGGTCAAGATCGCCATGAACGGCCGTTTCTTCATTACCTCACTGGGGTTGGTCGCAGCGTTGGCCACCGCGCTCGTGTACGGCGTAGGCGGGTCGTTGGCCATCGAGGGCGTGCTGACGATAGGTACCTTGACGGCCTTGGCCGGGCTACTCACTCAGCTCTACGGGCCGCTCACCCAGCTCACCAATCTTCGTATCGATGTGATGAACGCCCTGGTCAGCTTTGATCGAGTATTCGAGGTGCTCGATCTGGTGCCCATGATCCGCGACACCGAGGACGCCGGGTCGGTCGAGGGTCCCGCCTCAGTCAGCTTCGAGCACGTCTCGTTCAGCTATCCGACAGCTGGTCAGGTTTCGCTGGCCAGCCTGGAGTCGATTGCCTCGCTTGATCAACGACCGAGCGGTGAGGTGCTGCACGATGTGACCTTCAGTGTCGCCGCCGGCCAGACGGTGGCGCTCGTGGGTCGATCCGGTGGCGGCAAGACGACTATGACGCACTTGATCGCACGGCTCTATGACGCCACGGATGGGACAGTCTCGGTGGCCGGCACCGACGTGAAGAAGTTGAAGCAGGATTCGCTGCGCGCCACGGTCGGCTACGTGACGCAGGACGCCCACATGTTCCACGACACGATTAGCGCCAATCTCCGATACGCCCGACCCGACGTCGCCGATGCCGAGCTATGGGAGGCGCTGGAAGCCGCCCAGCTCAAGACCCTGGTCGAGAGCTTGCCTGACGGGCTCGACACCGTGGTGGGCGAACGCGGCTACCGGCTGTCCGGTGGCGAGCGACAACGGCTAGCCATCGCCCGGCTGCTCCTTAAGGCACCGCCCATCGTGGTGCTCGATGAGGCTACCGCCCATCTGGACTCAGAATCGGAAGTGGCTGTTCAGCAGGCACTTGATCTGGCGATGCAGGGCCGTACCAGCGTGGTGATCGCGCACCGGTTGTCTACGATCCGCAACGCGGATTTGATCATCGTTGTGGACGGCGGCCGGATCGTGCAGCGTGGCCGGCACGGTGAGCTCTTAGCCGAAGGTGGGCTCTACGCCGAGCTCTACCGAACCCAGTTCGATCAGAGTCCGCGTTGGGCGCCACCCTCGACAGGAATCACTGAGCCAGTCAGGTAGGACGCGGCGGGTGAGAGAACAAAGGCCGCGACTCGGCCGAACTCTTCGGGATCGCCATATCGCCGTAACGGAATCCGAGCCTCCATGCTTGCCCGCGCTGCTGCGGGATCTTCCTTGAGCGAGTCGAGGTATTGGGCGCGCTCGGTCTCGATAGCACCAGGCATGAGCCCGACCACCCGTGTCCCTTGGGGGCCGAGTTCGTCAGCCAGTTGTTTGACCAGCATGCCCAGCCCCGGCCGCAACCCGTTGGAGGTAGCGAGTCCAGGGATCGGCGTCTTCACCGATGTCGACAACACCCAGGCGATGCACAGGTCAGGCGCCGTGCCGTGCCGCACCACGGCTCTGCTGACTCGCAATGCGGCCAGGAAGACCGACTCGAAAGCGGAGCGCCACTGATCCTCGCTCGTCTCGAGCACCGACGCGGCTGGTGGCCCGCCAACGCTCACCAGTGCGCCGTCGAGGCGGCCAAAGGCATCCAGAGCGAGGGCACAGGCCGTCTCGGCGGTATTTCCGTCAGTCAGATCAGCCGCCAGTGCGACGGTCCGGTCAGGTCCCAT
>DATLQP010000116.1:0-3895 GCA_035535155.1 Propionibacteriaceae bacterium
CTGGCGGGTGTGGTACTTCGCGCTGATCTATTTCTGCCTCCAGATCGCGGTCTACGGTGTCACGTTCTTCCTGCCCACCCAGGTGACCGCCATCACCGGCCAGAAGCTCGGCTTCCAGTCTTCGCTGGTGACCGCCATCCCGTGGGTCTTTGCACTGGTGGGTCTGCTCATCTTCCCGGGTCTGGCCGACCGCACCCGCAAGCACCGGTTGATCGGCACTCTGCTCCTGCTGGGTACCGCGTTCGGCATCATCATCTCCGGCGCACTCAGCAGTAACCCCGTGCTCGCGATCGGCGGCCTTTGCCTAGCCGCGATGGGGTTCATTGCGATGTCCCCGATCTTCTGGACGCTGCCGACGGAGTACATGACCGGATACGCCGCCGCCGCTGGCATCGGATTGATCAACTCGCTGGGCAATCTTGGCGGGTTCCTGGCGCCGATTCAGCGCGACTACTTCAAGACGACCATGGGCGGGAATGCGGGCCTGTACTCCCTCTCCATCGGGGCCGTCCTTGCCGCAGTGCTGTTTGCTTCGACCGCGCTCTTCAAGAAAGCCAACGAGGTCGAGGCCGGCCACCTGGATGAGGTCGACTCCATGTACGTGACCCACGAACAAGCTGAGGCAGCTCGAGGGGCTCACGGTAGGGCCAGATGAGAGCGCTGGTATTGCGCGGGTCCTACGACATAGCTGTCGAGGAACGGCCCGATCCCCGAGCGGGGCCGGGACAGGTTGTCGTGGACGTCATCGCCACCGGGATATGCGGCTCTGACTTCCACGGCTACTCCGGCGAGAACGGTCGCCGCCATCCAGGCCAAGTGATGGGCCACGAGACCGTCGGCCGGGTTGGAGAGGTGGGACAGGATGTCGAAGAAGTTGCCATCGGCCAGCTAGTGACCGTGAACCCGGTGATGTCCTGCCACGAATGTCCTGCATGCCTATCAGGCCAGGAACACTGGTGCAGCCGGCGCGTCGTGCTCGGCGTTGCTCCGGAGATCCCGGCGGCCTTCGCCGACCGGGTCGCAGTCCCGGCCAGCAACATCGTGCCCCTGCCGGAGCGGATGCCGGAGGAGCTGGGGGCGTTGGTAGAGCCGATGGCGGTGGGCTACCACGCCGTCCGGCGGGGTCAGCCAACCGCCGACGATCGGGTGCTGGTGATCGGCGGCGGGCCAATCGGGCAAGCGTGCCTGCTCGCTGCTCGCCGACTGGGGGTTCGGGCGATGGCCTTGTCCGACGTCAGTCGCTCGCGCCGTGACCTCTGTGCTCGGCTCGGGGCGGAGGTGATCGATCCATCCGCTGACAACGTGCCTGAGGCGGTAGCCGACCGGCTCGGTGGGCCCGCGACGCTGGTGGTCGACGCGGTCGGGGTCAACCAGACTGTGGCGGACTCGATGGCTGCGTCTGGTCTGGGGAGCCGGATCGTGCTGGTCGGAATGGGCACTCCGCGACTCGAGTTGGCCGCGTACGCCGTGAGCACTGAGGAACGTACGTTGATCGGATCGTTCACCTACACTGCGGCCGAGTTCGTCCAGACCGCAGAGTGGGTCGGCACGGTTCCCGAAGGGATCGGTGAGTTGATCGATGGTCGTGTGGGCTGGGAGGGTGCTCCGCAGAGCTTCGACGACTTGGCTCGCGGCCGAACGACCGCGAGCAAGATCTTGGTTTTTCCGCAAGGGCCGCCGAAGGCCGTTCACGCATGATCACCCCGAAGATCGCCCACGTACGGGCCTTCACCGTCGGGGCGGGGGGCGGTGCCGACTACCACGACCAGCAGGGCTACCACTGGATCGACGACCACATTGCGACCCCCATGTCGCGCTATCCGGGTTTTGAGGAGAGTCGTCGAAGCTTCGGGCTCAATGTGCTCGGCACGCTCGTCGTCCAAGTCGAGGCCGACGACGGCACCATCGGTTTCGGCGTCACGACTGCGGGCGAGCCCGGTGCCTGGATCGTGGAGCGGCACCTGGCTCGGTTCCTGGAAGGTGCTTCGGTAACCGACATCGAGAAGATCTGGGATCAGATGTGGAGATCCACGCTCTTCTACGGTCGCAAAGGGCTGGTCCTCAACGTGATCAGCGCAGTTGATCTTGCTCTGTACGACTTGCTGGGCCGGCTGCGGCAGGAGCCCGTCTACCACCTGCTCGGCGGCGCGGTTCGTGAGGAGCTGATCTTCTACGCCACAGGTGCGCGTCCTGATCTTGCCCAGCAGATGGGGTTCATCGGGGGCAAGCTGGCACTACACCACGGTCCACACGAGGGGCTGGCTGGACTTCGAGAGAATCTCGAGGATCTCGCGACAATGCGGGAGAAGGTCGGGGACGACTTCTGGTTGATGTGGGACTGCTGGATGTCGCTTGATCTTGATTACGCCGTCCGGTTGGCAACGGCAGCCCACGAGTACGGGCTGAAGTGGCTGGAGGAGGCGTTGATTCCCGACGACTACTGGGGCTATCGGGAGCTGCGAGCCCGCGTGCCCCGTGGGATGTTGATCAGCACCGGTGAGCACGAGTCCACCCGGTACGGGTTCCGGATGCTGCTTGAGATGGGGTGCGCCGACATCGTGCAGCCCGATGTCGGGTGGTGCGGCGGAATTACCGAGCTGATCAAGATCTCCGCGCTCGCCGACGCGTACGGTGCATTAGTTGTGCCGCACGGGTCGAGCGTGTACTCCTACCACTTTGTGATCACCCGGACCAATAGCCCGTTCGCGGAGTTCCTGATGATGGCGCCCGAGGCCGATGAAGTGGTACCGATGTTTTCACCGCTACTAATCGGTGAGCCGGTGCCGGTGAACGGCCGCCTGAAGGTGCCCGATACGCCTGGCTTCGGCGTCGAGCTCAACCCCGATGTCGAGTTGGTGCGGCCAGTGGCTCGCTAGCGTCAGAGTTGGCCTTGCTGCTCGGTTCCGGCCGGTAACGGCACGAGCCGGGTCACCTCTGTCGGCGAGGCCAGCAGCCCGTCCAAGGATGAGTTCAGCGCCCCAACGGCAGCGCTGCCACCGTGATCATCAAGGTCGCGGACCGACGTCCACTTTTCGATCATGACGATGCTGCCATCCGGCGCGTCGTGGATGGCGTAGAGCTCGCAGCCCGGCTCCTCGTGCACGGCGGCGATGGCCGGTTTGAGCGCTTCAACAACTCGTTCATGCTGTCCGGGAGCGGGATGGAAGTACGCAGTGACGACAACCGGCGTTGACATCTGACTCCTTGGTTTATCGGTTTGGCTTATCGGGCGGGTATCACGGCCTGGCGTTGGCCGCCGAGCCCTTCGATGCCGAGCTCCATGACGTCACCGGCTTTCAGCCACACCTGGGGCTGCAACCCCATGCCGACTCCGGGCGGCGTACCAGTGTCGATCAGGTCGCCCGGTTCGAGCACCAGGAACTGGCTGAGATAGTGGACGATGACGTAGGGGTCGAAGATCATCGTCGACGTCGACCCGTCCTGGCGGCGGACACCGCTCACGTCGAGCCACATCCTCAAATTGTTGACATCGTCGATCTCGTCCGGCGTGACGAGCCATGGTCCAGCTGGGTTGAACGTCTCCGCCGACTTGCCCTTCGACCACTGTCCACCGCGCTCGATCTGGAAGGCGCGTTCGCTGACGTCGTTGACGACGACGTAACCGGCGATCGCGGCGTGGGCATCACTTATCGCGTCGAGATAGCTCGTTCGCCTGCTGATTACGATGCCCAGCTCGACCTCCCAGTCCAGCTTCGTCGAGCCGCGCGGGATGCGGACATCGTCGTACGGGCCGACGAGTGAGTTGGGCGACTTGGTGAACAAGATCGGCTCGTCGGGGACTGCCGCACCCGTCTCTGCAGCGTGGTCGCTGTAGTTCAACCCGATGCAGAGAATCTGGTGCGGTCTGGCGATCGGGGCTCCGATCCGCTCTCCG
>DATLQP010000117.1:0-4929 GCA_035535155.1 Propionibacteriaceae bacterium
GATGATTTCGTTTGGATAACGACATGTGGCATCGTATCCTCCGTGCGTCGACTCGCTCAGCATGCCATAGTCGGGGTTGGCTTCTCAGCGTTAGTCGCAACGGTGGCAGTCGCGGGGCTGAATAGTCCCGGCGGTGAGTCCGCCGCTATCGCAGTGCCAGCCCCAGCAAACGTGATCTCAGCTCCTGCCCCTGCAGCCGCCGTTGACCAGCTTGCCGCTGAACGCGCGGCTGCCAAGGCCCGTACAAATCGCGCGATCTCACGAGCAAACCTTGTCGCCGCGAAACAGGCAGCTAAGCGCGCCAAGTCCTTGGGACTGGAGACCAAGGCGATAGCCGAGCAGCATGCCAAGATCAAAGCCGAAATTGCGGCTGCCGCCAAGAAGGCTGCGGAGGAAAAGGCTGCCAGGCGGCGAGCGCTCAAGAACCGTGGGTACCAGCCGGGCGTAACCGATCCCAAAGAGATCGCTCGGCAGATCTTGCAGAACAAGTACGGCTACGGCTCGAGTCAGTTCAGCTGCTTCAACAACATCATCATGCGCGAGAGCATGTGGCGGATTAATGCGACAAATCCGAGCTCTGGGGCGTACGGCATCCCGCAAGCTCTGCCGGGCTCAAAGATGGCGACGATCGCCAGCGACTGGCGCACCAACCCCGCGACCCAGATCATCTGGGGTATCGAGTACATGAAGGACCGCTACGGCAGTCCGTGTGGAGCATGGGGTTTCAAGTCTTCCAACGGCTGGTACTGAGGACCGACGACGCTAGGACGCAGGCTCAGACCGGTCGGCGCGTCATAGCAAGAACGTCCAGAGCTGAATCGAGTTGCTCCTCGGTCAGCGCGCCATCTGCGACGTAGCCGTTCTCGATGACGACCTCGCGGATGGTTTTGCTTTCCTTGAGCGCCTGCTTGGCCACGGCAGCAGCGTTCTCGTAGCCGATGTAGCGGTTCAGCGGGGTGACGATTGATGGTGACGACTCGGCAAGAGTCCGACAGTGCTCGACATTCGCCTTGATGCCGATCACGCAACGATCGGCGAGCAACCGGCTCACGTTGGCCAGCAGCTGGATGGACTCCAGCAGGTTACGGGCCATCACGGGAAGCATGACGTTGAGTTCGAAGTGGCCACTCGCGCCCGCGAACGCGACTGCAGCGTCGTTGCCAATCACCTGGGCGGAGACCATCAGTGTCGCCTCGCAGATCACCGGATTGACCTTGCCGGGCATGATCGAGGAGCCTGGCTGCAGGTCAGGTAGCGAGATCTCACCGAGCCCGGCGCGAGGGCCGGATCCCATCCAGCGCAGGTCATTGGCGATCTTGTACAGGCTCACCGCGACGGTCCGCAATACACCCGAGGTCTCGACCAGTCCGTCCCGGGCGCCCTGCGCCTCGAAATGATCACGTGCCTCGGTCAGCGGCAGACCGGTCTTTTCGGTGATCATGGAGATCACGGACTCGGCGAAGCCTGCTGGAGTATTGATTCCGGTGCCAACCGCGGTTCCACCCAGGGGCAGCTCAGCCACTCTGGGTAGGGCTGCATCCACCCGCTCTATGCCGTAACGGATCTGGGCGGCGTAGCCGCCGAACTCCTGGCCGAGCGTGACCGGGGTGGCGTCCATCAAGTGCGTACGGCCACATTTGACTACTTCAGCGAATTCGGCAGCCTTGAGACTCAACGTCTCTGCCAGGTGGCGCAACGCCGGCTGCAGGCTGTTGACCAGGTGGTACGTCGCGGCAATGTGAATCGCGCTGGGAAAGACATCATTGCTCGACTGTGACGCATTGACGTGATCATTGGGATGCACAGCTTCACCTAGCTGGGCTGTGGCGATGGAAGAGATCACCTCATTGGCATTCATATTGCTCGAGGTGCCTGACCCGGTCTGGAAGACGTCGAGCGGAAACTCGGCATCATGCCGATTCGCCGCGATCTCGCTCGCAGCCTTTGCGATCGCGTCGGCGTATTCCTGGCTCAAGACGCCTAGCTTGGCATTCGTCTTGGCAGCTGCCTCCTTGATCAGCCCGAGGGCGCCGATCAACTCTGAATTGATGGGAACGCCGGAGACCGGAAAGTTCTCAACGGCGCGCTGAGTCTGGGCCTTCCACAAGGCTTTGGCTGGGACCTTCACCTCACCCATCGTGTCCCGCTCGATGCGATGCTCGGCCGCCTCCGTTGGCTGTGTCATGAGCACATTCTTACGTAGCCATCTGAGCAAAGTTGGCGCCCCGGTGATTCACCTCTCCATTCCCAGTAGCTCGCCGATTGCCCGACGGTCAGACTTGGTGGGGTCTGTGAAGATAAGTGACGTGGCGCGTACCAAGAGGCAGGCGACAGCGGGCGACATGATGCGGTCGCTCGCCCTGATCCTGATCCCCTTGGCAGTGATAACGATCATCTTCACGAACACGCCGGATGACCACCCGGTCAGGGAAGTCGACTGGAAACCGGTGCTGGCCACGGCACGCGAAGAAGCTCCGTTCGAGGTTCTCGCCCCTACCAACCTTCCGAACGGCTGGCGCGCCACGCGGGTCAACTGGGTACCGCAAGGAAAGCCGTACCTGAATGGCGAGGTTTCGCCGCGCAATCTGTGGCAGATCGGATTTCTGACCCCCGATGATGTCTTTGTTGATCTCAATCAGGGCGACCTACGCCCGGAGGAGATGGTTGATCAGCAGTCTCGGGACGGTACACCCGATGGAACGAGCACGGTCGCTGACAAGACCTGGCAACGGCTGATCAGCCCGGATGGCCGGACCAGATCCTTGGTGCTGGTCGGCTCGAACGCCACCACCGTGCTGACGGCAGATCTGCCCTACGAGGCATTGGAGGCATACGCCTCCACCTTGTCCAGCGGCGGATAGCTCTCAGTCGGCTGCTGACTTATCCCTCGTTCGGGCAGCGTCGATCTTGGCCTTCGCGCCGTCCAGCCAGGACTGGCACACGGCGGCCAGCTGCTCACCGCGCTCCCACAAGGCCAGCGACTCTTCCAGCGGGACGCCGCCCGACTCGAGCCGTTGCACGATGATGATCAGCTCCTCACGCGCCTGCTCGTAGCTGAGCGCCTCGGGGCTGGCTGTTTGATCCGTCATCCCTCTCCTCGCGGTCTCAGCTCGAGCACCTTGATCATCAGCTGCCCGTCGGCCAGCTGCGCCAAGAGATCATCTTCGGACGTGACCTGGTTCACCGATCGGACCGCGGTGCCTTGCTGATCGAGCAGGATCGAGTAGCCGCGTTCCAAAGTGGCTTGGGGCGACATGGCGCGTACCCGGGCCAGCTGGTGCCCAACGAGGGCAGATTCACGTTCGATCGTCGATCCGATGGCTCGATCGGAACGATGCCTGAGGTCGGCTAGCTGCTCATAACGTCGAGCAAAGGAGCCCGCGGGATCTAGGAGCACCGGTCGAGATCGAAGGGAGTTGAGGAATTCCTGCTGGCGCCCGACCAGCCCGGATACCGCCTGGATCATCCGCTGCCGAGCCTGAGCCACTCGGGCCGCCTCGTCAGCCACATCAGGAACGATGCGTTTGGCCGCGTCAGTCGGTGTCGAGGCGCGGTGATCGGCAACCAGATCAAGGATGGGACTGTCCGATTCATGTCCGATAGCGCTGACGACAGGGGTACGGCAAGCGGCGACGGCTCTGATGAGGCCCTCGTCTGAGAAGGGAAGCAGATCCTCGACCGAACCGCCACCGCGGGCGATCACGATCACGTCAACCTCCGGATGCCGGTCGAGTTGCTCGACGGCGGCAATGATCTGCTCGCAGGCCTGTGGTCCCTGGACCAGTGCATATCGAGTGATGATCCGCACCGCCGGCCAGCGCCGCCGGGCGTTCTCCACAACGTCGCGCTCGGCGGCGCTGCCGGCTCCGGTGACGAGACCAACTGCCCTGGGCAGGAACGGCAGCGACTTCTTCAGCGCCGGAGCGAAGAGTCCCTCGGCCTGAAGCAGGCGCTTGGTCTGCTCCAAGCGGGCGAGCAGACGGCCTTCGCCGATCGGAGTGATGGCATCGCAGGAGAAGACGAAGCGGCCCGAACTCTCGAAGAACGTCGGTTTGATCCGCGCCACCACAGTCGCGCCTTCGGCGAGTGGTCCGGCCGAATCCAGGGTGATTGGTGAGACGGTCGCCGAGACTGAGACCTCCGCCAGCTTGTCGCGCAGAGTCAAGAAGATCGTTCGGGTACCCGAGCGGCGGTTGATTTCGATCAGCTGCGCTTCGACCCATACCGCGCCCAATCGTTCCACCCAACCCCGGACCGCACGTGCGATCACCCGCAGAGGTTGCGGGTGCTCAGGCGAGGATTCCAGGGCCACCCCGCGAGCGTAGTACCGCTCCTCGCCATTGGCTGGTCGAGCCGGAGGAGCGTCTGCAACACCTACACTGACCGGGTGACTCAGAGCGGCCCGGCGATTGCCCCCAGCCCTTCACAGCAGGACCGCCCTAAACGGGTTGTGCTGGCTGCACCCCGTGGCTACTGCGCCGGTGTGGATCGTGCGGTGATCACCGTCGAGAAGGCCTTGGAGAGGTACGGGCCCCCGGTGTATGTCCGCAAGCAGATCGTGCACAACCGACATGTCGTCGAGGGCCTGGAAGAGCGTGGCGCGATCTTCGTCGCAGAGCTGGACGAGGTGCCGCAGGGTTCGACTGTGGTCTTCTCGGCACATGGCGTGTCGCCCGCAGTTCAGCAAGAGGCCAAAGACCGGGGGCTCAAGGCGATTGACGCAACGTGTCCGCTGGTCACCAAGGTGCACCATGAGGCCCGCCGGTTCGCCCGCGACGAGCTCGAGGTCCTGTTGATCGGTCACGCGGGGCACGAGGAGGTCGAAGGGACCACCGGTGAGGCTCCCGAGCACATCACGCTCGTTCAGTCACCTGAGGATGTCGATCGGCTCGAGGTTCGCGATCCATCCCGACTGGCCTGGCTGAGCCA
>DATLQP010000118.1:0-16024 GCA_035535155.1 Propionibacteriaceae bacterium
AACCAGACAGTGAGGGTCCTTAGGGTTCGCCCGTGGTGGGACTGTCCGAGGTTCTGCTCGCCAGAGGCTGGGTGACGTGCAAGTCCGCATCTAGCGCCGCGACCTGCCGCGTCAGGTAGTCATACCCGGACCCGGCCGTGAGCTTGTGCAGGCTCATTGTCACACCCACCCGAAGGGGGTACATGCCGCCGGGGCGGTCAGGCCGACCCGAGCGACTACCGACGGTGCATCAGGTGTGCAGCACATCAGATTCTGAAATCGAGTCGGGTACGTCGCTCCAGTCAGTTATGTGACGTGTCATCGCCGGCGTATCCGGTCTGGCTGAGGTGAGCGGACGGTTGGGCGTGGGTGAATGGAGTCGATCGTCCGAGCAAGTGAAGAGGCCTAGGCAGGTTGGCAGCGGCACTCGATGAAGTCACCGACCCGAATCGCGCGGAGCTCGGACCAGGGCAGCCCGGTCCAGCCGGCATCGGCGTAGACCTCGTCCAACTCGGCCTCGGAGAGCTGAAACATCTCCGTTCGCGGGCCCGGCGACTTCGGCCGCCCTCGCCCAACGGACCGCCTCCGTACCCGCAACAGCCGCCGTTGATGGTTAAGAAGCCTCGGGACCTACTCGTGGGGACCTTAGCTGCGACGCTTGGCGTCATGGCGGGCTGTACTTTTGGTCCGGCCATCAGCGACGACGGCGCTACCTCGTCAACAGCCGCGGCGAGTCCGACCGCCCAGCGGCACTGCCACGACGGTAAGCGAACGTCAATGGGCGAAGGTGATCAAGGACCCGGACGCTCACGCTGGAGAGCGGTACATCATCTTCGGGGAAGTTCAGACAGTTTGACTCCGCAACCGGGAGGGACGTCTTCTGGGCTGACACCGCTCACAAGAACACCACATCGAGCGGGTTCTTCAACGGTGCGAACACTGTGATGCGGGGGCGGGGAGAGCGATCTGGGCGACGTCGTCGAAGGAGATGTGTTCGAAGCGACGGTGACCGTGTCGGGTGCCTCTGACTACAAGACTCTTCTTGGTGGACGTACCGCTGTTCCGGAGTTGTCGATAGAAACGATCAAGGTTATCGGGCACAACTCTTAACTAGAGATCGCGATTACTGAGCCTGCGGCCGCCACCACCCCCGCTCGGGGAACCATGCGAGGGCGCCCTGCGAGACCATGGATCCGCATATCCAGACGTGGCTCACTCCGGATGGCAACGTTGGCGGTTCAGTCGGTAACGGTGCATCGTTGCGCGCCTCAGGCTGGGACTGAACTGCGAAGTCGCTGTCATCGGTGGCCATAGAAGGCGTGGCGTTCGCCGTCCGGATAGGCGGCCAGCTTCATTGGCACATCGTTGTTCTTCTCGAGAACGGCTTCAACTCAGCGGGCCATGACGTCGTCGAGTCCGACAGTCCCCGAGTGACCTTGGGGACGAACCTGCACGACGCCCGGCTTTCCTCCGCCTCTTCGTGCAAACGGTGAGAGGGGTCACAGAGAGATGCGACGCCTCACGCGTGTCAGGATGTCGGTGGACGTTGGTGCAAAAATTGGATGGGTAGGCCGGTTGCTGTACTCCGCTGCTATACGACCAGTCCATTCCAAGCGAGGTCTCCGATCTTGCGCTATTCCTTGAGCCTTACTCTCGCCGATCTGCTCTGGACGGTCTGGCCGGCGCGGTCGGACGATTCCGTTGTGATCGGCGACAGAAGGTGCGGGCTGACGTCATGAACGGGTTGGCGTCGCGCCATCCTGGCCGCAAGGGGGCGTGAGTGGATCGGGACGTCTTCGTCGGCCGCGAGCCGGAACTTGCCGATCTACAGCGCCGCTTGGCGGCTACCCAGGCCGCCGGAGGTGCGGTAGTCCTCTGCGAGGGTGAACCCGGGATGGGGAAGACGGCGCTGGCCGCCGAGCTGGCGCGCCGGGCCCGCGATCAAGGCTTTGTTGTGGCCTGGGGTTCGTGTCTGGAAGGGGAGGGGGCGACGGCCTACCGGCCGTGGACGCAGGTCGTCGGCGCGCTCGGTGGGGGCGTCATCGACTTGATCACTGATCCGGCCGCGGTTGGCAACGCCAGCCGATTTCGGATATTCGACGACGTCGTCGAGGCGCTGCGCGCGGCCAGCGCCGGCAGCGGGATGCTGGTGGTGCTGGACGACCTGCATTGGGCCGACGTCGCGTCGCTGCGGTTGTTGCAGGTGGTCGCGTCCGAAGCTTCCAGCTGCCGGATGCTCGTGCTCGGCCTGTACCGGGGCGCGGACGCCTACCCGCGTGCGGAGGTGGCGGCGCTGCTGCCGGCGATCCTCCGCGAGCGGACGGCGAGCCTGCTTACCCTGCACGGGCTGGACGCGGTTGATGTCGAGCAGCTCGCGGCCGCTGCCCTGCGCCACCGACCGCAAGAGGCGGACCTGCGGGCCGTGCAGGAGCGCGCCGAGGGAAACCCGCTGTTCGTGCTCGAGCTGCTGCGCCTAGTGCGCAAGGCCGGCTCAGCGAGCGCGCTGCCCGCCGGCGTACGTGAGGTGATCGGAGGCCGGCTCGACCGCGTGCCGCCCGCCACCCGCGACCTGCTAAGACAGGCCGCTGTGCTGGGCCGCGACTTCCCGCTTGACCTCCTCGCCGCAGTCGCCGGCGAGCCCGCCGCCGAGCTACTCGACAGGCTCGAGCCCGCAGTGGTCGACGAGTTGGTGACCGAAGCAGACGGCCAGAGATTGCGCTTCGCGCACGCGCTGATCCAGGAGGTGGCCTACGCCGAGCTGTCGATGGCGCAGCGCCAGCGACTACATCGGCGCGCGGCGCACGCGATCGAGGCTCCAGACGGGGCCACGGACGGTGCCGACGACGAGCTCGACGCCCTGGCGCATCACCTGCGGCAGGCGGCCCCGCTCGGCGACGCTGACGTGGCTCTTCGAGTGACCCTGCAGGCGGCGCAGCGGGCCCGCGGGCAGCTGGCCTACGAGCACGCCGCATTCCAATACCGGCAGGCGTTGCAGCTACTGCCCCTGGTCACGAATGCCTCGCCCGACCGACGGCGGCAGCTGCTGCTCGGGCTGGCGCGCTGTGAGTTCCGCTCCGGCGCTGTTGAGGCCGCTTGGCAGTCCTGCCGCGCGGCGGCCGACCTGGCGCGTGCCGCCGGCGACGCCTTGGCAATGGCGGACGCGGCGACCGTGCTGCGCGACGTGTCGAACACGCCGATCCAAGACGAGCTGCACGCCCTGTGCCGAGAGGCGCTGACAATGCTGCGCGGCGCCGATCCGGTCCGCGAGGCACGGCTGCTCGGGCAGCTGGCCATCACGGCTGACACACTCAATGAACCCGAGCCGGGTCTGAGCCAACGAGCTGAGCTGTGCGCTGAGGCGACCGGCGATCCGGACGCGCGGCATCTTGCTCTGCAAGCCCGAGCAATCGAGCTCGTCGACATCCGCTACACCCTCGAGCGAATGGCGGTTGGCGAACGGGCCGTGCGGCTCGGTCGTGAAACCCTCAGCGACGAGTACCAGGCGTGGGGTCACGCCTGGCGGATCGACGCGTTCTGGCAGCTCGGTCGGCGGGTCCAGCTGGACGCCGAGGTGGCCGCGCTGGCCAAGGTCGTCGCGCATATGAAGGAGCCCCTCTGGCTGTGGCGACTAAACATGACCCAGGCGTCGATGGCGCTCATGGAAGGGCGGTATGACGAGGCTCGCAGGCTTGCCGACAAGGCGCTGGTAATCGGGCGGCGAGGCGGGCATCAGGGTGCTGGCTTCTTGGACCTGGTGTTCTCCGACCACCTGTCGGCGCAGACCGGCGACGGGCAGCCCGAAGTCGAGCAAGGAGTTCGCGCCTTCGCCGAGCAGGGGCCGATACTGACCCGTGCCTGGCTGATGAACGTTCTAGTCGAGGTCGGCCGGATCGACGAGGCGGCCGAGTTGTGGCGCTCCGTCGTCGTGCCGCACATCGACGCGATGCCACGTCGCGTCCCAGAGTGGATCGTCGCCAGGTCTGCGTTCGCGGACATGTGCGCGCTGCTCGGCGACACCGCAGTCGCACCGAAGATCTACACCGACCTGCTGCCGTTCGCCGACAAGCAGGTGGTCGCCGGCGCGTTCACGCCCTCTCGTGGACCGGTCGCTCTCTACCTGGGGAAACTCGCCCACCTGCTGGGCGAGCGGGACACCGCCGAAGCCCACCTGACCAGCGCGCTGCACCTTGCCGCGGCAATGGGATCGCGCCCGTACCAGGCATACAGCCACCTTGAGCATGCCCGGTTGCTGTTGACGCACCCCACTCGCACCGACATCAAGGACGCCCGAACCCACCTCGACGCCGCACTGCACACCGCCCGAACCCTCGGCATGAAGCCGCTGGCGGTCCAGGTGCTGGCACTGGCCGCCCAGCATCGGCTCGACCGCGACAGCCCGCTCTCCGGCAGGGAGGGGCAGATCGCCGGCATGGTCGCCGAGGGGCTGAGCAACCGCCAGATCGCCGGCCGGCTGCACCTGTCGGAGCGCACCGTCGAGAACCACGTCGCCAACATCCTGAGCAAATTGGGGTTCGACTCCCGCGCCAGGATCGCCGCCTGGCACGCCGGTCGCCGTGGCGCAGATTGAGTACCGCACTAGGTAATTCCACGGGTCACACCAGCCAGGTCCGCAGATAGCTTCGTCTCCATGTACGCAGTTGTAGGCATCTGGAACATGGACCCGGCCGGCCGTGAGGAGCAGGACCGAGGCCTGCGCGACCTGATCATCCCGTCGGTGCGGAGGCATCCAGGCTTTTGCGCCGGGTATTGGATGCGCGATCCGGAGAGTGGCAAGGGCCACACAACGATCGTGCTGGACAGCGAGTCGTCGGCGCGGGCGTTCAAGGACGCCGTGCTCGGCAACGCCCGTGACCAGGCCAAGGCCGGCATTACCAACGACTCGCTGGCTGTCGTCGAGCTGCTTGCTCAAGCCCACCCCGTTGAGGAGCTCCAATGACCACCGCAACCCGCACCAATGTGCCCACCGGTCAAGTCTGGCCCGCCCGTACGCTCGCCCTGATCTCTGCGGTGTTCGCCGCCGGTTTCATCGTCGACGGGTTGTTCGGGATGATGATCCCGGAGCTTGCCTACGACGGGCGGCCCGTAGTGTGGGACGCGGTGCTCCGGGCCGTGCTGCACCTCGGCCAGATCGCCGCCGCGAGCGCGATCGGCACGGCGGGCTTGGCCGGTAGTGGCCTCACTGCCCGGATCGGGCTTCCCCTGTGGATCGTCGGCGGAGTCTGCTTCGTCGCTGGTGAACTGCTCTATCTCGTCGCACCCAGACCGGCGGACATCGCGTTCCAGGTCGGCTCGGTCGCGATCCTGGTCGGCATGGTGCTGGCAGGCGTCGGTGTGCTGCGCACCGGGCGCTGGACCGGTCCCGGGCGGTTCCTGCCGCTGACTACCGGGCTGTACGTCATCCCGCTCACCGGGGTGATCATCGCGGGAAGTGCTCAGCTGGCCGCGCTTACCGGCTACTCGGTGCTGTGGCTGCTGCTTGGCCTATCGCTGTACTCCGTCACTCGTGCAGGTCCGCCCGCGCCGGGCACCGATGACCGCCCAGACCTCGGCTGAGAGCCCAACGTCAAGTCGTCACCTCCTACTCAAGTCGGAGTACCCAGCGTCGCCAAAGAAGCAGGCAATCGAGAGGTCGAGATGAACATCCTCGCTACAACAGCCCTGTCCGTGGGCGCGATCGCCCTGTCGGCGTCACCGTCGACCGATGGGAGGCCCCAGGAGGCGCCGATCGACATCCATGTGGAGCGTAGCTGCCCGGCGTCCGACTCCTGCACTTTCTCGGCAAGCGGCGCGATCACCGATGAGGGCGTGGTCGTGACCGAATCGATCAAGGCGTTCGCGCTTGCAGCGGCCCGTGGTGGGGACGGCGGAGTGTGTGCGGACGGGAGGTCGGCCCGGCAACCCGATACCTGTTGCGGATCGGTGGCCGGTTCCTCGATCCGAATGCAGTTCGGGAGCAGGAGCTCCGACAGGAGCGGTGGGGAGATCGTGATGGATGCCGCTGACTTCGGCCGGATCCTGGCTGGCCGGTCCGGTCCCGACGATGGCCAACCCTGGTGGCTGTTGGCCCACCACGGTCCCGCGATCGGCCTCGGCATGGTGATCGCCGGCGTCGGGCTCGCGCGACAGCCGGTGCTCGCCGGCGCCGGTCGTTGGCTGCTGCTAGCCATGGGCGGCTACGTGTTCGTGGTGATGTTCCCGGCTGTGTTCGGTCCGCTGGTGGCCGGCCGGATCGCGATCGGCGTGTGGATGCTCATGTTCGCCGCCCTCGGCGCAAGCCTGGTGCGAGCCGACCCCTCCGTTCGTGTCCTCACCGAACGGGCATAGCCGATGAACACAAGATTGGCTGGCACTGTTGCCGCTCTCATGGCCTTGGCGTTGATCGTCGGCGGGTGCAGCGGTGGCAACACCACCGACCAGCCAGCGGCTGGCGCGGCCACCTCGTCGACCATGTCTGCGGCCGACACTGCGAAGCCGGTCGGTGTTATTGCGATTGGGCATTCCGGCCTGACTGGTGAGAACTCCGATCCGAGCCAGCCTGGTCAGGTCGCCCTCGAGAACTCGTGGGCGACCGGCACGTCGCCTCAGGTCAACAGCATCTACCGGCGGCTCGTCGCCGTCCGTCAGGAAACCGACGGCCATGTCGCCAACACCGCCGAAGGTGGTGCGCCTGCGTCCACGCTGGCGGCGCAGGCGCAACGCGCTCTCGAAACCGTGGCCGCTCCGGCACTGGTCGTGGTCCAGACGATCGACGGCGATATCCGTTGTGACGGGACAGATCGCACGCACGTAGCCGAGTTCGGGGTTGCGCTCGCAGACGCCTTGCAGGTCGTCACCACGGCCTCTCCCGACTCACGGATCCTGGTGGTCGGACAGCTCGGGCGACCCAGTCCGTCGTTTGTCAAGAAGCTGGTCGCCGAGGACCCGACCGTGAAGGAGGAACTCACAGGAACTGGCATGTGCGACTTCTTCGGGCCAGATGGGATGCTGAACGACGAGGCCTTCGACACACTGACGTCCATCATCGAGGACTACGAGACCGAGCAGGCCCGGGTGTGCGCCATGGTGCCCAATTGCCGGACCGACGACGGAGCTCGCGCCGCGTACGTAGATCGCCTCGAGAACTTCTCCAGCGATTGGAACCACCTGAACGTACGCGGACAGGCCGAGGCCGCAGAGATCGCATGGCCTGCGGCCGCCGCTCTTTTGGAGTTGTCATGACCTCCGCCGATGGGGCTGTCCCACCTATCACGCGGCTGCAGCGGCCGGACGTCCGGTCGATGTGGCAGTCGGAGGTCTTGCATCGGACGCCCTGGGTGCAAGCCGTATCGGCGAGGGCGGCTTCGCCAGCCTCACCCGGGTGAGGGCGCAGTCTGTCCTCGTGCGAGCGGAGTCGATCGAGCGGGCACGGCAGCTGCTGTGGGACGACATGCGTCTGGTCGTCGAGCCCGGAGGCGCAAAGGCGCTGGCCGCACTCCTCCAGGGTGCCATGTCCCGACAGCCGGTGAGCACATTGCAGTGGTGGTTTGCGGCGCCAACGCCGACCCAGCGGACCTGACGCGCCTAGCGGCAGGCGTCCGCCCGCGCTAGCTGAATGGCGGGTTGCTTACCACTCTGCTTACCAATCGGTCCGCGTCCGGCGGGACAGAGGCGCACGTTGGCGACCGTTCGCCACGCTCACGACCCGTTATTCGAAGCAGCGGGGTTGTCGATGGCATGGAAAAGATCAGGGTTTGAGTCTTTAAGCTTCATCTTTGCTCAACGTGAAGACTTGCTCCCACTTCCTTTCAAGATCATATTCCGTCAAGATTCCGTCACTCGTTGAGAACTCGTGAGTAACAACGAGCAATGCTGAACAGGGAAATACCTAGTGAGAAGGCATTTCGGGGGCATTGACCTTGATCCGAAAGCCCTGCGGAAAGGTTCGAATCCAACAACTACAAGATGTTGGATGTGCCGCGGAACTGGCTGCGATCGTCCGGACACACGCTGTCGTCGTCGCGGTAGAAGGGCTCGGACACGATCCACTCCATGCCGTCGGCGCGTTGCTGCTAGAGCTCCCCGGCCTCTCGAATCGAGTCCTGCCGCGTCGGTCGAACGTGTTTCGTCTCACCTATCGCCGCCGGATGGCTGAGGATGCACGCACGCATTTCCAGCAGGTCGCTGAACGGCGAGGACGTGTCGCGGATGAGCTCTGCCAGAAGGTGCTCGTCAGCGAGGACGAATTCGCGCGTGCTCGCCTCACCTAAGCAGCCCGGAGCAGCTGCTCCGTGGATGGCTGAGTTATTGACGACTTTGCATCGCCAGCTCACGGAAAACGTTGGCGCCATCGCACCAGGAAACTGCCGACTCCAGTACGGCCAAATCGGTGCGGCCGCCTCCGCGGCTGTGACCGCCCGCGGCATCCGCCGGCCTTAGGGATCGCAGGGCGACGGGTTATCCACAAGTCAGGCGCTGTCCGCATCGATCCTGGTTAGTTGTGGCTTGATGGGGTGCCCATCTGCACGAGCGGAGAGGCGGGTGGGCGTACAGGAGGTGAAGAGACACCGCGGCCGTGATACCCCAGCGCCGACTCGCCCCATTTTCACGCGGCCCTCCGGGAGTAGCTCCAGATGAGAAGACCTACTGCCGGGGACCGGACCACAAACATCCCAATCGCGAAGCCCTAATCAGGGCAGGAAGGAACCAAATCATGGACGAACGCGAGGAGGTCGTTGCTGACGACAAGCTGCTGCTTCGGATCGAGGAAGCTGCGAAGCGCCTAGGCATCGGTCGATCATTGATGTATCGGCTTGTGCTCAGGGGCGAGGTGCAGTCGGTTCCGCTTGGCCGGCTTCGCCGTATTCCGGCGGAAGCGCTGCGTGAGTACGTCGAGCGGTTGCGGGTGGAGGCGTCGGGCAAGTCGCCGGCCGCGTAGCTGATCATGGGCACGCGGAACCCGAACCGAGCATCATCGATCTATTTCGGCGCTAACGGCAATTGGCACGGTCGCGTGACTGTTGGCTATCGGGATGACGGGAGCCTTGATCGGCGGCATGTGGAGAGCAAGTCCAAGGCGACTGTTATAGCGCGCGTGCGGCAGCTGGAACGGGATCGCGACAACGGGAACGTCCGTCGGATCGGTCAGCATTGGACGGTCGAGTCGTGGCTACAGCATTGGCTGGAGAACATTGCTAGACCGAGCATCCGGGACAGCAGCTTCAACGCATACCGGGTCGCGGTGAACAAACACCTAATCCCGGGGCTTGGCAAGCACCGCTTGGAGCGGCTGGAGCCGGAGCATCTTGAGAAGCTGTACCAAAGGATGATCAAGTCCGGCGCTCGGCCGGGGACCGCGCATCAAGTGCATCGGACGATCCGCGCGGCGCTGGGTCAGGCCCAGCGGCGTGGGCACGTCTTGCGGAACGTGGCGGCTCTGGCGAAGCCGCCGCGGGTTCAGGTTGAGCCGGTGCGTCCGTACTCGGTTGATGAGGTGCAGCGGATCTTGGATGCAGCGATGCAGCGGCCGAACGGCGCACGCTGGGCGATCGCGCTCGCTCTCGGACTGCGGCAAGGGGAGGCCACGGGCCTGCGCTGGGACGATGTGGACCTCGAGACAAGGTCGCTGCGGATCCGAGGCACGCGGCCACGCCCGGTCTATGAGCACGGGTGTGGAGGCACCTGCGGACGCAAGCCCGGCTTGTGCCCCAAACGCATAAGGCTGAATCCGGAGGTCGGCGAGGCGAAGTCGCAGGCCGGCCGACGGGTCGTGGGCCTCCCTGATGAGCTAGTGCAGCTGCTCCTGGCTCATCGATCAATCCAGGACGAGCAGAGGACCAGGGCCCGCCAGCTATGGCAGGAAGGAGGCTGGGTGTTCGCCTCGGCGCGGGGCAAGCCGCTGAGTCTCAACTCTGACTATCGGGAGTGGAAGGTGCTCCTTCAGGCGGCCGGCGTGCCCGATGGCCGGTTGCACGATGCGCGGCACACGGCGGCGACCGTTCTGCTCGTTCTGGGCGTGCCCGAGCGGACAGTAATGAGCGTAATGGGGTGGTCGAGCACGACGATGGCAGCGCGCTATCAGCACGTGACGGATCCGATTCGGCGTGATGTGGCCGACCGGATCGGCGGCCTGCTGTGGGCGGACCGGAAGGGTGTAAGTGATGCCAATTGAGACGACAATTGAGACGATGCCAGGCCGGCTGCGCCGGCCGGAAGGGTGCGCCTCAGCGTTTGCCCTGGTGGGAACGGCGGAGGATGCGGGATTCGAACCCGCGAGGGCTTGCACCCAACCCGCTTTCCAAGCGAGCGCCATAGGCCTCTAGGCGAATCCTCCGCGCGGAAGGTTACCGGCATTGCCAAGCACGGGCGAACCGGACGCCACCGGTCTCCTTTGAGATGCCGCTAGCCGCTGGGCGAGAGCGCACCAACTGCCCGTCCCTTGCGCCCGGCACGGGCAGTGACTGCGCGCTCGGGGGAGGTGACAACCATGAATCACATGCTTGATAGTTTCTCGACGCCGTGTGTCGCGCAGTCGCGCCGCTTGAAGGCTCACCTAGTCTCTGCCGAAAGACCAATCGCTCGACGCATCACGGAGAAAGCTCAATGTCCTTGCATATCAAGTCCAACGGCACCAGCACGCGCATCCAATTCGTCCTGCCGGACGATATCCACGATGGGCCCATCTCGGCAGTCGGCACTTTCAACGACTGGGTGCCGGGAGCCCACAAGCTAGTACGCCGCAGCAACGGCACCCGGAGTGTCAGCGTGGCGGTGCCAGCGGGTCAGGCGATCAAGTTCCGCTACCTCGGTGCGGGCGGCGTCTGGTTCGACGACGATGATGCCGACGCCATTACGGCAGAGGGCTCACTGATCAACGCCTAGATTGGGCCGGGCTGGGCCCGGCATCAAGATCATTTAGCTGGCAGTGGCCAGTTCCAGCTTGCCGGCGTATTGGCCGCTCAGCTCCCGGTAGGGCCGGCTGCGCAGCGCAAGGGCAGTGACGCAGAGCCCGACGATTCCGGTCAGGACGAAGACCAGTGCGATTCCGCGATCAGAGCCCGTTCCAAACCAGCCGCCGATCAGCTCAACGCCTGCGCCGGTCGTCATGAACGGGATGAAGATCAGTTGGGTGATCGGGCCGATGAGGAACGCCGTGAGCGGCGATGCAGCCTGCTCCACGCTCTGCGCGAATCCGAAAACCCGGCCCTGTCGCTCGAACGGCACTGTCCGCTGCAAAATGGTCTGCTCAGCGGCTTCGGCGTAGGGGATCAAGACCATGTAGACGGCCATGCCAGCCGTCAGCAAGATCACTGAGGAATGCAGCGGAAACAGACAGGTCACGCTCCACAACACGATATTGACCTGCAGTAGCAGGCGTACGGGACTCTTGCCCAGGCCCGTCTTGGCGACAGCAAGCCCTCCGACGATGAAGGCGGTGCTGAGAGCGCCCCAGAGCAGACCCCAGGCCTGCACTGACATCAGCGACAGACCGTATGCGTCCATCAGGGCCATGAACACCCCGCCCAGGAAATTGTTGAAACACGAGAAGCCGATCAAGGCCAGCAGGCCCGGGATGCCACGCACCACCCGCAGAGTGCCGCGCAGATCGACCTTGCTGCCCGTTGCTTGCTGGTCTGCGAACTTGGGGTCAGGCGCCGCTCGGCCTTCGGGCCGATCCGGGATTCGGACGAAGGCCAGATGCGCGACGCTGAGTGCCAGTACGGTCATGCCCAGCAGCAAGACATAGAACATGCCGCCCGCTGCGACCAGCAGACCGCTGATCACCGACGTCACGAGAAACGACACGCCCAAGGTGGTGCCGACCAAACCGTTGGCCTTGGCCTTGCGGTCCTCATCGATCAACACTGTGACCAGTGTCTGTAGCGCGATCGACCGGATGTTCCCCGTGATCACCCCGCACATGGACACGACGATGAAGACCCACAACCAGACGCTGGCTGGCTTGGTGAACGTCGGCCCAGGTGTCAGCAGATACAGCGTGAACGCCACGGCGTAGAACCCGAGGGAGACCGCTGCCGAGATCTGCATCACGGTCTTCTTCCGGTAGCGATCGACCAAGCTGCCGAACCAGATGCCGCTGACGGCCGTCGTCACCAGGAAGATGCCAGCAACCATTCCCGTTGCCAGCACGGACTTGGTTTCCAGGAAGACCCAGAACGTGATGGCGAACCACACCGTGAAGTTGATGGCCGACACGAGCAGCGTATTGACCAGCAGATGTACGAAGGCCCGATCCGTGCTCCTGCCCAGATCGAGGGCACGCGTCTTGGTCGTAGACATGAAGTGAGCTCCTGTCGGGTCGCACTACGCGTATTGACCCCAGAACGCCTTGAGACTCATCGGCATCTTATGGATCCCGTACACTCGTGATCTGGTCCCTCGTGTGGCGATAACTCACCCAACTCCCCCAGGGCTTGACGGCAGCAAGGGTAAGTGAGCTCTTTCGGGTACGCGGGGGACCGCCTTCTCTGCTAGCTGGATTGCGGACTGAGCCCGAGCCGGTGCATCAGGCCCATAGCGTCGTACGGCGCCCGCACCTTCGCATCGTTATCGCAGTAGACATAGACGTCGCAACCCTGCTCGGACCACGTCGTGATCTTCGCTGCCCACTCGTCCAGCTCCTGATCGCTGTAGCCGCTGGCGTAGAGCTGATCATGACCGTGCAACCGGACGTACATCATGTCGCTGGTGATCTCGGTGATGATCGGCCACTGGCCGGGGTTGTCGGCAACTACGAGCGCGATCTTGTGCCGGTGCAGCAGCTGGTAGAACTCCGGAGTCCGGAAGCTCTCGTGGCGCACCTCGATGGCGTGCCGTAGTCCGTGCCCCGGATGAGCGGCCTTGATCAAAGCATGATCATCGGGCACGCGTTGATCATGGTTCGCGGCGATCGTGGCAGCCGATCCCGCCGTCCGCGGCAGTTGGGCACAGAACGCATCGATTCGTTCGGCGTTGAAGCCGAGGTTCGGCGGAAGCTGCCACAGCAGCGGGCCCAATTTTCGATCAAGAGCAAGTACGCCGGAGGCGAAGAAGTTCGCCAGCGGAGTCTCAACTCCGCTCAGCTTCTTCATGTGCGTGATGAACCGGCCGCCCTTTACGGCAAAGACGAAGTCCTCTGGCACCGAGGCCGACCAGGACGCAAAACTGGAATGGCGTTGCAACGCGTAGAAGCTGCCGTTGATCTCAACTGAGTTCATTCGCTCGGCGACGTACCGCAGCTCATCACGCTGCCGCAGTCCCGGCGGATAGAACTCGCCTCGCCAGGGCGGATAGGTCCAACCTGAAATGCCGATCCGAACCGTCACAGCTGTACGCCGTAGCGGGCCAAGATCGACGCCAGCACAGGTACTCCGCCGTCTCGTGCAAAGAGCTCAGCGTAGATGCCGAGTTCGCTCGCGCCAGCGACGTTGCCCTCATGATCATCGATGAACAACACACGATGCGGTGGCACGTTGATGCGGTCCATGATCGCTTGGAAGTACCCGGCGTCAGGCTTGGCGAACCCGAGCTCATAGGAGTAGAACTGCTCATCGAAGATCGTCTCGAAGCGGAGTGAGCTGCGCATGTACGCGCCGCGCATGTTTTGCTGGTTGGTCGCCAATGCACAGCGCAGCCCAAGATCACGAACCGCGCGTACTGCCGCGAGCATCGGCTGCCTGACCTCGATCCAGAAATGCTGATCAATGACGTCTTCAAGTGGCGCATCGATGTGGAACTGGCTAAGCACGCCACGCATCGCCGCTCCGAAGTCCTTACCCGTAAGGCACGACATGTCCGCCTCAGCGATGGCGAGCATGAACTCGTCGGCTCGCGAGCCGCCCCAGGCGGTCAGCTCTTCGAACCAGCCATCACGAGGACCCTGGATCACGCCATCGGCATCGAACAGCACCCAATCGAGGTCCACGGCAGCGCAGCTTACGCCGCCTTTTTCCGCTGCTCGGGCCTCGCGCTTGGAATCCACCGCACGTCATCCGGCTGTCACCATCCGGGCATAGGGTGCATGCGTGGAAGACGCGGGGCTGGACGGCCTGCGGCTCTCTGAGCCTGGGCCGGATCAACCGGACCAAACCGAGCCGGACCAAATCGAGCACACTCAGGACGAGTCGCTGTTCGATGATCCCAGCGCGATCACGTCCGCGAGTGCACCCCTGGCGCTCTACCGGCGCTACCGTCCCGACACCTTCGCCGAGGTCATCGGCCAGGACCATGTCACCGAGCCTCTGCAACGCGCCCTCACCAACAACCGGGTCAACCACGCTTACCTGTTCTCTGGACCGCGGGGCTGCGGCAAGACCACGTCGGCTCGGATTCTCGCCCGAGCCCTGAACTGTGAGAAGGGTCCTCGCGCGGTGCCCTGCGGCGAGTGCCAATCGTGCCGCGACCTGGCGCGCAACGGCCCCGGGAGCATCGACGTCATCGAGATCGACGCGGCCAGCCACGGTGGTGTCGACGATGCTCGTGATCTTCGGGAGCGGGCATTCTTCTCACCAGTCAGCAGCCGTTTCAAGATCTACATCGTCGACGAGGCGCACATGGTGACCACGGCAGGCTTCAACGCCCTGCTGAAGCTGGTCGAGGAGCCGCCGCCGCACGTCAAGTTCGTTTTCGCCACCACCGAGCCGGACAAGGTCATCTCGACGATCCGGTCGCGCACCCATCACTATCCGTTCCGCCTCGTGCCGCCGCGATTGCTGACCGAATACTTGGCCAAGCTCTGTGACGCCGAAGGCATTGCGGTTGAAACGGCTGTGCTGCCGCTGGTGGTACGTGCCGGGGGTGGATCGGTCCGCGACTCGCTCTCCGTGCTGGATCAGCTACTAGGCGGTGCCGCTGAGTCTGGCGTCTCCTATCGGCAGGCGGCAGCGCTGCTGGGATATACACCGGACTCGCTGCTCGATGAATTCGTGGACGCCTTCGCGGCCGGTGATGCCGGTGGCGTCTTTGCCTGCGTCGACAAAGTGATCGAGGTCGGTCAGGATCCGCGCCGCTTCGCGGAGGATCTGCTACGTCGACTCCGTGACCTGGTGATCGTTGCAGCGGTGCCTGATGCGCTGACGTCCGGACTCGTCGATGTCGCTGCTGACCAGGCCGAACGCCTCAGCTCGCAGGCCGCGTCGCTCGGCGCCGGAGAACTGACTCGCGCTGCCGAGGTCATCGCTACCGGTCTCACCGACATGCGAGGCACCACTGCCCCGCGGCTGCATCTGGAACTGATGTGTGCTCGGGTGCTGCTGCCGGGTGCCGATACCGATGATCGCGGCGTCCACGCCCGACTCGATCGGCTGGAGCGGCGCATCGGGATCGCCGAGGTGACCTCGGCCGTGCGCTCAGAACCGCCCACTTCGCGCTCTGAGCCCGTCGGCGTGCGCCCTGAGCCTGTCAACGTGCGCCCTGAGCCTGTCAAGGTGCGCCCTGAGCCCGTCGAAGGGCCATCTGTCGAGCAGGCTTCGACCAGCTCAGCCGGCAGATCCCCGCACCCTGAGCCAGTCGACGTGCAGCCCGAGCCTGCCGAAGTGCGCCCTGAGCCTGTCGAAGGGCGAGCTGAGGGGGCTTCGACAAGCGCCGTCCTGGGTTCGTCGAAGGGCGCCGTCCTGAGCTCGTCGAAGGGCTCAGCCCCCATCTCCCCGCAGCTGACCGTCACTGATGTACGCCGGCTCTGGCCGGAAGTACTCGAGGAGGTGAAGGGCAAGCGTCGGTTCACCTGGATCCTGCTCAGCCAGAATGCCCAGGTCGCAGAACTCCGCAACGACACCCTGCTGTTGGCCATGTCCAACGCCGGTGCACGTGACAGCTTCGCCCGTGGGGGCAGCGAGGATGTGCTGCGCGAGGCCATGGTCGTCGTGATGGGAGCGGACTTCGCCGTCGAGACGATGGTGGATCCCGGGGCCGCAGCGTCGGCCGGAGCACCGCGTACGCCCCCGGCCGACGAGCAGCCGCACGACCCGACGCGACCGAAACCGGACTCCTCGCGGACCCGCGCCGCCAACGGCGTACGGATGGACCCACCTGAGGATCCAGATGCAGTGGC
>DATLQP010000119.1:0-7244 GCA_035535155.1 Propionibacteriaceae bacterium
GGCACCGACGTATTCTTCCGCCGCTGGATCGCCTGCACGATCGCCGGTGAGGCGGCCGGCTTTACCGTCGCTGCTGCGCTGGCCGCGACTCAGGACCTCTCGCATATGCCCGAGTTCGCGGTCTTGCTCGGTGCTGGTGCCCTGGAAGGTGCACTGCTCGGTAGGGGCCAGGCGATGGCCATGTCCCGACTACAGCTGCCCGCCGTCATTCTTCGTCTCTGGCCGGTGGCCACGAGCGTCGCCGCTGTGGTGGCATGGTCGATCGGCCTGATTCCGGGCTCCATGCAGCGGATCGGCTGGTCGTCCTGGTCGTCGTGGTTATTGGCTGCCGTTCTGGTGCTCGCACTGCTGGCTTCCATACCTACGGCGCAGTTCATGCTCCTACGGACGGCCGTGCCAACCGCCGGACGGTGGGTCAGGTTCAATGCAGTCGCCTGGACGCTTGGGCTCAGTTGGACGTTTGCACCCCCAGCGCTGGTCAAACCCAATACGCCGGTCATCTCAGAGATTGGCGTATACGCCATCGCCGGCGTCCTTATGGCGACCACGGTGGCGATCATTACGGGCCTGTGCTGGCTCAGCTGGTTGAAACGCGGCAATCTGCGGACCGCATTCTCGGAAGCTTTTGACTAAGAGTTCGGCAACGGGTCTGCCGGCCGATGTCACCGCCGGCCAAGTTGGTCATTTATCAAGGGCCAGGCGCGGTGCAGTTCGCGTTTCCAGTAAATCCAGTTGTGGGTGCCTGGCCCGTAAAGGTCAATCTGTGCATTCAGACCAAGTTCTTGTACGCGATCGGCGAAGGCCCGGTTCTCCGCCCCTAACGCTGTTTCGGTTGAGTCATGGCCGGTGCCTTTCCGGTCGAGTGGGCCGGGATCGCCGTTGCCGGCGGAGATGAACAACCGGACATCGCTGAGTTGTGATGCGAGGTCGTACGGGTTGTGTTGCTTCCAGGTGTCGACATCTGCGTCGGGATCTCCCCACAACGCCTGTGGATCCTCGCCTTGGGAGGAGACCAAGCCGAGATACCCCTGCGACTCGTCAGGGGACAGCCGGGTATGGACAATGCCGCTGAATGACGCTGCGACGGTGTACATGCCCGGGTGGCGGGCCGCGTAGTTCAGCGCGCCCAGACCTCCCATCGAGACTCCTGCGATCGCCGCGACCGGACCGGCCCGGTACTGCCGGGCCAGCAGGTTGGGCAATTCGGCGGTATGGAAGGTTTCCCAGCCCGGCCCAGACCGCCAGTCGGAGTAGAACCCGACCTTGCCGCCCTCAGGCATGGCCACGATGACGTCTGAGTGAGCGGTGAGCTTGCTGACGTCGGTCGACCGGGTCCAGCTGAGATAGCTGTCGCAACAGCCGTGCAGCAGGTAGAGCACCGGCCAGCGCCGGGATTTTTCTGTCTGGTAGCTCGCCGGCAGCAGCAGCAGGACTTTAACCTGCTCACCGACGGCCGGTGACTCGACAGTGAGGTCTACTTCCCGATCGTTGAGGCGCTTGGTGGCGACCAGGCGGGCAGGTGCCACGGACGCTTGCGAGCTGACTGATGCGCCACCTGCTGGCGGCGCAGTCGAGGTCGTTGTCGAGGGAGTCGAGATGTCGCAAGCGCACAGCAAAACTACGGCGGCCAGGGTGAGACGCCGCAGATCCAGCGCGCAGGCGTACAAGAATCGAGATAGTCGTGCGTTCGGTGGGTGGATCACAGGACGTTCAGACTTTCCCTCGGGCCGTATGCATGGTAAGCAGTTTGCTACTGTTCGCTTTTGCGGGAAGGACGAGCATGCCATGACTGATCAGACGATTGGCGGGGCCGTGAGCGACTACGAGGCAGTTGGCGGCGGGCCTGCCGTCAGTGCTGTCGTAAATGACTTTTACGAGCGGGTTCTCGGCGACTCCCAGCTTGCGCCCTACTTCGATGGGGTCGACATGACGCGACTCAAGCGCCACCAGGCTCTGTTGGTGACCCAAGTCCTCGGCGGCCCGGCAAACTACGACGGTCGCCGGCTCAGTGAGGCTCACGCTGGCCTTGGAATTGACCAGGACGACTTCAATGCAGTCGTCGGTCATCTGGGTGCCGCTATGAAGGACGCCGGAGTTCCCGACGACATCATCGGCCGGGCCGCTGCAGTGGTCGTGGCCACGGAGCCTGACATCGTCGAAGCGGGGTCGTCCTGACCTGATGGACACCGCCGCCTTAAAGGCCAGTTGGGGGAAGGTCGCGGCCAACGGCGACGATGTCCCGCTGTACTTCTACTCTCATTTGTTCTTGAGCCACCCCGAGGTGCGCTCGATGTTCCCGATTCAGATGACTGCGCAGCGGGAGAAGCTGGTTACCGCCCTGGGCGCTGTGGTCTCCAACGTCGAGAGCCTCGACGACGTGGTGCCCATCCTTGAGCAGTTGGGTCGTGACCACCGTCGCTTCTCGGTGGTTACCGAGCACTACTCAGCGGTAGGCGCGAGCCTGCTGGCCACGTTGAAGCGCTTCCTCGGCGCATCGTGGACACCTGAGCTGGCCGACACGTGGGCGCAGGCCTACGGAGTGGTCGCCAAGGTGATGGTCGCCGCTGCCGAGCAGCACGAGGAGGTCGCGCCGGCATGGTGGGAGGCCGACGTCGTGCGTGTCGAACGACGCTCAGTCGAGGTTGCCGTCATAGAAGTGGTGCCGAGGGAACCGTTTCCCTACCGCGCCGGGCAGTCCGTGGCCGTGGAGATCCCGCAGCGACCCCGGCTGTGGCGCTACTTCAGTCCCGCGAATGCTCCGGACCCCTCGGGTCGGCTGCAGTTCCACGTCCAGCCGATTGCCGGTGGTCTCGTCTCCACTGCGGCGGTCCGTCGGCTGAGCCAGGGCGACACCATCAAGCTGGCAGCCCCGGTAGGCGAGCAGCTCACGCTACCCGAGAATGGCGCCCTTCCCGACCTGCTGATGGTCGCCGGCGGCACCGGCCTTGCTCCGTTGCGCGCCGTATTGGAGCAGATCGACCGAGGCTGGGAGTCGAGCGGATTCGCGCCCAGGGTGCACTTATTCCACGGCTCTCGGATGCCGTGGAACCTCTACGATCATGAGCACCTCAGCCGGCTGGCGCGCAAGCCCTGGTTCGACTACACGCCAGTGGTCTCTGAGGATCAGACCTACTTCGGGGCTCAAGGGCTTGTCGCCAGCGTGGCAGCGAAGGCTGACAACTGGTCGCAGCGGACCGCCATGGTGTGCGGCTCACCGGCGATGGTCCGACATGCAGTGACAGAGCTCGAGGCCGTGGGTGTTCCTGCCACCTCGATCCGACGTGAGCAGTTCGATTTCCGTGGCGACGCGTCGCCGACCCGGGAGCTACAGGACGCTTGGGAGACCAGATAGCAGTGGAGGGGTACATAACCATGAGCATGAATAGCTCACCTCGTCCCCGGACCAGTCCACAGGACGTACGCCGCAAGACCTTCAATGTCCGGCTTCGTGGCCTGGACCACAATGAGGTCCGCGCCTTCCTCCGCACGCTCGCGGACGACTTGGAGCGTCTCGACAAGCAGATCGCGACCCTGACCCACGAGAAGGACCAGCTACGCGGCGAGCTGGAGGAGTTGCAGGCAACCCCGCAGGAGCAGGTCACCGACCACGCCGTGAGCCTGCTCAACCAAGCCCAGCAACTCGCCGACGCGTTGATCGATGAAGCTATGCAGTCCGCTCGTGACCTGCTGCTGACCGCGCGGTCGCAGCAGCGAGACGTCATGGACCAGGCCAGCACGGCGGCTAAGGGGGCCGTCGCTCGGGCCACAGCCACCATCGAGCGCGCTGGCAGCGAGGACCCTTCGTTCCAAGACATCGAATACATTCGGATGTTCGCCAGGGTCGCGCAGGTGCAGTTCCGAGCCGTACTCGATGCGCTCAACGAGCAGGTAAACCGACTCAGTGATGTTCCAGAGATTGCCGAGCCCGAGCGGCCGGCCATTGATCGCGAGAGTCTCGCAGATCGCGTTCGCTGAGCAGCCGGCCTGACTGTCGCTCAGCGACCAACCCTGCCTGGCGATGAGTTAGCAGTGGCTGGCGGGTCTGAACGACCATGACATTTACTTCTGCACACATGTCGATCTCGCTCGACGGGTTCGTCGCCGGGCCGGACCAGTCGCCGGAGGATCCGCTCGGACGTCGCGGCATGATGCTGCACCAGTGGCATTTCGACGTGGATGAGGCTGGGCCGATCGACCGCCGCTGGGCCGAGCGTCTGCTGCGCCCGCGGGGCGCCTACGTCATGGGGCGAAACATGTTCGGTCCCGTCCGGGGTTCCTGGTCGAGCTGGGACGGGGACTGGCGTGGGTGGTGGGGCGAGGAGCCCCCGTACCACGCGCCCGTGTTCGTCGTGACTCATCACGCTCGCCCTCCGGTGCCGATGTCGGGTGGCACTGTCTTCCACTTTGTCACCGATGGCTTCGGCGAGGCGCTGCGCTTGGCCCGTGAAGCGGGGGAAGGGGACGTCGATATCGCCGGTGGCGCGTCGCTCGTGCGGCAGGCACTAGCGGCGGACGAGCTCGATGAACTGACCCTCGACTTGGTTCCGGTGCTACTCGGACGGGGTGAGCGACTCTTCGACGACACGACAGTGAACCAGCTCGAGGCCGTCGAGGCCGAGTACTCGCCGCAGGCCACCCATCTCCGCTACCGCGTACTCCGTTGACCCCATCTCGTTCAGACAAATCAAGGAGACGTGATGTCAGCCAACCTCGACACCGTGCATCGCTACTCGACGGGTTCCGTCGTTCCGACCCGGTCCTGCGTCGTCGAACTGACCGAGAAAGACTGGCGCTGACGGCCGCCTCCGTCTGAGCACAAGCGGACCAGCATGCCGTGCGCCCTGTCTACTGTCGCGGAATGACCGTTAACACCCGGGCGAGATGGGTGCGGAATTCCGCCATGAAGCCGCTCAGGAAGGCTGCTGTCGCGTCGTTGGTGACCTCGCCATCCTCGGTGAAAACCTCAGGCGAGTATTGGATGTAGGCCTCTGGTGCGGTCATTTGGCGGGCATTGCAGAAGCTGAGGACTCCGCGCAGGCTCTGCTGGGCGACGGCGGTGCCGATTTGGCCGATCGAGGCGCCGATGACCGCAGCGGGTATGTGGTCGAAGGCGTTTTGCCCCCAAGGTCGGGAAGCCCAGTCGATCGCATTCTTCAACCCTCCAGGAATGGAGCGGTTGTATTCGGGCGTTACGAAGAGCACTGCATCTGATCCCCTGATGGCGTCCTTCAAGGAGGTCGCCTCAGCGGGGTAGTCATCGTCGTAGTCCTGGCTGTAGAGCGGCAGATTATTGATCGGTATCTCGCTGAACTCAAGATCGTTTGGCGCTAGCCGGATGAGCGCTTTGGACAGGATGCGGTTAATGGATTTCGACGAGAGGCTCCCGACGAAATAGCCGACTTTGTACGTAGTCACAACTGCTTCTCCTTCTTGAATTTGGAATTGGTCCACGGTCCCGGCGCATCGAGCGCCACCGCTTTCATGATCGACATCAACGGCCCTTCGCCGGGGCCGCCCGATCCGCAGTGATCATCAGATGTCGGCGCAGCCGACGGAGAGTGCTCGACAGCTGGTTGAGGTCGCTTGCAGATGCGGCCGCGCCGACATAAACCGCAAGTGCTTCGCCCAAAGTTAGGTTGGCTTCGGCGAGAAGTGCCTCGCCACTCAGCGTCAGCTCAATGAGATTCGAGCGACCGTCGTTGGGATTCGGTAGCCGCCTGCACCAGCCGTGGGCTTCGATCTTGTCGACGACCTTGCTCGCTCCTCCCACGGTGATGAACAACGCCTCGGCAATGTCCAAGACTCGGCAGTGCGGCGTGGCACTGATGATCTGCATGGGCTCCAACCAGGCCAGCGGTAGACCGTGCTCATCGTGGATTTGGATGTCCACCCGGTTCCACAGGGCGGTCTCCAGCCGGACTAGGTCATCAAACAGACCGACCAGGTCGACCTCCACGGATTCACGCTAACGCATGTTGATTCCATGGAATGTAAATCCCAAGAGGTGGCGCGCTTGAGGCCATCTGACGACCACGACGAGCGGACTGTTGATGGGTCCAACCGCTCATGCTCCCGGCTAGCGGCCTCGTCGACGATTCTGATTGACTTAACGCTGATATGGATGCCGCAGAAGTACTCGCGTTCGCCCGTAAGAACCCACATGCCGTTCTCGCAACCAAGAAACGTGACGGTACGCCCCAGTTATCGCCGGTACTCGTCGGCGTCGACTCGCAGGATCGTCTGGTCGTCAGTACCCGCGAATCCGCAATGAAGACCTTCAACGTCCGTCGCGACCCCCGAGCCTGGTTGTGTGTGCTCAATGACAGGTTCTTCGGTGACTGGGCGCAGCTCAGTGGCGACGTGGAGGTCGTCAGCCTGCCAGAGGCGATGGAACCGCTAGTCGAGTACTACCGCTCTATCTCCGGGGAGCATCCGGATTGGGACGACTACCGCGCCGCCATGATCGAACAGCGCCGTTGCTTGATCCGGATCACGCCGACGAAGGCCGGTCCGACAGTTTTCGGCTGATCACTTTGTCGACCGGGTGGTAGGCGTGGGCGGCAAGCTTGCTGGGCGTCGAGGCCGAGGACGGCGGCAGCGTGGACGCTCGGGAGGAGAGTGCGATCTCGAGCAACCTAAGCGACGAGAAGGTCATACCACGAGGTCGCGTTCCTGAGTAGCCTTCGCGCATGCCGGTCGAAGGCACGGCGTCCGCTGCTGGCTCCCGTGGCTCCTCGGTCGGCCACGGTCTACGCCAGACGACGTTGGTGACCCGCGTCGTACGCGACCGTAGACCCGCGTTGAGACGCTTCCTCGAGGGTGCCTTCAGCGACCCGAGCAGCGCCGGTTGGGAAGAGCGTGAACAACGGCAGGTATGAGAATTTAGTCGGGGTGCGCGTGCGCCCCGACGGGACTGATATGGACATTGGCAGCATTGAGCCGTCGGATCCAGGCCAAAAGCCGGTCCTCGGCAAGGTGGGCTAGTTCGTGTGCTTGGGTGATGGTGAGGGTGGGGTCAGCCGTAATGTCGGCTTCGGCCCGAAGCCGGTGCCCAATCCAGCGGATGCGCAGCTCCCGGACCTCCTTGACGCCTTCGACGGCGGCGAGGGCTTTGGTGGCTTGATCGACGAGCGCGGGATCAACAGCGTCCATCAGCCGAGCACCCACCTGCGTGACCGCTGATCGCAGCACACCGAGAATCGCCACGGTAATGACGAGGCCTACCAGCGGGTCGGCCCATCGCC
>DATLQP010000120.1:0-15837 GCA_035535155.1 Propionibacteriaceae bacterium
CTCAACCGGCGTGGCATGGCGACCGCGTATCCCGTGTTCTTGGGCGGTGCAGCGCTCACCCGTGCGTACGTCGAGCAAGATCTTCGCGAGGTGTTTGCCGGCGAAGTCCGCTACGCCCGCGATGCCTTCGAGGGGTTACGACTCATGGACGCCCTGATGGCTGTCAAGCGCGGCGAGGAGGGGGCTGCGCTGCCGGCGCCACGTGAACGCCGGGTTAAGGCTCGCGGGTCAACCCTCGTCGAGGATCGGGTGGATACCGAGGTGGCCAGGCGTTCGGATGTGGCGGTTGACATCGATGTGCCGACTCCGCCGTTCTGGGGCGACCGGATCGTCAAGGGGATCTCGCTGGCCGATGTCGCGGCCTATCTGGATGAACGGGCGACGTTCATGGGCCAGTGGGGTCTCAAGGGTTCGCGTGGCGGTGTGTCCTATGAGGACCTGGTCGAGACCGAGGGCCGGCCGCGGCTGCGCGCCTGGCTGGATCGCATCCAGACCGATGGGATAGCGGAGTTCGCAGTGATCTACGGGTACTGGCCGTGTTACAGCGACGGCGAGGATCTCGTCGTGCTCCGGCCTGGCGCCGACGTCTCAGATCCGGCCGCGGAGCTGCACCGCTACACGTTCCCGCGCCAGACCCGGGGTCGGTATCTCTGCCTGGCTGACTTCTTCCGAGATCGACAGCTGGCCGAACGTAAGGGTCCGGACGTAGTGGCGTTCCATCTGGTCACCATGGGAGCTCAGGTCTCCAAGGTCACCGCTAGCCTCTTCGAGCACAACGCCTACCGGGATTATCTGGAGCTGCACGGGCTCAGCGTGCAACTGACCGAGGCCCTGGCCGAAATGTGGCATGCCAGGATCCGGGCCGATTTCGGTTTCGCACGCGACGACGGGGCGATGGAGGAAATGATCCGGGACCAGGCCTACCGCGGCTCCCGGTACTCCTTCGGCTATCCCGCATGCCCCGAGCTGGATGATCGGCGCAAGCTGGTGGCGCTGCTCCGTCCGGAGCGAATCGGCGTTGAGCTGTCCGAGGAGCTGCAGCTGCATCCGGAGCAGTCCACAGATGCCATGATCGTGCACCATCCCGAGGCGAAGTACTTCAACGCACGATAGTGCGACCACCGCGCTGGGACGGGCGGCCTGTCAGAGTGCAATTCAAATCCGCAAATTTGCGCGTCTGGCTCCGACTGGAAGAATGGCCGCGCCATGAGCGACACGACAACCTCCACGCTGGCGGCCGCGCTGTGGGATTTCGACGGCACACTGGCCGACACCGAGCCGCTCTGGATTGCCGCAGAGTACGACCTGATCGACAAGCTCGGCGGCACCTGGTCGCAGCAGGATGCTGAGCAGCTGGTGGGCAACTCACTGCTCGACTCAGGGTCCTACATCCTCAACGCCATTGGCCGAGCCGACCTCAGCCCGTCATGGGTGGTGGACGAGCTGCTGACGGTGGTTGTTGATCACATCCGGCATCACCCGATTGTGTGGCGGCCCGGAGCGATCGAGCTACTCGAATCTTTTGCGGCGGCTGGCATCCCGTGCGCCTTGGTGTCGGCGTCGTACCGGGTGCTGTTGGACGCGGCGCTCGTCCAGCTTCCCGCTGGGACTTTCGGAGTCTCGGTCGCGGGTGATGAAGTGAGCCGAGGCAAGCCCCACCCAGAGCCGTACGAGAAGGCGTGTACGGCGCTCGGCGTCTCAGCTCGGCATTGCGTGGTCCTGGAGGACTCCGAAACGGGCTGCCGATCGGGGAATGCCGCCGGTGCGCTCGTAGTAGCGATACCTCATCGGGTGCCGATCCCGACGGCTCCGCGACGGCTCCACGTCAATTCGCTTGCCGAACTGGACGCCGCCGCGGTCGCACGACTGCTGGAGCAGTTCGATGCCGACTGACACCTCTGCGGGCCTGCCGCGCCGCCTCTTGGTCGGAGTCGTCCTGCTGTTGTTGTTCTTGAGTGCGTGCCGAACCCCAGGTGAGCGGCCGGCGCCCACCCCGACTGCCAGCTCAACCCCCCGACCGTTCACGGTGATGTCGACCGATCAGATCCGGGTCACCGATCCGGCCGCGATCACTGACGCGGCCTCTACCGTGCTCTCGCTCAACGTCTTCCAGCGGCTGATGACCGCAGATCCGGGTGGCTCGGTTCTCAAGCCCGACGCAGCTCGGGACTGCCTCTTCACCGCAGCGAACGTCTACACCTGCACGCTCAACGACGACCTGGCGTTCCACAATGGACATCCACTGACCTCTAGTGACGTGAAGTTCAGCATCGAGCGGGCTGCTCGGCTCAAGGTTCCGGGGTCTTCAGCGCCCGCACTGTCATCGTTTCGGAGAATTCAGACCCCAGACGCGAAGACCGTCAGGTTCGTGCTGAGCAGGCCCGATACCCAGTTCGGTTGGGCACTGGCTTCCCCAGCGGCATCGATCGTCGACGAGGAGGTCTACGACGCCGACCGGGTGCAGGATCCGAACGAATTGATCGTCGGCTCCGGCCCCTTCCGGGTGACGAAGTACACCGGCAACCAGCTGCAGCTCAGCAAATACGACGCCTACGTTGGGCGCAACCCTCCACGTCTTTCCGCTCTGGTGTACCGCAGCGTCACCGACTCCCCGACGATCGAGGACGCCATGAGCCGGGGCATGGTCGACGTCGTCTGGAGGGGGCTCGACACAGCAGCCGTTACCCGGTTCAACCAGCAAGTGCGACAGAACCCCAATCACGAGACCCTCAACGGCTTCACAGAAACCGTGCTGGGCGGCGCACGCGTCCTGCAGCTCGAATGGTCGCCGAGCTCGCCGATGCGGTCGAACAAGGCCCTGCGCCAAGCCATTGCGGTGGCTCTGCAAGGAGACCGCACATCCGATTCCCTCGTTCCGACCGGTGTGGAGGGCCATACGGCGGCCTTCCCGCTCGGCGGTAAGGCGAAGCCCAAGGTGACGTGGAAAAGCCGGATCAACCTCACGCTGGGCTATGACGCCACCATGCCGAATGGCCCGGACCTCGCCGCGCAAATCCGCTCGCGGCTGGAGAACACCGGCGGGCTGAGCGTCCAAATCCGACCTGGTGACCTGAATGCGGACTTGAATCTGGTTGACCGGAAGGCGTGGACCGCTACGGCGATCGCCTGGCTACAGCCCTACCTGGACACGCCGCTGCCGGCCGCCAAGTTGACGGTCAGCACCATCGAGACCGAATTTCGCGCGACTACTGACAGTGCCAGCGCAGATCGGCTGCTGGCTGCGCTGCAGAAGCAGGCGGCGGTCGACCTGATCATGCTGCCGATCACCCAGTCGGACGAGCATCTCTACGTACGCGGCGGCGTGGAACTGCCTGGCGGCTCCTTCGGCCCGGGCTGGCAGCTGGGATTCTTCGGTATCAGCAATGCCTGACCAGGTAGAGCTCTCCGGGGTTCGACGCGGCTCGTTCGAGGCGGGGGAGCGCATCACCTTGACCGATCCGAAAGGACGACGACATTCGGTCGTGCTGGCGGTGGGCGGGCTGTTTCACACGACGAAAGGCGCGGTCAGCCACGACCACCTCATTGCTCAGCCCGAAGGCGTTGTGGTCAATACGACCGGTGGCATGCCATTTCTGGCCATGAGGCCGCTCTTGCAGGACTTCACCGTCACCATGCCGCGGGGCGCCGCCGTGGTCTATCCCAAGGACGCAGCCCAGATTTTGATGAGTGCGGACATCTTTCCCGGCGCTCGGGTTCTCGAGGCAGGGGCCGGGTCGGGCGCCCTGAGCTGCAGCCTGCTCCGAAGCATCGGTCCGAGTGGACGTTTGATCTCCTACGAGCGGCGCGAGGACTTTGCCAACTTTGCTCGCCGGAACGTGGGAAACTTCTTCGGTGCGCTCCCTGCCAACTGGGAGCTGCGGGTCGGCGATCTGCTCGCCTCGCTTACCGATGAGCCCGTTGACCGGGTGGTGCTGGACATGCTCGCCCCGTGGGAATGCGTGACTGCCTCGGCCCAGGTGCTGATCCCCGGTGGGGTGTTCTGCGCCTACGTCACGACGACCACGCAGCTTGCGCAGACGGTGGAGACCTTGCGGGTGCACGCCGGTTTCACCGAGCCGGAGGCGACCGAATCGCTGATCCGGGCCTGGCATGTGGAGGGACTTGCGGTGCGGCCGCGGCATAACATGGTCGGCCACACTGGATTCGTGATCACTGCGCGGCGCATGGCACCAGGGTTCACAGCACCGTTACGCAAACGTCGCCCAGCACCCGGCGCGTACGGCGATGATTACAAAGGACCGCACAACCTGCCCAGGTAGGGTCTCTTGACAGGAGGTGTGCCATGGCCGGATCTCTTCACGATCGCGGTGCGTATGAGGACCGCGAATCTTTGATAACCCAGATTGGTGCGCTCAGAGACGAGCTCGACAGGCTCCGGGATCGCACGACGTCCCATCCCCACGACCTCGCCATGCTGGAGCGCCGGCTGGCTGATGCTCGTTCGGATGCCCGGACCGCCGCCGCCAACAATGAGCGCCTCGCCGCCACACTGCGTGAAGCGCGGGATCAGATCGTGTCGTTGAAGAGCGAGGTTGACCGGCTTGCACAGCCGCCGGCCGCCTTCGCCGTCTTTCTCGCCGGGCAGGAGGATCACACCGCGGATATCTATACCTCCGGCCGCAAGATGCGGGTCAGTGTGAGTCCCGATGTTGATCTGGAAGGGCTGTCACCCGGCAAGGAGGTGATGGTCAATGAGGCGATGAACGTCGTCAAGGTCCTGGAGTTCGACGAGGTCGGCGAAGTCGTGCTGCTCAAGGAGCTGCTCGAGGGCGGCGATCGCGCGCTGGTGATCGGACACGGCGACGAGGAAAGCGTCGTTCGGCTCGCGTACCGGCTGCGTGATCAACATCTGCGGTCCGGGGACTCGTTGTTGATCGATCGTCGGGTGCATTTCGCGTACGAGCGGATTCCCAAGCTGGATGTCGAAGAGCTGGTGCTGGAGGAGGTGCCCGACATCGACTACTCGGTGATCGGCGGCCTGGGCAACCAGATCGAGGCGATCCGGGATGCGGTCGAGCTGCCGTTCCTGCACAAGGAACTCTTTGCTGAGCATGAGCTCAAGGCTCCCAAAGGCATCCTGCTCTATGGACCTCCCGGCTGCGGCAAGACTTTGATCGCCAAGGCCGTCGCCAACTCACTGGCGAAGAAGGTCAGCGAGCGAACCGGCGAGGAAGGCCGGAGCTTTTTCCTCAATATCAAGGGTCCTGAGCTGCTGAACAAGTACGTCGGGGAAACCGAGCGACACATCCGGCTGGTCTTCCAACGGGCCCGCGACAAGGCCACCGATGGCATGCCGGTGATCGTCTTCTTCGACGAAATGGACTCGCTGTTCCGGACTCGTGGCTCCGGTGTCTCCTCTGATGTGGAGAACACCATCGTGCCGCAGCTGCTGAGTGAGATCGACGGCGTCGAGGGCTTGGACAATGTGATCATCATCGGAGCGTCGAACCGTGAGGACATGATCGATCCGGCAATCCTGCGACCGGGACGCCTCGACGTGAAGATCAAAATTGAGCGGCCTGATGCGGAGGCGGCGCGGGAGATCTTCAGCAAGTACCTCACTCCGACCCTGCCGCTGCATCCGGAAGATCTCGCCGAATTCGATCATGATCCGCAGAGCTGCGTGCAGGCCATGATCGACCGCACCGTTAGCCGGATGTATGTGGAGTCGGAGGAGAACCAGTTCCTGGAGGTCACTTACGCCGGCGGCGACAAGGAGGTCCTCTACTTCAAGGACTTCAACTCAGGGGCAATGATCCAAAACATCGTGGATCGGGCGAAGAAGATGGCGATCAAGGACTTCCTCGACACCGGCGTACGAGGTTTGCGGATCGGGCACCTGCTCCAGGCCTGCCTGGATGAGTTCGCCGAAAACGAGGATCTGCCCAACACCACCAACCCGGATGACTGGGCGAAGATCTCCGGCAAGAAGGGCGAGCGAATCGTCTTCATCCGAACGCTGATCTCGTCCAAGCAGGGGACTCAACCGGGCAGGTCCATCGACACCGTCTCGAATACCGGTCAGTACCTGTAGGGCGTTCCCAGCCTCGGACGTCTAGACGTTGAGTCGGCGGATGTCTTGGCCCGGGCGTGCTGAATCAGCCGGAGCCCGGCTCGCCAGCCGATCAGGAGGACGGCGAGGAAGACGCTGGCGACGAGGACGAAAGACGGCTGTACACCGGCACCGGTGAGTACCCGCAGCGTCATGCCACCGACGACCGTGCCGAGCCAGACGAAGACGCCTGAGGCGAGCGCGTACGGGTGTCGCCAGATGCGGCCGATGAGGGCTCCGAAGAGGCACCCGGCGAGGAAGGGCCAGGCGGTGTATGCGACGCCGAGAAGGTCGGTCGCCTCCTGGTGACTACTGCGTCCGATGATCGCGAAAATGAGGATGCAGATTACGTCGACAGCGATCGCTGGCAGGACCTGCATGATCCTCACATTACGCTGAGGCCATGGCTTCTACAGCCGATCGCGAGGAGTCGGCGGCCGCCAGCTCGGAGATGACGGCGCGGCTGAACGCGCGTGTCATGGGAATCGAGACCGAGTACGGCATCAGTGCGCTCGCACCCGGGTCACCTGCACTGCCGACTGGGTTCGGCAACGCCTTCGTCGAGGACGACCTGCATCCGATGCAGCTGTCCAACCACGTCGTGAAGGCGTACGGCGCCTCGGCAGCAGGCCAACCGGCCGGCTGGGACTACGAGACGGAGACACCGCTCCGGGACATCCGCGGCTATGAAATCTCCCGGGCCGCGGCCCACCCGGATCAGCTCACCGACACCGATCTCGGTATGGCGAACGTGATCTTGACCAATGGCGCGCGGCTCTATGTCGACCATGCCCACCCGGAGTATTCCAGCCCCGAGGTGACCTGCGCGCTGGACGCGGTGCGATACGACAAGGCCGGCGAGGCCGTAATGGCCCTTGCAGCGCAGCGTGCGACTCAGTCATTGGGACGCTCGGTGCGGCTCTACAAGAACAACACCGACGGCAAGGGCGCCTCGTACGGAACCCACGAGAACTACCTGCTGCAGCGCAGCACGCCTTTCGACCGAATCGTCACCCAGTTCACGGCGTTCCTGGTCTCTCGGCAGGTGATCATCGGCGCCGGCCGTGTGGGCCTGGGTCAATCCAGCCAGACGCCCGGCTTCCAGATCAGCCAGCGGGCCGACTTCTTCGAGGCCGAGGTGGGTCTGGAAACCACGCTGAATAGGCCGATCATCAATACCCGGGATGAGCCGCACGCTGATGCGAGCAAGTACCGCAGGCTGCACGTAATCACCGGAGACGCCAACCTCTCCGAGATCTCCACCTATCTGAAGCTGGGTACTGCGTCCTGGGTGCTGCGCGTCATCGAGGCAGGCGAGTTGGGCAGCGACGTGCGACTGGACGGGCCTGTAGCGGCCATGCGGACGGTCAGCCATGACGTGTCGGTCCGAGAGCCGCTCTACCTGAGCGATGGGCCCAGCATGACGGCGTTGGACCTCCAGGAGGTGTATCTGGACGCCTGCCGCAACCACTACGAGCGGGTGGCCGGAGATCTCACCGAAAGCGCTCGCATCGAGGCGAAGGACATCTTCAGCCGCTGGGAGGACTGTCTGGACGCGCTGCGCACCGACATCTTCAGCCTCGCCGATCAGCTCGACTGGGTGGCCAAGCTCAAACTGATGGAGTCCTATCGGGAGCGTGACGGACTGAGCTGGTCTGCTGCCAAGCTGGCGTTGATCGACCTGCAGTACGCCGACGTCGACCCGCGCCGCAGCCTCTATCGCGCGCTGCTGGCCAATGGCAAGATGCGTCGGCTCATCAACGATGACGAGATCGAACGCGCCCGCAACGCGCCGCCGGAGGACACTCGGGCGTACTTCCGGGGCCGGGTCATGCAGAAGTTCGGCACATCGGTGGTCGCTGCGTCCTGGGACTCGGTGATCTTCGACGTACCCGAACGTCCAGCGCTGCAGCGGCTGCCCTTGTTGGACCCGCTCCGTGGCACTCGCGAGCAGGTTGGCCAGCTGATCGATGAGTGCAATTCGGTCACCGAGCTGTTCGCTGCGCTGGGTCGCTGACCCGCTCAAGCCCCCTCTTGGCTGCCTGTGTAGACCCTTCGGGCGACAACGCACCGCTGGCCGCACACGGTAAGAATGTCGTGGTGTTGTGGGAGACGTTGGTTAGGCTGGACGCCACAGAGACGAGGAGCAGGTATGGCGGAGTCAGAGCAGAGCCAACGCAAGGCACGGCGAGCCGACGATCGTGAGGTCGAGGAGCTGGCGCCTGCCGATACTGCGCACAAGGCGGAACTCGACTCAGAGGTCGACTCCCTGTTGGACGAGATAGACGACGTGCTCGAGGTGAACGCTGAGGAGTTCGTACGCTCATTCGTTCAGAAGGGCGGCCAGTGAACGATAGCCGACATGTCGTCGAGCTGAGCTCTGAGTTTTTCCGTATCGGGTCGTCTTCGTTCACCGACTTCGTCTCGCGGGTGGCTCCGGATGCGTTGCCTTCCTCGCGGCCGGCGCTCGCCGGGGTGGGCGATCTGACGCCACACGGCACGACGATCGTGGCCGCGACCTTTCCCGGCGGCGTCGTGGTGGCCGGTGACCGGCGGGCGACGATGGGCAACATCATCGCGCAACGCGACATCGAGAAGGTGTTCGCGGCGGATGAGTTCTCGATCATCGGAATTGCGGGCGCTGCCGGGCTCGCGGTCGAGCTGGTGGGTTTGTTTCAGGTCGAGCTGGAGCATTACGAAAAGATCGAGGGCGCACCGCTTTCCCTGGTCGGCAAGGCAAACCGGCTAGCCACGATGACCCGCATGAACCTCGCCCTGGCCATGCAAGGGCTCGTGGTGGTGCCCTTGTTTGCCGGCTGGGATGAGGCCACCGGCGGGGGCCGCATCTTCTCCTACGACGCGACCGGCGGCCGCTACGAGGAGCACGCGTACTTCTCGGTCGGATCCGGCGCGGTGTTCGCCCGCGGGTCGCTCAAGAAGCTCTATCGGCCTGACTTCGCAGCGAACGAAGCTGCCATGGCGGTGATCCAGGCGCTGTACGACGCGGCCGATGACGACTCGGCGACCGGCGGACCCGACATGGTGCGGAAGATCTTTCCCGTTGTGCTGGCCGCCACCGAAGACGGCGTGCAGCGTTTGAGCGATGCGCAGACCACCGACCTGATCGACCAGCTGATCGCAAGCCGGGCAGTGCGACCCGACGGACCAGGGGCTCCACTTGCTTAGGACGTACCGATGAGTATGCCGTTCTACGTTGCCCCCGAGCAGCAGATGAAGGATCGGGCGGATTACGCCCGTAAAGGCATTGCTCGGGGCCGTTCAGTCGTCGTGCTGCATTACGCCGAAGGTATCTTGTTCGTGGCCGAGAACCGATCGCAGGCCTTGCACAAGGTCAGCGAGATCTACGATCGCGTCGCCTTTGCCGCCGTTGGTCGATACAACGAGTTCGAGAATCTGCGCCAGGCGGGCATTCGCTACGCCGATGTGCGCGGCTACACCTACGACCGGACCGATGTGACAGGGCGCGGGCTGGCCAACATGTACGCCCAGGTGCTGGGCACCATCTTCTCCTCCGGTGGTGACAAACCCTTCGAGGTCGAGATCATCGTCGCAGAGCTCGGCGTAACACCCCAACAGGATCAGATCTATCGGCTGACCTACGACGGTTCAGTGGCCGACGAGGCCAACTTCGCAGTGATGGGCGGTTCAGCCGATGTGATTGCTGAGGTAGTCGGTGGTGGATTCAGCCCGAGCCTCGGCCTCAACGATGCGGCCAGGCTGGCGGTACGCGCGCTTAGCTCCGACGGCGGTCAAGGTGCGGCACCGCGGGTGCTAGGCGTGGATGCATTAGAGGTCGCGATTCTGGACCGGAACAGGGCAATGCCACGCAAGTTCCGGCGAATCAAGGGTGATCGACTGGCCGCCCTGCTCGCCGATGGACCCGAGCCCGCCGACACGGCTGCTGACGCGACCGCCGACACCGCCGCCGACCAGACGTGAACGACACCACATCGGCCACGGGAGCGGAGCAAGGCTCGGTCAGCCGAGTCGTGATCATCGGAGCCGGGCTGATCGGCGCATCGATCGGGTGCGCCCTGTCCGCGGCGGGTTACGCGGTCCATCTCCGTGATCACAAGATCAGCCACGCCCATGTCGCAGCCGGTCTGGGCGCCGGCACGATCGACCCTCCGGTGTCCGCAGACGTCGACCTCGTCGTCGTCGCCGTGCCGCCTGGCGCCATCGCCGATCTCGTCGTGCACAGCCTGCAGGTCTATCCGAATGCGACGGTCACCGATGTCGGCTCGGTGAAGGCCGGAGTCCTTGACGCCTTGTGGCAGCGCGACGTAGAGCTGGGCCGGTATGTCGGCTCCCACCCCATGGCCGGATCCCATCACTCGGGTCCGATGACCGCCCATCCAGGGCTGTTCGTCGACCGGACCTGGGTCGTCACACCTCACCGTCGTTCGGCACCCGAATCCGTGACGCGAGTACGGGCGGTCGTACAGGCCTGCGGAGCGCGCGAGGTGATCATGGACGTCGATGATCATGATGCGGCGGTGGCGAGGGTCTCTCACCTGCCGCACCTGATCTCGGTGCTGGTCGCGGCACACCTGACGCAGGTTCCCGAAGGCGACCTGATGCTCGCTGGTCAGGGTCTGCGCGATGTGACCCGCATTGCCGGCAGCGACCCGCTGCTGTGGGAGCAGATCCTAGGGGCCAACTCGAACGCCGTGCTCGAGGAACTGCGCGGTGTTCAAGATCAGCTGGGCTTGTTGATCAAGGCGGTGGAGGCCGCGCCGGCCACAGATGAGCTACGCAGCCAGTTGGAACGAGGTGTCGTCGGTACGCGGAAGATCGGCGGTAAGCACGGGTTGGCGCCGGTCAGTTACAGCGAGGTCGTCGTCGCCATTCCTGACTCCCCAGGAGCGCTCGGACGACTTTTTGCCGATGTCGGGGCTGCAGGGGTGAACGTGGAGGACATCTCCATCGAGCACGACCCAGTCCGAGAAATGGGCTATCTGGCCCTATCCGTTACGCCGGACCACGCGGATGCGCTAGTTGAAACCATGTTGGCGCGTGGCTGGACAGTCTCCTGAAAGTGGCCGGTACGCTGAGGCGCGTGTCTGAGGTAGCGATGACCCATCAGTTCCAGACGTCGACCGAGTGCAGGCCGAACTCCGGATTCAATCGGCCGCTCGTCATCGCTATCGACGGCCCCAGCGGCTCAGGCAAATCAAGTACGGCTTGCGGAGTTGCCGACAAGCTTGGTTTGGCCTTCCTCGACACGGGTGCGATGTACCGAGCGGTCACCTGGCTGGCACTGCAAGAAGGCGTCGACCTGGACGACCGAGCGGCTGTCGCAGAGCTGTTGGCACACGTCTCGATGGATGTTGACATGGATCCTGGGCGTCCGGCGATTGCCATCAATGGAGTCGATGTCTCCGAAGCTATTCGGGCTCCGGAGGTGTCAGCCGCTGTCAGTGCGATTGCCACCAACCTCGACGTACGCGCCGACCTGGTAGCGCGACAGAAGAAGTTGATCGCCGACGCGGTCGGAGGAATCGTCGCCGAGGGCCGGGACATCACGACGGTCGTGGCGCCGGACGCCGACGTACGCGTCTTGCTGGTTGCCGATCCGGCCGCTCGGGTTGCGCGACGGCATGCCGAGCTCGCGGAGCATCAGATCGACGTGGACGAGGTTCATGATCAGGTGATTCGCCGTGATCGTGACGATTCCTCGGTCGCTGAGTTCGAATCGGCGGCTCCCGGCGTGCACGTCGTCGATTCGACCTCCCTCAGCCTGGACGAGGTGATCGAGACGATCTGCGCATTCGTTCCGGCCCGGCCGCTGGGAGACACGAATGATCGAAGGGGTTAGCTCCGATCTCCCGCATACCGATCGATTGCCCGCCCCCAAGGAATGGGGGCTGCGGCTCAGCAGGCCGCCGGTGGCACTAGGACTGCGCCTCTCCTGGCGGGTCAAGGTACACGGTGCCCACCACGTTCCACGATCCGGACCGGTGATCTTGGTGGCGAACCACATCGGCGCTTTGGACGGGCCGGTTCTAGTGGCCCTGACCAGGCGGCTGACTTTCGCCTGGGTGAAACATGAAGCCTTCATCGGCTCGGTCGGTCGGTTCCTCGCCCAGATCGGCCAGATCTCGCTCAACCGTCGCGAGATCGATCCGCAGGCCGTCCGGAGGGCGATTCAGGTGCTACGAGCCGGGAAGGTGCTGGCTGTCTTCCCGGAAGGCGTACGCAGTGGCGGCGAAGTCGCCTGGGCCAGGCGAGGTGCCGCCTACCTGGCCATGGTGTCGGGGGCGCCCCTTGTCCCGGTCGCCATTCTCGGCACTCGGGAACCAGGTCAGACCAAGAGCCAGCTGCCACACCTGCGCAGCTCGATTCATCTGGTCTATGGGGAGCCGTTCACGCTGCCTCGGACTCCCTGGCCCCGGCGTAAGGCAGCGGTTGCACAGTGGACCGAGGTCGTGCGGGAACGGCTTGCCGACCACATTGTCGCCGCACAAACGCTGACCGGGCTACCCTTGCCGGGGCCACCGAAGGCCAGAATCCGCCGTCTGCACCCGTCCAGTCCTTAACGGGCTACAGACTTGAGAACTCGGAGCGAAGCGACCATGACTGACATCGCGGCTACCGAGGAGTCGCCCGTGCTGCCGGTGGTGGCGGTGGTGGGCCGGCCGAACGTCGGTAAGTCGACTCTGGTGAACCGGATGATCGGGCGCCGGGAAGCCGTGGTTCAAGACGTGCCGGGAGTGACCCGAGACCGCGTGTCCTACGACGCCACCTGGAACGGGCGCCAATTCGTGCTGGTGGACACCGGCGGTTGGGCTCCGGATGCCAAGGGGATGGCTGCGCAGGTCACCGAGCAGGCCGAGCTGGCGGTCGCGGCAGCTGATGCGGTGGTCTTTGTCGTCGACGCAACGGTCGGAACGCAGGACGTCGACGAGGCCGTCGTCAAGGTGTTGCGTCGCAGCGGCAAACCAGTGGTACTGGCCGCCAACAAGGTCGATGATCAACGAAGCGAGGCCGAGGCCGCCACGCTCTGGCAGCTCGGCCTCGGCGAACCATTGGCCGTGTCGGCATTGCACGGTCGGGGCAGCGGTGACCTGCTGGATGCGATCTTGGGTGCGATTCCCGAGGCGCCCATGGAGCTGCCGAACGGCGCGCGTGGGCCGCGGCGGGTGGCTGTTGTCGGAAAGCCGAATGTCGGCAAGTCGAGCCTGCTCAACAAACTGGCTCGGCAGCAGCGGGTGGTGGTCGATGAGGTAGCGGGAACCACCGTGGATCCCGTCGATGAGCTCGTTGAGGTCGATGGCGAGATCTATCGGTTCATCGATACGGCCGGAATCCGTCGCCGGGTCAAGGAGGTCTCGGGACACGAGTACTACGCGAGCCTGCGTACCCACGGTGCGATCGAGCGGGCGGAGGTGTGCATTGTCGTCGTCGATGCCAGTGAGCCGGTCACCGAGCAAGATCTCCGCATCCTGACCTCGGTAGAGGAAACCGGCCGGGCGCTCGTGATCGCGTTCAACAAGTGGGACCTGACCGACGAGGAGAGACGTCACTACCTGCGCCGCGAGATCGAACGTGATCTGGTGCATTTCGAGTGGGCAGCCAAGATCAACATTTCGGCGCTGACCGGGCGTCACGTCGATAATCTGGGTGCGTCTATCAAGGAAGCGCTGGCCGGCTGGGAAACCCGCATCTCCACCGGGAGGCTGAACGCCTTCCTGGGTCGGATCGTCGCCGCGCATCCGCATCCGGTACGCGGCGGCAAGCAACCGCGGATCCTGTTCGGGACCCAAGCTCATGCCGGCCCGCCGACCTTCGTGCTGTTTACCACCGGGCAGCTGGAGCCTGGCTACGTGCGCTTTTTGAGGCGCCGGCTCCGCGAGGAATTCGGTTTCCGTGGCACGCCGGTACACGTTGAGGTACGCGTACGGGAGAAGCGGAGGCGTCCATGACCAGCGAAGGCGTGCAGGTCAGTGATCAGCAGGCACTCGTGATCGAGCTGATGCAGGCTCTCGAGTCCGGGGTGCATGGTGATGAGCTCGGCCGTTTCTTCCACGCTGATGCGGAGCAGATCGAGTATCCGAGCCTGGTCGACCCTCGGGTGGGACGCCGCGGTCTCGACGGCATGATCGCCGCGAGCGAACTGGGTGCCGGGATGCTGGCCTTTCAGCGCTATGACGTCAGTCGCTGGATCCAGAGCAAGGACACGGTCGTCTGCCAAGCCGAATGGCATGCCGAGCTGGCGAAGGATGCCGGGCCGTTGCGGAAGGGACAACGACTCCACACCTACAGCGTCTTGATCTTCACCTTTCGCGACGACAAGATCATCCGGCAGGAGGCGTACGACTGCTATGAGCCGTTCTAGATGCGCCCCGAGCCTGTCGAGAATTCGCGCTGAGCTTGTCGAGATTGCGCGCTGAGCTTGTCGAAGGGCGTACTTCAGTCGGTGTTGAAGTCGTAGGCCTCGGTCAGCCAGTCGCGAAGTTGATCATCGACTTGATCAACACTAGTTAAGTTGATCATGTGGACGACTCGATCGGCGGCAGCCGGCAGCGTACGGGCGATCCGCGCATCGCTCAGTTCGTAGGGGAGATAGAGGCTCAGCTGTACGGAACGTACCCTCGGCCGGAATTCGGCGAGCTTGCGGTCGCTCTTGACGAAGATCCCGACATTGACGGCATCCTCATGGATCGGCCCAAGGCTGCTCAGATGCTCGCTGACGGCGCCGTAGATCTGGCCGACCCATGGAGGATGACGCGCCAAGAGATCGTCGACGGTGATGCCAGGAACGCACACATGCGCCTGGTTGGCTGACGCGAATTCCCGCTCGCAGTTCGGACACACCCAACGCGCCATGCGCCGATTGTTCCGCAGCAGCTGCCAATACGGGTCAAGCCGATCGACCGTAGTAGAGTTCCCGCTCGTGGCCGAGCTTCCCAAGAGCTTGGTCGACGGGCTGTGGCGCAGCTTGGTAGCGCACTTGACTGGGGGTCAAGGGGTCGCGAGTTCAAATCTCGCCAGCCCGACGGTAAAGGACCTGGGGGAAGGGATTTGCTGGACTGCATGAAGGCTCCCAAGACGTTGAATGGGCACCGTTTCAGGACATTCAGTACTCTCAGATTCCGAACCCGCGGGCGCCTGATGGAGAACTGTAGATGCCCGGTGTTGTATGCGAGCTGCGGCACGTCTCGAAGCTGTTCGCGAACGTCGTGTACGTCAGCCAGGGGCGGCCCGACCCACCCGATCGCGCAAGGCCCGGCCCCGCCCGGCTAGCCGGCACGTGTCCTCGCTTCGCTGCGGGCCCCGCGGCCGCTTACGCCGAAGACTTATGCTTCGCAAGTTCGCGCACCTTAATCCGCGACTGAGGCGCCCAAAGAATGTCTCGCACTTGATCAATGCCGCCGGTCGGCCAGCGCTCGACCAGGTCGCGCACCTGTGGATCGCTGATCGCCGCGCTGAGAGCACCGGGAAAGTCCGCCCACATGACGGTGAACGGACGCCCCCAGAGTCGGACCGGCTCCAGGGTCAGCCGAGGTGCGATCTCGAGGTCGTTAAACGCGCCTGCGACGATCTCGTAGCCGCTGCCCAGTGCTTTCTCGCGCTCCCTCCAACTGCGCGCGTGCAGCGCTCTGTCGAGCGGCGCCGACAAGCGATCAGCGATCTGGAGTTCCGAGAAAGCGGTGCCAAACCACTTCACGTACGGCGCATACTGACGTTCGATCAGAAACGACAGGTGCATGAGCCCGGACACGATCTTGCTCGCAATCAAG
>DATLQP010000121.1:0-3141 GCA_035535155.1 Propionibacteriaceae bacterium
CCGATAATCCTCGAGCATGGCGCGTACGGTCTCCGGGTCGTTGATCACGTCGATCAGTTCAGCGCAGTTCTCCTCGCCCATCTGTTCAGCGTCCGGCCGGTACCAGGCCACCGGGTCTGCGCAGATCACCCGTTCTCCCAATTCAGGGTGGGCGTAGAAGAACCACTCATACCAGCGCTCGGCGACGCGCGCATCACAGCGTTCCAACGCCTCGATGATCGGCACTGCATTGACGATCACGAGCTGGGTGACGCGGCTGGGGTGATCCATGGCCAGACGAAAACCGACCTGGCCGCCTCGATCATGGCCCACCACCGAAAAATGATCATGGTCTAGTTGCGTCATCAGCTCGGCAAGATCATCCGCAACCGCACGCTTCGCCTGCTGGCGATGATCATCTCGAACCGTTGGTTTGCTCGACCGCCCATACCCACGCATGTCCGGACAGACAACGGTGAAGCCGGCACTTGCCAGGCGCGGCGCAACCCGATGCCAGGTCGCCGAGGTCCTGGGATGACCATGGATGAGAAGCAAAGGCGGACCGTCGCCACCGAACCGTACGCGGAGCTGCACCTCTCCAAGATCGACCATCTCGTCGGTGAATCCTTCGAACATGGTCACCTCCAGCCGGCGCAGCCCACGTCAGTCCCGAGGTCGAACGCGCATTCGATTGTATCGAATCCCTGCCACGCTGGGAATAGCTCGAGAAACCGGAAGGTTCCGCGGACAGTAGAGTTGTATACCCCCTAAGGGTATTGAGGAGGCGCGATGACGTCCACACCCATGTCAGGACACGCAACTCACCAGATGGATCATGCAGCTGCGGGTCACGACCACGATCCCGGGGGGCATGGCGACCACGCTGCGCAGTTCCGCAGCCGATTCCTGCTGAGCGCCTTATTGGCGATTCCGGTTGTCGGCTTCAGCTCGATGTTCTCCGACCTGCTGGGCTACCCGCTGCCGAGTGCGGCCTGGGTGCCGTGGGTCTCGCCGCTGCTCGGCACGGCGATCTTCATCTACGGTGGCGCCCCCTTCCTGACCGGCGCTTGGCAGGAGATCAAGCAACGACAGCCAGGAATGATGCTGCTCATCTCGCTCGCGATCACTGTGGCGTTCGTGGCGTCTTGGGCAACCACCCTCCACATCGGTGGCTTTGATCTGGATTTCTGGTGGGAGCTGGCGCTCTTGATCGTGATCATGCTCTTGGGGCACTGGTTGGAGATGCGAGCGTTGGGCGCCGCCTCGAGTGCTTTGGACGCTCTCGCCGCCCTGCTGCCGGACTCTGCCGAGCGGGTCCGCGGCAGCGAGACCGAGACTGTCAGCCTGACCGAGCTCGGCATTGGTGATGTCGTGCTGGTGCGTTCCGGAGGCAGGGTTCCCGCGGATGGAACGATCCTGTCGGGCAGCGCATCGGTCGACGAGTCCATGATCACCGGTGAGTCCCGCGCCGTACGCCGCTCGCCCGGAGACCGAGTCGTCGCCGGAACAGTTGCCACCGACAACTCGATCCGGCTGGAGGTCACCGCGGTCGGTGACGAGACCGCTCTTGCCGGCATCCAACGACTCGTGACAGACGCTCAGGCGTCATCATCTCGCGCCCAGGCGCTCGCCGATCGGGCCGCCGCCTTCCTCTTCTATTTCGCAGCTGGTGCGGGACTGATCACCTTTGTGATCTGGGCCTTGCTCGGCCGCACCGACGAGGCCGTCACTCGTGCCGTCACCGTGCTGGTAATCGCCTGTCCTCACGCGCTCGGCCTGGCCATTCCTCTGGTGATCGCGATCTCCACCGAGCGCGCCGCCCGGGCCGGCATCTTGATCAAAAACAGGCTGGCTCTGGAGCGGATGCGGACGGTGGATGTCGTGTTGTTCGACAAGACGGGCACCCTGACGAAGGGCAAGCCGGCGGTTGTCGAGGTCGTGACCGGCGATGTTGTCGACCGTCAGGCGCTGCTGAGTTTGGCGGCGGCTGTCGAGTCCGAGAGCGAGCACCCGATCGCGCGCGCGATCGTTCAAGCGGCCGCTGGGCTTGGTGCTCCGCCAGAAGCGCGCGATGTCGAGTCCCTCACCGGGCGCGGTGTACGCGCAACGGTTGCCGGCCGCGTTGTTTCGGTCGGTAGCCCCGGGTTGCTCGCCGACCTCGGTCTGAAGATTCCGGCCGCGCTCGACCGGCGGCTTGCCGGCACGCGTGCGGCAGGCTCAACCGTGCTCTACGTGACTGCCGACTCCCAGGTGTTGGGTGCCATCGTGGTCGAGGACGAGATCCGGCCTGAGTCGCGTGGTGCGGTCGACGGCCTGCATCAACGCGGCATCCGCGTGGCCATGATCACCGGCGATGCCCGTCCGGTGGCAAACGCCGTGGCCCAGACTCTCGGAATTGACGAGGTGTTCGCCGAGGTGCTGCCATCAGAGAAGGATGCGAAGGTCCGTGAACTGCAGAGTCGCGGGCATCGCGTGGCCATGGTTGGCGACGGGGTGAACGATGCCCCAGCATTGGCTCGGGCAGAGGTCGGTATCGCCATCGGCGCGGGCACCGACGTAGCCGTGGAGTCGGCCGGGGTGGTGCTGGCCGGTGACGATCCGCGCGCCGTTGGCTCGGTCATCGAGCTGTCGCGTGCGTCGTATCGCAAGATGTGGCAGAACCTGGGCTGGGCAACCGGCTATAACGTGCTGGCCATACCGCTGGCGGCCGGGGTGTTGGCGCCGGTCGGTTTCGTGCTCTCTCCTGCGGTCGGCGCGATCTTGATGTCGGTGTCCACCATCGTGGTGGCGCTGAACGCCCAACTACTACGGCGATTGGATCTCGATCCAGCGTCGATTTGATTCTGAGCTGCTCGCGCAATCGCGCGTGGAGTCCGCCTACTTCGTTGTCGTTCGCAGAGGAAACAACGCCTCCGCTCCGTCCTCCTCAGCACGGCGGCGCGCGATTTCCCGACGCTCGCAGCAATGATAGAAAGCCTTATGGACTATCGCACTCTTGGGCGCAGCGGTTGCGCCGTATCTTCGCTCTGCTTGGGAACCATGACCTTCGGGGTCGAGACCGACGAGGCGGGCTCCCATGAACAGCTCGATCGGTTTCTCGAGGCAGGCGGCACGCTGGTGGATACGGCCGATGTGTACGCCGGCGGTCAGTCCGAGGAGATC
>DATLQP010000122.1:0-3963 GCA_035535155.1 Propionibacteriaceae bacterium
GCCAAGATCACCGCGACCAGGCCTAACACCAGGATTGGTGTCGACTGTGCACTGCCGGCTACCAGGATTGCGCCGATCAAGATCACGCCATGGATGGCGTTCGCCCCCGACATCAGTGGAGTATGCAAAGTGGACGAGACCTTCGAGATCACCTCGACACCGACGAAGACAGCCAGTATGAAGATCGTCAACCATATAAGTGGATCAGTGCTCACGAAGCACCTGGCCGGCATGGGTCACGCACATTGCGGCCGTGATCTCATCGTCGAAATCCGGTGCAAAACGCCCGTCATGGCTCATCAGCATGATCACGTTCAGCACATTCTGGGCGTAGAGCCGGCTGGCCGGTTCTGGCATCTGGCTGGGTACATTCGCGCCACCCCACAGTTGTACCGATCCCACCCGCACCACCTTGCCGGCCACCACACCTTCGACGTTACCGCCGACTTCGGCTGTCAAGTCCACGACAACCGAACCGGGCGCCATTTGCGTAATCATCTCGGTGGTCACCAATAGCGGTGCTCGTCGGCCCGGCACTGCTGCAGTGGTGATCAACGCGTCAGCTGCGGCGATGTAGCCGGCGAGCAGCTCCCGTTGATGCTGGGCGCGATTCTCGGTCATCTCCCGGGCGTAGCCGCCGGCACCTTCCAGCGTCGGCAGTGGCAGCTCGATGGCTACCGCTCCCATCGACCGAATCTCTTCAGCGGCCGCCGCACGTACGTCGTAGCCCTTCACCACCGCGCCCAGACGCCGGCAGGTGGCGATGGCCTGGAGCCCCGCAACGCCGGCCCCGAGTACGACAACCTGAGCCGGTGGCACCGTACCGGCGGCAGTCATGCTCAGTGGAAAGAATTGGCCCAGCATGTTGGCGGCGACGACCGCTCCGCGATAGCCGGTTACCAGGGCCTGGGAGCTCAAGGCATCCATCGATTGCGCGCGCGAGATCCGCGGCACGTACTCCATGCCGAAGGTGGTGAGCTTCCGGTCCCGCCGCAGCGCCACATCGGTGGGCCGCTCGGCGTAGGGAAAAAATGAGATCGTCGTAGCTCCGGATGGCAGGGGCGCCAGGCAGGCGGCATCGAGCGGCTGCACACTCAGCACCACATCCGCCTCGTCGAAGGCGTGCTCGGTGACCTGCGCGCCCGCCGCCTCGTACGCCTCGTCGGCCAGCAGGGCCGCAACCCCCGCACCCGCCTGCACGGCGACCTCGTAACCGGCCGCCCGCAGCCTCCCCACCAGATCAGGGACCATCGCCACACGCGCCTCGCCCGGAGCCTGGTCCCGGGCTACCGCGATGCGCACATCACGAACCTAATGCACACCGACTTGTCAGAATTCAGATGTGCCATAGCCCGGTGGATTCTGACAAGTCGGCATGGGGGTCAGCGGACTTTGACTTCGATTGAGTGGTATCCGGTCGCGCCGTCCGGCATCGGCGGCACCACATCAGCGGTTTGAAGCTTCCCATTCGCATCGGTCGCCCGCACTGTCAACGTGTGCTTGCCTGGAGTGGCGGCCCACTCATATTTCCATTGCCGCCAGGTGTCCGGGCCGACGGTCTTGGCGAGCTGAGCCGGCTGCCAACCGTTTCGATCAACCTGTACTTCGACGGCGGAGATCCCCGTGTGCTGTGCCCAGGCGACTCCGGCGACGACGACCGTCCCAACGTCGACGGTCGACCTGCGTGGTACATCGATCCGTGACGCCAACTTGATCGGAGCACGGGCTGACCAGCCGAGCGGCGTCCAGTAGGCCTCGTCCTTTGCGTAGGTGGTGACCTTCAACTCGGTCACCCATTTGGTTGCTGACACGTAGCCATAAAGTCCTGGCACGACCATGCGAACCGGGAATCCGTGCTCGATGGGCAACGGCTCACCGTTCATGCCGATCGCCAGCATCGCTTCCCGATTTGGGTCGGTGAGCACCGGCAGCGGCGTACTGGCAGTCCAGCCGTCCTCACTCGTCGACAGCACCATGTCGGCGCCCTCAAGCGGTTTCGCCTCAGCGAGCAGTTCGCGAACCGGATACCCGAGCCAGAGCGCGTTGCCGGCCAGGTCACCACCGACGTAGTTGGAGACGCAGGTAAGTGTGGTGAGATGCTCAACGAGCGGCTTGGCCGTCAGCTCGGCGTAGTTGATCTGAACCGGGTTCTGCACCATTCCGGTGATCTTGAGGGTCCACTCGCCGGGATCGATGACCGGCACCTGTAGGGCGGTATCGATCCGATAGAAATCATCGTTCGTGGTCACATACGTTGCTAGGCCCGGGATGGAGAGATCGGTTCCCGCCGGCGCCGCCGCCGCAGGTTTCACCGGGGTCGGCAGTTTCAGCTTCTGCCGGGCCGTGTCGACAGCTGACGATGCACGGAGGAGCACCTGGCCCGTAACCGCAGCGACAGCGGCTGCTGTCCCAGCCACAATCGTCCAGGCCAGGAATGTTCGCCGCGCGGCGGATTGAGCACCGTCATCTTTGGCAGCAGCCTGTGGGGATCGCCACTGTTGCAGCTTGCCGATCAACGAGCTCAAGATCATGTAGCCGAGCAAGAGGCCGACGATCGTTGGCACGTAGGCGGCGATCGAGGCATCGGGCTGGGCGGCGATTCCGATCATTCCGAGCACCGCGACGACGGCGAAGATCGCGGCTCCGGCGAAGCGGCGCCGCCATTCAAGCTGGCCGGCGACGGCGCACAGGATCAAGACGGCAACGACGATAATCCCGAGCAATACCGGTTTGTCCGCCGTGCCGAGGGTCTCCTTGCCGAAATTGACCAGAGGCCCCGGCAGCACATTGATGATCAGTTCGCCGACGGCAGGTACCGGCGAGCCGGTCGGTGCGACAATCCATGCCGCCAGCCCTGCGATCGCTAAACCGGCCAAGCCCGCCACAGCTCCGACCAGCCGGGCCCACCATCGGGTGGCGCGTGCCGTGTCCCGCTCGTCGCGCCTATGCACCTCACCATCCTGCGCCGCCGCGAGTCATCGGACAACGGGTTCCTGCTTACACGTCAATCACGCCGCGGCCGGCGTGACGTACGGTGACGCCATGCGTGTGCGCCTTGCTGCCTGCTCCGGTGCTCCGTGCGTCGACTACTACCGCGGCTGGGTAGCCGACGCTGACCAACTGTTCGCTGCGCTTCGGGACGAGATTGCCTGGGAGCAGCACGCCGTAACGCTCTACGGGCGCACCAGGCCGACACCGCGATTGACTGCATGGATGGGTGACGGCGCCTACCGTTACTCCGGCATCGTGAACGATCCGGCCCCGTGGCCGCAGGCGTTGGTCGAACTGCGGGAACGCCTTCGCCACAAGCTTGGCGTCGACCTCAACTCGTGCTTGGCCAATCTCTATCGGGACGGCACTGACTCGATGGGCTACCACAGCGACGATGAGCCAGAGCTGGGTCCACGACCAACCATCGCGTCGATCAGTCTCGGAGATCGCCGACGGTTCGTTTTGCGGCATCGGACGACCAGCGAGCGTTGGAGCTGGGATCTGGGCCACGGCGACCTGCTCGTGATGCGCGATGAGTCGCAGAGCGACTATGCGCACGCGGTTCCGAAGACGTCGCGCCAGGTCGGGCTTCGGATGAACCTCACCTTCCGGTGCTTCAAGGCAACCTTCTCGTCCTGAACGGCTGGTTCGTGCGGTTCACCTGATCCATGATCGAGGAGCACCCCCAGCAGGTCATCGCCATCGTTCGCGAGGCAATCGAGATGCTGACGGCCCGGAAGGCGTGAGCAGCACTCAGAACGGTCTCGGACCCGTACGCATGCCGGCGCCGGCCGGAACAGCCGGTCGCAGTTCCTCCAGCTCCTCGATGGCCGCGGTGAATTGCGAGTTGTAGAGATCGAAGTAGTGACCGCGGGCCTCCAGCAGCTCGTGGTGGGTGCCCTGCTCGACGATCTGGCCGTCCTCCATCACCAAGATCACGTCGGCATCCCGGATGGTGGAAAGCCGGTGCGC
>DATLQP010000123.1:0-5152 GCA_035535155.1 Propionibacteriaceae bacterium
CGTCTTGAACTACCGGAAGGTCGTTCAGCCGTTGGCTCGCATCCGCGAGACTGGCGCCGGAGACCAGCAACCACAGACGTTCCCCTGCAAGGTCAACGTGGCCACTCTGCAGAAAGCCGCTGTCGACCATTGGCCCGAACCAGGCGCGTACCGCCGCCAGCTGATCATCCACGACCGGGCGGTGGATCGTACCCTCAGCGAGTATCAACATTGCGAGACTCCGGATCTGTCAATCGCAGCATAGCGAGGCTCAACGTCGCGGTCTGCTGGACCCCATCGGCCAAGCCAACCGCAATGCAACCGGGAAGCGCAGTGCAATCAGCGAGTAGCTCGGCGTCCTTCGTGCTGCGGGTCACGCGGAGTAGCCGGCGTCGTGAAACGCGCGCGGCCGCAGGCCGACGAGGAGCTGGTTATTGACCAACCAGACAAGGAACCAAGAGCAGACGCACTCAATTGCCGAATTGAGGACGTCTGCTCATCAGGTGATGTACGTGGCCTTCTGGCCGGGTCGATGAGTAGACGTGGCCGGTTGGGATCCCCAGGTCAAAGGCTGCATGTGGGGGCTGGCGCCTGCTGCCGCGGCCCCACAACCTGGACGCGCTGGCAGCCGGGTGGGAACGTGTAGAGGACTGGATCTCGCGGCGCCGATCCGCCAGCCGCTGAACCCCCTGGAGGTGACGGGGTGCGACTACTACCCCGGTTCGCATCTATCGAGGTCGAGGGATCGGGATACGAGAACGACGTCGTCATCGAAAGTGGCCGAGTGCGGAAACGGAAGAAGAAGCGTCGAAGCCATACCGCGATGAATTCGGGCCATACTCCGCTGTCGGCCGATAAGGAACTCCCCTGGGGCGGAGGCCCGCCGATCATCGGCATCGGCACCTATGGCCGATTCGGCCGCCGACCAATTAAGCCCCGCCCCAAGGTGGCCGCCTGTTTCGACGCGAGCGATCAGCCGCTGCTCCGCCGCTCCGGTCACAATCAGGAGGTGTTCCCGATCCTTTTCGAGGCCCATGGGCCTGGCCCGCCTGGTTCCCGGCGGCGCAGCCAGCCTGGGAGGCGTGCTGGCGAATATTGCGGGCAACTGTGCTGCGATCGGCGCAGCCCCAACGCCATCCGGTTCGGGGACACGCGATCGGCGCCTGCCGCGCTCAGAGTGACGAAACCGGTGCGGTTTACCTGCTGCCCGCTCACGGCGATGCGCTCCGGGCGGCTGGAAAGACCCGCAGCAAGCCCCGCTGCATCTGCCAGCGGTACCTGTCCCGGCCGCCGAGGCGATCGATGACGTTCGCCGGAAGTAGACGAAGTCGACCACCCCGAGCACTTCGCTACCGCGGCGTGCAGGCCTGGGCGGTGCAGGGTGTCGAGCTGCCCTTCGGCGACGAGAGGACGTCGTGGTGGATCGATGCGTCGGGCTCGATCGATGACCGACCAGTAGCCGATGCCGATCTCCTCCCGGGCCGCTTTTTTCTACCCGGCCTGGTCGATGCGCACGCCCACCCCGCCGTCGGGTCCGGGCCGGCAGGCCTGGTGGCGCTGGATGCGAAGGCGGCGCGGGCGAACCTGGTTGCCTGGGCGCAGACCGGGATCACCCTGGTCCGCGACGTCGGCTCCAGGGGCGGCCTGACGCTCGACCTGGCCTCCGGGCCGGGCATGCCCGCGCTGCAGGCCGCCGGGCGGTTTCTGGCTCCGGCTGGCCGGTACTTCCCGGACCTGCTCGGGCCGCCGGTGGACGAAGCCGACCTCGTCGACCGTGCGCTCGTGGAAATCGGCAGGGGGGCGACGTGGGTCAAGGTGATCGCCGATTTCCCTGATCTGGCAGGCGGGACCGACGCCGAGCCGACCTACGGGATCGACGCCATCGAGCGCCTCGTTGCCGCGGCGCACGGTGCCGGCGCCCGAGTGGCGGTGCACTCGACGCTGACGGACGCAGGCCGGCTGGTTGCGGCGGGTGTGGATTCCATCGAGCACGGCTTTGGGCTGGACGACCGCGCTATCAGTGACATGGCGGACCGTGGGACCGCGTGGACACCGACCGTCAGCGCCCTACTCGCCCTCCTGAACGCCCCGGACAGGATGCCCGGTCGGCGGCAGAGGCTGCAGGAGGGCCGCTCGCGAGTCGCAGAGCTGCTGCCTCTTGCCGTCAGTCTCGGAGTGCCGGTGCTTGCCGGCACCGACGTGACTGGCTCGATCCACCAGGAGGTGGCGCTGCTATCACAAATGGGCCTCAAACCGGAAGACGCGCTGGCAGCTGCCAGTGTCTGGCCTCGCCGGTTCATCGGCACCGTAGGCACCGCAGATATCGTCACCTACTATCACGACCCTCGCGAGGACCCAGACGAGCTGGCTCACCCAGCAGCCGTTGTGGCCGGCGGAACCCGCCTGCGATGAACACAAGCGAGGCAGTCTGGCGGCCGCCCTCCGCCGCTACCTCGGCGTCAACGGGATCCACGACGATATGCACATCAGCGGAACTCGTGCCATCGGCTGTGAGGCGCGCAGCAGCACGCGGACGACCTGCACCGGCTGATCTCCGCGCTCGGCGGCGGAGCGGTGGAAGTCTTCGCCAGCAGCGGGGGCGCGGTCAAGGGCGTCGGAGCCGAATCGGAGGCCGAAATGGCCACCGTGCCGGGGGATGCCGTTGCCGATCGGCTCGGCACGAAGGCCATGCAGTCGTAGTCGGGGTGGACTCGACGCGCGACTTCGCTAGGCTGACAGCGCGGCGACGTTACGGCGTCACCCGGATGCATGGGAGGCAGAGCATGGGAACGATCACTACGACCGATGGCACCGAGATCTTCTATAAGGACTGGGGCTCGGGCCAACCGATCGTCTTCAGCCACGGCTGGCCGCTTTCGGCCGATGACTGGGACACCCAGATGTTGTTCTTCCTCCAGCACGGTTATCGCGTCATTGCCCATGACCGTCGTGGGCACGGACGCTCCACGCAGACCGGCGACGGTCACGACATGGATCACTACGCTGACGACCTGGCTGCGCTGACTGCCCATCTCGATCTCAAAGACGCCGTTCACGTTGGGCATTCCACCGGTGGCGGCGAGGTCGTGCACTACATAGCCCGACACGGTGAAAGTCGCGTCGCGAAAGCAGTGTTGATCAGTGCCGTGCCGCCGCTCATGGTCCAGACCGACGCCAACCCTGGCGGTCTTCCGAAGAGTGTGTTCGACGACCTTCAGGCACAGCTAGCCGCGAACCGGTCGGAATTCTACCGAGCGCTGCCGTCGGGACCCTTTTATGGCTTCAACCGACCTGGCGTGCAGTCATCGGAAGCAATTATCGAGAACTGGTGGCGCCAGGGAATGATGGGCGGAGCGAAGGCACACTACGACGGCATTGTTGCCTTCTCCCAGACCGACTTCACTGAGGACCTCAAGAAGATCTCGGTGCCCGTGCTCGTGATGCACGGCGACGACGACCAGATTGTCCCTTACGCTGACTCGGCACCGCTGTCCGCACAGCTCCTGAAGAACGGGACACTGAAGACCTACGCAGGGTTCCCGCACGGTTCGCCGACTACGGAGGCCGAGACGATCAACGCTGACTTACTGGCCTTCCTGCAGTCCTGACTGTGATCCTCAGTGGCAGTTGGCACGGTCTCGAGCGCTATCTCGCCCGCCGAGCGTATTGGGCGGTGTAGCAGCGGGGGGCCACCTCCTTCGATGTAGGCCCCACGTGCCCCATCTAGCCCAGTCTTTAAGTAGGCCCGTGACGGTGCGGTTGGGCGGCGGTGTCGGGCTGTTTATGCTGGTGTCGGATGTCGGGCGGGCCGGTTGTTTGCCCGCCGCGCTTGACGCCTACCTGTCAAACACCGTCCGTACTAGGGCGCGTCTCTTGGCGCTTGGTGCGGACGCCTCGTCTTAAGCCGCAGTCACACGGTCAAGGGGTCCCATCCGCGCAAGTGCTTGACAGATTGGCGGTACTCCCACTCGATGGCGTCCTTGAGAAGGTGAGCAAGTCGGCCGCCGGTAGTGATGCCGCCGATGTCAGCCACGCCGCGCCGTGCGCCGACGGAGACGACGAACCCTTTGTCATGGAAGGTGAATGCCTCCAGCGGCGTTTCCTCCAGCTCCGCGTTGAGGTTGCGGGCGACGGTTTCGGCCTCCTCCAGGGCGATCTGGGCCAGCGGCGGCAGACAATGGCCCGATCGTGGATCGACCACCGAGGCCACATCACCGGCTACGTAGATCTCCGGGTGATCCAGCGCGCGCAGATACTGGTCGACCTTGACGCGGCCGTTGTGGCCGACGGTCAGTCCGGACCCCATCACGATCTCCGGCGCCTTCAGCCCGCCGGCCCACACAAACACCCCGCCCTGCACCAGCTCGGCACCGGTGAGCCGGAAGCCCGCTGGGATCGCCTCGGCGATCATCGAGTTGGTACGCACCCGGACACCCAGGTCGGCAAGGACCCTGGTGGCCCTGTCGATCAGCGCAGCTGAGGAGCCGGCCAGGATGGTATGGCCAGCCTCGACCAGGATCACGGCTGGGCGGTCGGGCGCCAGGCCATGGCCGCGGGCCAGCTCTGGCAGCATCTCGGCCAGCTCGCCGGCAAGCTCCACCCCGGTGGCGCCGCCCCCACCGATGACTACGGTCGCCAGGCGCCGCTGCTGGTCGGGATCTTTGGCGGTCGCGGCCGTGGCGACAGCTTGGTTGACCGCCGCCCACACCCGCTCGGCGTCGGCGACCGAGTACAGCGAGATGGCGCGCTCTGCCAGGCCGGGGATGGCGAAGTCGTTGGGACGGCTGCCGAGCGCCAGCACCAGGCGGGTGTAGCCGATGGGTCCAGCCTGGGTCTTCAGCTGCTGGCCGGCCAGGTCGAAGCCGGTGATTTGCGTTTCCATGAAACGGACCCCCCGAGCGACAACGTCGTCCAGTGGGATTCGGACGGCGTCCGCAGCCCGGGTGCCGCCGGCGACCCGTGGCAGCTCGGTCATCACCTGGTGGAAGTCGTGCCGGTCGACCAACGTTAGCTGGACCCCTACGTTGTCGCGCAGCTTGGTTGCCAGGCGCATGGCCACGTGCAGCCCGGCATAGCCGGCCCCAGCGACCACGATCCGGTGGTTGCGCTCCGAGACGCTCATCGAATGAATCTCCTCCGCCTTCGCATAGGTGCGATTTCCTCGCCGCCCGCT
>DATLQP010000124.1:0-4037 GCA_035535155.1 Propionibacteriaceae bacterium
GCTACCCTTCGGGTGTGACCGAGACAACATTGCTGGCGTCGCGGCCGGCCTCGGTGGGCGCCATGCTGATGAGGCAGGTCAAGGCGTCCTCCTCGAAGGAGGCTTTTCGTTACATCGAGGATGACCGCTGGGTTTCATTGAGCTGGTTGCAAACCAAGGACAAGGCTGTCGAGTTGGCGGCCGGCCTGCTGGCGCTTGGGATCGAGCCCGAGGATCGGGCGGCGATCGCGTGCAACACCCGGATGGAATGGATTTTGGCCGACCTGGCGATCATATGCGCGGCCGGCGCGACGACCACGATCTATCCATCGACCCAGCATGAGGATGTCCGCTTCATTCTTGCCGACTCTCAATCGAAGTTCGTCTTTGCCGAGGACGATCTCCAAGTCACCAAGGTCCTTGATCATCTCGACGAGCTGCCACAGTTGATCACGATCGTGCAGCTCGACGGCAAGATCGATCATGCCAAGGTCATCGGCTGGGCGGACTTGGAGAAGTTAGGCCGGGACCATCTGGAGGCCAACCCGACGGCGGTCGAGGATGTCATCGCGGAGATCGGGCCAGAGGACTTGGCGACGGTGGTCTACACCTCCGGTACGACCGGTCAGCCCAAGGGCGTACGCCTGGTGCAAGATTGCTGGACCTACGAAGGCGTAGCCGTCGAGGCGTACGACATCATCGGTCCCGACGACCTCCAGTACCTGTGGTTGCCGCTCAGCCACGTTTTCGGTAAGGCCCTGATTGCCATTCAGCTGTACATCGGTTTCACGACTGCGGTGGATGGCCGAATCGACAAGATCGTGGAGAATCTCGCGGAGGTCCAACCGACATTCATGTGCGGCGCGCCGCGGATCTTCGAGAAGGTGCGGGCCAGAGTGATGACGACCGCGTCGCACGGGGTCAAGGCCAAGATCTTCGACTGGGCATTTCGGGTCGGTCGCAAAGTGTCACCGATGCGGTTAGCTGGAGAACAACCGTCGGGGATTCTCGCCATCCAATACGCGCTGGCAGACCGGTTGGTCTTCAGCAAGATCAAAGCCAGGATGGGCGGCAAGATCAGGTTCTTCGTGTCAGGCTCGGCCGCGCTGAGTCGCGAGGTACAGGAGTGGTTCCACGCGGCCGGGCTGCTGGTGCTGGAGGGTTACGGCCTCACCGAGACGTGCATTCCGGTTTGCGTGAACAACCCGCGCGCCACCCGCTTTGGTACCGTGGGGCCGCCCGTTCCTGGAACTCAAGTGAAGATCGCGGACGACGGCGAAATCTTGATCAAGGGCCCGGGTGTCATGCGCGGTTACCACAACCTGCCTGAAGCGACGGCGGAGTCGCTCAAGGATGGCTGGTTTGCCACCGGAGACATCGGCGAGCTGGACGAGCGGGGGTATCTGCGGATCACTGACCGGAAGAAGGACTTGATCAAGACCTCTGGCGGTAAGTACGTGGCTCCGCAGAAGGTTGAGGGGGTACTGAAGGCCGTGTGCCCCTACGTCAGCCAGGTCTTGGTGCACGGCGAGGGCCGCAAGTACGCCACTGCGTTGATCACGCTCGATCCGGAGGCGATCGAGGGTTGGGCGAAGGAGGAGGGGCTGAGCTATTCATCGGTCGAAGAACTCGCCCGCTCTCAAGAAGTCCACGACCTGATCGAAGGATTTGTTGGGCAGGGCAATCAACAGCTCGAGCGCTGGGAAACGATCAAGAAGTTCGAGATCTTGGCTAGCGAACTCAGCGTGGACGAGGGCGAAGTCACGCCGAGCATGAAGGTACGACGTAGAGCGGTGGAGAAAAAGTACGCCGACGTGCTGAACAGCATGTACGACAGCGACTAACGCCGACTTGTCGTATTGCGGGCTGAGCTTGTCGAAGTCTGCACTCGTGGCCCTTCGACAGGCGAGGGCACACTAGGCCTTGGCGCCGCCATTGACGTAGATCACTTGGCCGGACACATAGCCTGCTTCCTCCCGACACAGAAAGCTCGCGACGGCAGCGACATCCTCCGGTTGTCCGATACGACCTAGCGGAATATCGCTAGCGATGGAGGACTGCCATTCCTCGAAGTCCAAGCCCAGCCGCGCAGCCGTCGCCGCGGTCATCTCGGTCGCGACGAAGCCGGGCGCAATTGCGTTTGCCGTCACGCCGAACTTGCCGAGCTCTAGCGCAAGGGTCTTGGTGAAACCGATCAGTCCGGCCTTAGCTGCGGCGTAGTTGGCCTGCCCGCGGTTGCCCAGTGCGGACGTCGAGGAAATATTGACGATCCGACCCCAATTCTCCTGTGTCATGTGGGTCTGAGCTGCCCTGGTCATCAAAAAGGCACCGCGCAAGTGAACGTCCATGACCGCATCCCAGTCAGCGGTGCTCATCCTGAAGATCAAGTTGTCACGGATGATCCCAGCGCTATTGATCAGCACGGTCACGGGTCCAAGCTCCGCAGCAGTCTGCCGTACGGCGTTGCCGGCGGCCGTTTCATCAGCGACATCAGCGCCAATGGGGATCGCACGACCGCCATTTTCCTTGATCTCCTTGGCAGTGCGTGCACTGCCTTGCTCATCAAGATCAACAACACCAACTGACATGCCGTCGGCGGCGAGCCGGAGGGCGATTGCAGCACCAATGCCGCGCGCCCCACCGGTAACAATTGCGACTCTCATGCATGAGACCCTACGTGATGCAGGCTTGACAGCATCGGTCTTCTGACAGGATCGAGGACCGTGAGCCCGTACACCCACAGCTGCCCGATGCGGTGGGGCGACATGGACGCCCAGGGCCACATCAACAATGCGGCGTATCTGGATTACCTGCAAGAAGCGCGGGTCGCCTTCTTGCTATCTGGGTCTTCGGTGCTACATCATTTGCTCGACTCCGGTGTGCTGGTGGTAAATCACCAGTTGGAGTACGTCAAGCCCGTCATTTTTAGCGACCGACCCTTGACGACCAATCTGTGGGTCGATGCCATCGGGGGCAGCCGGTTCTCCATTGGGTACGAGGTGTACGACGGCGCCGACTTGGCGGCTCGGGCTCGGACCGGTGTGGTGCCATTTGACCTAGCCAGCAACGAATTACGGCGCCTGACCACAGAGGAAAGGGAGTTGCTTGGACGAGCCCTCGCTGCTGCGGAGCCTCTGCGGTCACTGCCGAAGGTGCCTGTTCCCGCAGACCATCATCGTTATCCGATGACAGTGCGCTGGTCCGACGTGGACTCGTACGGCCACGTCAACAATGTGAAGTACTACGACTACGTCCAGGAGGCCAGAATTAGCCTCGTAAGCGACTCCGTCGGCTGGGAGCCGGAGGCGGTCTGGATGGTGGTCCGCCAAGACCTGGAGTATCTGAAGCCGATCGATTTCAGGATCGAGCCGTACGAGGTAGGCACTGCAATCTCAATGATTGGAAACCGCTCCTTCACTGTGACCGCAGAGATCAGCGATCCGCTCTCGAGCACGGTCTACGCGACGGCGCGGACGGTTGTAGTCGGCGTATCGCCCTTGACCGCCGATCAGCGATCGGCGCTGGACAGATGGAGCGTCGTACGAGTCTGACACTGGCGTTCCCGCGGGAAGATCCTGTGTCAGGACGGGTGAGAGTGGCGGACTACAGCCGCAGTCCCGGCATCGTGCCTGGATGCTCGTCGAAGGTGTTCACCATCGAGTACGCGGCCCGCTCCATGTAGGTCCACAACTCGTGTTGCTGCTGCGGTGTGAGTTCGATCGAGTCGACCGCGTCCCGCATATGGGTCAGCCAGCGGTCCCGCATGGCTGGCGTCACGGCGAAGGGAGCGTGGCGCATGCGCAGCCGCGGATGCCCGCGCTGCTCGCTGTAGGTCGTCGGGCCTCCCCAATACTGCTCGAGGAACATCCGCAGCCGCTCCTCGGCGGAAGCAAGATCGGGCTCTGGATACAGCGCTCGTAGCGGTGGATCGGAGGCGACACCCTGATAGAACCGCTTCACAAGCGCCACAAAGGTCTCGTGGCCGCCCACGGCCTCGTAGAAGGTCTGCAGAGGTGCATGCTCGGACATCGGGACCCATTGTCCATCACCCATGGGAG
>DATLQP010000125.1:0-14902 GCA_035535155.1 Propionibacteriaceae bacterium
ATTCGCGTCGACCCGTCGATGCCGACGACCTCGGTATTGGCTGCGCGTGGCTCACGCACCCGAAGAACGGTGTCCGTCGGGTCGTCGGGGGCCGAGCTGGCCTCCTCGCCACGCCGGCGCCGACGACGGCGCCGGCGACGCAAACCTTCGCCATCGGTCTCCGCGCCGCCATCGTCCTCTGCTGGTTCGTCCTCGGTGGACTGGCCGGATGCGGCGTTGGAAGTCTCGCCGGACCCGCCCTCGGTCGCGCGGGCCTCGTCGCCACCAGTACGCCGCCGGCGACGACCTCCGCGGCGTCGACGCCGCCGACGGCCGTCTTCCGCGTCACCTTCGGCTGCGCCCTCTTCGGATGCGACCTCTTCGGCTACACCCTCTCCGCCTGCACCCACTCCAGCTGGCAGCACTTCGGCCGACTCCGTCGGGCTCATCTCTAGGGAGGCTGCCGATTCAGATTGCTCCCCTTCGGAAACGACATCGGAGACCGTGTGCGAGTCCGCCGGCACGATCTCAGGTACTTGCGGAAGTGCTGTCTCCGACTCGTCGGACTCGGCTCGACTCCTCTCGGGCTCGATCATCGCCGGAACTTCGGTGCCCGCGACGACCTTCCTGGCCGCCCGCTTCCGGGGAGTTTTGGGCGGCGCCGCACCACCCTCATCCGGTGGCTTGTCGGCCGCCTTCTTGGCGGCGCGTTTCACGGCCGCCTTCTTGGCAGGTTTGCCGGCAGGCGGGGCCGGCTCGGTTTGCGGCGCGCCGGCTTGTCGTACAACCTCGGGAGCCGGAGACTCCTCGCTCGCTGCTGCGGGCGATTCATGGACGCGTTCAATCTCGGGTGCATGTGGGGCCGACGATGGCGGCCCGGCCGCTCGGCTGGCTGCCCGTCGACGGTGCGGAGCGGGCCGAGTTTCCGGCTCTTCAATCGTGTTTTGGATTTGTGTAGTTGGCTCGTCGGGATCGAGCATCAAACTCCTCTATGGCGCATTCTGCGCACTTTCTCGTTCGCTGCACCGGCGCGTGGCCGGGCTGCGGAAGCTTACGAAATCGATGTGGTGAGTCCGGCCCTCCCGCGGTCAAGCGCTGGCTACGTCCACTCGAAGCCTTGCTCGTCGCGGTGGAGGATCGGCATCCACCCGCTGTCGCGACCTGTCACGCCGCGCTCTGTCTGCCATCGAGACTCGACGCACCTGGCGTCGGAGCCACCTCTAGTATCACACACGGCACATAGGGGGCTCGGCGATGGTTCCAGACCGGAGGTCGAGGCGACCTTGAGCAAGTCGCGTCAGGATCGGTGGCTCGAGCGGCGTGAACTCCGGGCTCGCTACGCGCAGACCGGCTAGTACGTCGTCGGGCCGGACCAGCGGTGTCCGATGCTGCAGGGTCATGGTCAGCTGAGCATCCGCGACGTCGAGTGCGCACACCGCCGCGCGGGCGTCGAATTCACGCAGCCCGTTCTTCGTCATGCGCTGCACCGGCACCGTGTCCCTCGCGAGGAAGGCCTCTACTGCTGCGTTCAGCACGGGCGCAGAGATGCGTGGCAGGTCGACCTTCCAATGGGAGCCGGTCAGTTCGCTCGCCAAAGCGCCAGCCGGCGCCTCAACGACCTCGACCACATCCAGACCGTGCGGCAGGGCGGCGTCGAGTGCGTCGCGTACCTTGGCCGGATCGCAGACTTCGGCAAGTCCGATCTCCAGATACTCCGCTTCGCTCGCCGCTCCGGTGGGCGCCGCGTTTGCGTAGGAGATTCGAGGATGTGGCGAGAACCCGGACGAGTACGCCATAGGGACGCCGGCCCGCCGCAGCGACCGCTCGAAAGCGCGGCCGAAGTCGCGATGGCTGGTGAAGCGGGCACGGCCCCGCTTGGCGTACCTGATTCGGAGCCACTGCACCGGCGGCGCATGCTGCTCGGGCTGGGTGCGAGCAGTCGGTGCCACAAACCTGAGCCTAGCCACCGCCCCCTTGTGAGCGGTCAGTAGAGGCGGTCGGCGTACTGCTCGCCGTAGTAGCTGCTCAGCTCCTCGAGCGTTTGATCTGGTCTCTCGAATGTCTTGGCGATCACCGGCCGGGACGGAACGGGATCCGTCCAGGTCTCCGGACGCCAGAGCTCGGACCGGAGGAAGGCCTTCGAGCAGTGATGGAATACTTCCTCGATCTCGATCACCAGGGCCAGAATCGGTCGATGACCCTTGACGATCATCTCGTCGAAGAACGGTGCATCGGATACCAGCCGCGCCCGGCCATTGATGCGCAGCGTGTCACCACGACCTGGGATCAGGAAGATCAGACCGACGTGCGGGTTAGCCAGCACGTTCTTGTACCCGTCGGCGCGACGGTTTCCGGGCCGCTCCGCTAGGGCGATGGTCGTCTCGTCGATCACGTACGCCAGCTGCCCGGGCGGATCTCCCTTCGGCGATACATCGCAGGCGCCCGTCTCGTCCGAGGTCGCGACCAGACAGAACGGGGCCGCTGCAAGCCATTTGCGGTCCAGCTCGTGGAGCGCTCCGCGAGCCTTATTGGCCACTCGCGGCAGCGGCACTCCGATCAATCCGACCAACTGATCAACCGTCGTGATGCGCTGCTCAAGCATGCAGACCAGCGTAAGCTGCGGCCGCCCTGCGAGCCGAGCGCTTTTCAGGGCGTTCTGGACAGACCTGCAACCGGCGTCAACGGAAGCAGTGTGCGACCGGTCGGGCCGATTTGAATTGTGGTGTCCAGTTGCGGACACACCCCGCAATCGAAGCACGGAGTCCAACGGCAGTCATCGACCTCGACCTCATCAATAGCGTCCTGCCAGTCGTCCCACAGCCATTCCCGATCCAGGCCGGCATCTAGGTGATCCCAGGGCAGCACCTCGGCGTACTCGCGCTCCCGAGTGGTGTACCAATCAAGATCAACAACACTGCCCTCCAAACACCGCTCCGTGCAGGCCGCCCACCGCTGGTAGGAGAAGTGCTCGCTCCAACCGTCGAACCGGCCACCGTCCCGCCAGACCGCCTCGATGATCGCCCCGACCCGCCGGTCACCCCGGCTGAGCAATCCTTCGACGGCGCTGGGCTTGCCGTCGTGGTAACGGAAACCGATGGCCCGGCTGTACTGCCGATCACCGCGAATCGCGTCTCGCAGCTTGAGCAGCCGGGCATCAACGGTTTCATGATCACATTGCGCCGCCCACTGGAACGGGGTATGCGGCTTAGGTACGAAACCACCGATGCTGACCGTGCAGCGGATGTCTCGTCGCCCACTGACCTCACGACCTGTGGCGATCACCCGCTTGGCCAGCGCCGCAATCGCCAGCACGTCCTCATCGGTCTCGGTCGGCAGCCCGCACATGAAATACAACTTGACCTGCCGCCAGCCGTGCGAGTACGCGGCGGCAACCGTACGGATCAGATCGTCTTCGGTGACCATCTTGTTGATCACCTTGCGCATCCGCTCGGTGCCACCTTCGGGAGCGAAGGTGAGCCCGGAGCGGCGGCCGTTTCGGGAGAGCTCATTGGCCAGGTCGACATTGAAGGAGTCCACCCGAGTGCTCGGCAGCGAGAGGGAGACATTGGAGCCTTCGTAGCGATCAGCCAACTGGCCGGTGATCTCGCCGATCTCGGAGTGATCACTACTGGACAGACTGAGCAGCCCGACCTCTTCCAGACCAGTGCTCTCGATCCCTTGCTGCACCATCGCACCAATCGTCTCGATGCTGCGCTCCCGGACCGGCCGGGTGATCATGCCGGCCTGGCAGAACCGGCAGCCACGCGTGCAGCCGCGGAAGATCTCGACGGCGTAGCGCTCGTGCACAGTCTCGGCGAGCGGCACCAGAGGCTTCTTCGGGTAGGGCCAGGAGTCCAAGTCCATCAGGGTGTGCTTGGCGACCCGGAACGGTACGCCGGGGTGATTGGGAGCGACCCGGTGGATGCGGCCGTCGGGCAGGTAGTCGACGTCGTAAAACTTCGGCACATAGACCCCTCCGCCTGCGGCCAGCCGCAACAACAAGCCGTCGCGGCCGTCGGGTCGGCCCTCGGCCTTCCATTCCCGGATCTCCGCGGAGATGGTCAAGGCGATTTCCTCGCCGTCTCCCAGCACCGCAGCATCAAGGAAGTCGGCGATCGGTTCGGGGTTGAATGCCGCGTGGCCGCCTGCCAGGACGATTGGGTCGTACTCGCGGCGGTCACGCGCATGGATCGGGATTCCGGCCAGGTCCAGTGCGGTGAGCATGTTGGTATAGCCGAGCTCGGTGGCGAAGCTCAGCCCGAAGACGTCGAACTCTCCGACCGGGCGATGGGAGTCCAGCGTGAATTGCGGCACCTGGTTCTCGCGCATCAGGGCTTCCAGGTCCGGCCACACTGCGTAGGTCCGCTCGGCAAGGATCCAGTCCTGCTCGTTGAGGACCTCGTACAAGATCGCGACGCCCTGGTTGGGCAAGCCCACTTCGTACGCGTCCGGATAGCTCAGGCACCAGCGGACCTCGGCCGCTGCCCAGTCCTTCGTCACGCTGTTCAGCTCGCCGCCCACGTACTGGATGGGTTTGCTGACCCGCGGGAGCAGCGGCTCCAAGCGAGGGAAGACCGAAGCGGGGCCGGTCGCGATCGTCGTCATGACGGTGCCAGCCTAACGGCGCTGCCGTGCTAGCCAGCCCGGCTGTTCGGACGCCAACGTCTAGGCCAGCTCAGGAAACCAGAGTGCGATCTCGCGCTTAGCCGACTCGGCCGAGTCCGAGCCGTGCACCATGTTTTCCCTGTTCGACAGCGCGAAGTCACCACGGATCGTGCCGGGCTCTGCCTTGCGGCCGTCAGTTGCGCCGTTCAAGGTGCGCACAACATCAATAGCCTCGTCGCCTTCGACCACCATGGCCACCGAGGGACCGGAGGTCACGAACAACCGCAGCGGCGGGTAGAACGGTCGCTCGATGTGTTCGGCGTAATGCTGATCGGCCAACTCACCCGTCATCTGTCGCAGCTCCATCGCGACGATCGAGAGGCCCTTGGATTCAAAGCGGTTGATGATGGCTCCGGCCAGACCTCGACGCACCGCATCGGGCTTGATCAACACGAATGAACGCTGAGTAGGCACGGGTGGTGCGGCGTAAGTCATGCCAGCACCCTAGGCGATATCGCCGCCGTCCGGCGAAGTCTCCATGCGTGAATCCAGCCGCTTGCCGAGCACAAAGGCCAGCACCCACACGGCCGCAAACAGTGCCCCGACAATGAACATCGTCGACGTCAGCAAGCCGAGTGCCAAGCCGGCCAACTGAGTAAGCCAGCCGAGGGTGTAGCCCACCCGACTACGAAGCAGGCCGGCTGCCACCAGTGCCAGCGCCGCGGTGCCGCCCCCCAAGCCGGCGGCCGCTGCGCCGGGCACGTCAGAGATGAAGATCATGACCGGAATGGCGAGGCCAAAAACGATCACCTCGAAGATCAAGACCGTCATCAGCACCACTCGCATCGGATTGCCGGCGCTGAGGGTGATCATTGCCAGTCCCGATCTGTCTGCTGCCCGTCTTCGGAGTAGTCAACGTCCCAGCCGTCGTCGAAGTCCTCGCTGGCTGAAGGCACCAACACTGGTTCGTTGCCGACGAGCAAGGTACGCGCCTCGCCTACGGCGACCACGGATCCGGTGATCAGAACTCCTGGCGAGCCGACGCCGTCCGCCTCCGCCAGCTCGACCGCACGATCGATCGCGTCGTCGAGTCGCGGAACGACGGTGACGCGTGAGGCGCCGAAGATCTCTTCAGCAACCTCGCCGAGCGCTTCGGCCGGCATCCCGCGGGATGTCGAAGCGACCTGGGTTATCACAACGTTGTTCATGATCTCTTCGAAGACTTGGAGAATGCCGCGCGCGTCCTTGTCGGCCATCACCGCGATGACGCCGATCAGTGGGGCAAACGCAAACGCTTCGGTGATGCCGGCCGCGGTCGCCCCGGCGCCATGCGGGTTATGAGCGGCATCGAGGACTACCGGGGGCGAGCGGCGTACGACCTCCAGCCGGCCAGGAAAGTGCACCTGAGCGAATCCTTCACGGACCACGTCAGGCTGCAATGCCTTCAGCCCAAGGAACGCCTCGGCGGCGGCGAGCGCCTGCGCAGCGTTCGCTGCCTGGTGCGCTCCGTAGAGGGGCAGGAAGATCTCGTCGATCGGGCCATCCGCGCTGCTGAGTCGGACAACCTGACCTGCCACTGCGAGCTTGCGGTCGATAACACCGAAGTCGACACCCTCGCGCTGCGGCAGCGCGCCAACCTCGACACAGCGGGCCAGCAAGACCTCCGCGGCCTCCGGGCTCTGGCCGGCGAGAATCGCGTGCGCTCCCGGCTTGATGATCCCGGCCTTCTCGCGGGTGATCTCGGTGATCGTGCGACCCAGCAGGTGAGTGTGATCAAGATCGATCGGAGTAACCACGGCTACGCCGGCATCGGCCACGTTGGTGGCATCCCAGGCACCGCCCAAGCCGACCTCTACGACCGCAACATCGACGGGTGCATCGGCAAACGCGGCGTACGCCATCGCGGTAATGATCTCGAAAAATGTCATCTGGACGCCGTCGATCTCGCGTTGATCAACCAGCGCCACGTAAGGCTCGATCTCGCGCCACACATCATCGAAGCGCTCGTCACTGATCGGCTCGCCGTCGATGGTGATCCGCTCTGTCACGCTCATCAGGTGTGGGCTGGTGAATCGGCCCGTGCGCAGACCATCGGCACGCAGCAGCGATTCGATCATCGCCGCGGTACTTCCCTTGCCATTGGTTCCGGTCAGGTGAATGACCGAGTAGGACCGTTGCGGATCGCCCAGGAGTTCGGTCAGCGCCCTGATCCTGCCCAGACTGGGTGCTACGCGATGTTCCGGCCACCGGCTGGTGAGCCTCGCGACGATTTCGGCATGAGCGTGTTCGGCAGACATGACGTCCCAAAGTCTAGGGCGGCCCTCGCCTCGGAGCCGGATGCGTGGGAAAGCGAGGTAAGAGTGGGCGTATGGTTCATGACGCCCTGATCGCTCGTGGCTCCGCCACCGGAAGCAGCCGCGGAACGAAACTCGCAGGTGCGTCGTACCTGCCTTCTCTAGGATCTCGATCATGACCATTTCAGCTGAGCCCCGAACTGCCGCGCCGAGCTCGACCGGCGCCGGCGTACCGGAGAAGCCGGCGCTGGAGGGTCTGGAGAACAAGTGGATCGCACGCTGGAAGGCTGAGGACACTTACGCGTTCGTTCGGCCGGCAACTCGAGCCGAGGTGTACAGCATCGATACCCCTCCGCCGACGGTGTCAGGCTCTCTCCACGTTGGCCATGTCTTCTCCTACACTCACACCGACCTGGTCGCCCGCTACCAGCGGATGCGGGGCAAGCACGTCTTCTATCCGATCGGCTGGGACGACAACGGTTTGCCGACTGAGCGTCGGGTACAGAACTTCTACGGCGTGCGCTGCGACCCGAGCGTGCCGTACGACCCGAGCTTCACGCCACCCGAGAAGCCGGATCCGAAGCACGAGCTACGGATCAGCCGTCGCAACTTCGTCGAGCTCTGCCACGAGTTGACCCATGTGGACGAGAAAGCGTTCGAGGACCTGTGGCGCCGAGTGGGGCTGAGCGTCGACTGGGCGAGCCTGTACACCACGATCGGCGACGAATCGATCAAGGTTGCGCAGCGGGCGTTCTTGCGCAATGTGGCGCGGGACGAGGCGTACCTGTCGGAGGCGCCGACTCTGTGGGACGTGACCTTCCAGACTGCGGTCGCCCAGGCAGAGCTGGATGCCCGGGACTATCCCGGCGCCTATCACCGGGTCGCGTTTCGCGGCACCGATGGTCCGGTCTTCGTCGAAACCACCCGGCCGGAGCTCATCGCCGCATGTGTGGCCTTGATCGCTCATCCCGACGACGAGCGTTACCAACCACTGTTCGGCACGACGGTGACCAGTCCGCTCTACGGCGTGGAACTGCCCGTCCTCGCCCATCCGGCCGCCGAGCCGGACAAGGGTGCTGGTATTGCGATGTGCTGCACGTTCGGTGATCTCACCGATGTCACCTGGTGGCGCGAACTGCGGCTGCCTGCTCGAGTGATCATCGGTCGCGATGGTCGCATCGTCCGCGACCGGCCCGAATGGATCACCGACGACGATGCGTGGCGGCAGATTGCCGGGAAGACGATCTTCTCCGCGCGAGAGTCAGTGGTGGCCGCCCTGTCCGCATCTGGTGATCTTTCCGGTGAGCCGACGCCGACGATGCGTAAGGCCAACTTCTATGAGAAGGGCGACAAACCGCTGGAGATCGTGTCCACCCGACAGTGGTACATCCGCAATGGCGGGCGCGATGAGGATCTGAAGCGTGTGATGCTGCAACGCGGCGAAGAGCTGGGCTGGATTCCGCCGCACATGAAATATCGATACGACAACTGGGTGAGCGGCCTGAACGGGGACTGGCTGATCTCCCGGCAGCGGTTCTTCGGTGTGCCGTTCCCTGTCTGGTACACCCTCGACTCTGCTGGTGATCCGGACTACGACCACCCCATCCTTGCCAGCGAAGAGACTCTGCCGCTGGACCCGAGCTCAGATCTGCCACCAGGCTTCAGCGAATCCGAACGTGGCAAGCCCGACGGCTTCATTGCCGACCCGGACGTCATGGATACTTGGGCGACCTCGTCACTCACGCCACAGATCGCGTGCGGGTGGGATCGTGACCCGGACTTGTTCGCTGTCACGTTTCCGATGGACCTCAATACCCACGCGCACGAGATCATTCGCACCTGGCTGTTCTCCCGTGTGGTTCGGGCGCACTTCGAGAACCACTCGCTGCCGTGGCTGCGCTCCATGATCAGCGGCTTCGTGATGGATCCCGATCGCAAGAAGATGAGCAAGTCCAAGGGCAACACAGTGGTCCCGACAGACGTGCTGGAACGCTACGGCTCTGACGCCGTACGCTGGCGGGCTGCGAAGATTCGGCCGGGACTGGACTCGCCCTTTGATCAGCAGGAGATGAAGGTCGGGCGCCGGCTGGCGCTGAAGGTGCTCAATGCCAGCAAGTTCGTGCTGGGCGCCGGGGCAGTCACCGACACGTCGCTCATTACTCAGCCAGCCGACCTCTCGCTGCTGGCCCAGCTAGCCAACTTGATCAGCGACGCGACGAAGTCGTTCGAGGCCTACGACTACAGCAGTGCGCTGGAAAGCACCGAGCAGTTCTTCTGGCAGTTCTGTGATGACTACCTGGAGCTGGTCAAGGAGCGGGCGTACGGGCCAGCTGACGATTCTGGCGCCGCGTCGGCGCGGGCCACCTTGACGCTCACCTTGGACCTCGTGCTGCGGCTGTTCGCGCCGATCATGCCGTACGTCACCGAAGAGGTGTGGTCGTGGTGGAAGGACGGCTCCATCCACCGCGCGCGCTGGCCGGTTGTCGAGGAGATTGCGGTCAGTGGCGACCCGACCCTGCTGAGCGATGTATCCGCCGCCTTGATCCAGATCCGCGGCGCCAAGACCCAGGCAAGCGTCTCGATGAAGACCGAGATCAGTCTCGCCAAGTTCTACGGGGCCGCGGATGCGCTCGCCCATCTCCGGGCGGTCGAGTCCGACCTGCGTGCTGTCGGCCGGATCACCGGTGAACTGATGTGGCTGGAAACTGACGGGCCTCTGTCGGTCGAAGTGACCCTGGTTCCGCCCGGCTAAAGTCAGGCGCTCTTCTCGCGGCGTTCCCGCTTGGCGAGCTTCTCACGCGGAACCAGCGTCGGCAGCACCGAGTCCCGGACGACTTCGGCGTTGATGATCACTTGTGCGATGTCATCGCGACTCGGCACGTCGTACATGACGTTGAGCAGCACCTCTTCGAGAATTGCCCGCAGCCCCCGTGCGCCGGTGCCGCGTAGCAGTGCAAGATCAGCAATCGCTTCGACGGCGTCGGGTGTGAATTCAAGATCAACCCCGTCGAGCTCGAAGAGCTTACGGAACTGCTTGACCAGCGCATTACGCGGCTCGATGAGGATGCGAATGAGCGAGTCCCGGTCCAGTGGGCTCACCGAGGAGATCATCGGCAGCCGGCCGATGAACTCCGGAATCAGGCCGAACTTGACCAGGTCTTCGGGGCGTACGTCCTGGAAGGGATCGTCTGATTCGGGCCGGCGAGAGGCAGTGTCATTGTTGAAACCGAGCGGCCGCTTGCCGATGCGCTGGGCGACGATGTGATCAAGTCCAGCAAACGCACCGCCGACGATGAACAACACATTGGTGGTGTCGATCTGGATGAAATCCTGATGCGGATGCTTCCGGCCGCCCTGCGGCGGCACCGATGCCGAAGTTCCCTCCAAGATCTTCAGCAGCGCCTGCTGGACGCCCTCGCCTGAGACATCGCGGGTAATCGAGGGGTTCTCGCTCTTCCGGGCGATCTTGTCGACTTCATCGATGTAGATAATTCCGGTCTCGGCCTTCTTGACGTCGAAGTCGGCGGCCTGGATGAGCTTGAGCAGGATGTTCTCGACGTCCTCGCCGACATAGCCGGCCTCCGTCAGCGCCGTCGCATCTGCGATCGCGAACGGCACATTGAGCATCTTCGCCAGCGTCTGGGCGAGATATGTCTTGCCGCATCCGGTAGGACCGATCAGCAAGATGTTGGACTTCGCCAGCTCGACGCCGTCGTCCTCCGTCCGCCGACCAGGGTTGGCAGCCTGCGCCTGGACCCGCTTGTAGTGGTTATAGACAGCGACGGCCAACGCCTTCTTCGCATTGGTCTGACCGATCACGTAGCTGTCAAGAAATTGGCGGATCTGATGTGGCTTGGGCAGCTCGTCGAGCAGGCCGACCTCGCCACCCTCGGAGAATTCTTCCTCGATGATCTCGTTGCACAGATCTATGCACTCATCACAGATGTAAACGCCGGGACCAGCGATCAGCTTCTTGACCTGCTTCTGGCTCTTCCCGCAGAAAGAACACTTCAGCAAGTCGCCGCTTTCTCCGATGCGCGCCACACCGCCTCCTCTCTGACGCCCGATCGGGTGGCTCGATGAACCACCCTAGCCTGACCGATCCGCGAAGTGGAGGACATTTGGTCCACCGGTCAGGCTTTGAGTGACACTAGACCGGTACGGCCTTGAGCGAGGTCAAAACCTCATCGATAATGCCGTAACTGAGGGCCTGTTCAGCCGTCAGGTATTTGTCCCGCTCGATATCTCGACTGACCTCGTCGATCGTTTTGCCGGTGTCGTCAGCGAGCATCTGCTCCATCAGGGAGCGAATCCGCAGGATCTCCCTCGCTTGGATCTCAATATCCGAGGATTGCCCATATCCACCTTCGGTTGCCGGTTGGTGGATCAGGATTCGGCTGTTCGGCAGTGCCAGTCGCTTGCCTTTGGTGCCTGCGGCCAAGATCACCGCGGCGGCTGAGGCCGCCTGCCCAAGGCACACCGTGCGTACGTCCGGCTTGATGTAGCGCATGGTGTCGTAGATCGCCGTGAGGGCGGTGAAGGACCCACCGGGAGAGTTGATGTAGATCTCGATATCGCGCTCAGCGTCCATCTGCTGCAGGCACAGCAACTGCGCCATCACGGCGTTTGCGATGTCATCGGAGATCGGGGTCCCGAGAAAGATGATCCGGTCCTCGAAGAGCTTGGTGTACGGGTCGATGCGGCGCATGCCGTAGGACGTGCGCTCCTCCCACTGGGGGATGTAGTAGTCCATCGTGGGAGAGAAAGGTTGGCCCTCAGCCGCGGCCGAACCAAATCGGTTGATCATGTCGATTCGTTCCTTCACTGGTTCGGGGCCTGGGGCGACGGGATCTGGGCCGCAGCCTCGTAGACATGGTCAATGAAGCCGTACGTGAGAGCCTGCTCGGCGGTGAACCACCGGTCCCGGTCTGAGTCAGCCTCGATCTGCTCGAGCGTCTGACCGGTGTGCTCGGCGATCAGATTCTGCATCGTCGACTTGATGTGCAGTGACTGCTCGGCCTGGATTCTGATATCGCTTGCCGTGCCGCCAAGGCCGCCGGACGGCTGGTGCATCATGATCCGACTGTGCGGTAGGGCGTACCGCTTGCCTTTGGTGCCTGCGCACAACAAGAACTGGCCCATCGATGCCGCCAATCCCATTGCCACGGTCGCTACGTCGTTGGAGATCCACTTCATGGTGTCGTAGATCGCCATTCCCGAGTCGACCGAGCCGCCAGGTGAGTTGATGTAGAGATAGATATCCTTGTGCGGGTCTTCCGCGTTGAGCAACAGCATCTGAGCGCAGATCGCGTTGGCATTTTCGTCCTTGACCTCGGTGCCAAGGAAGATGATGCGGTTCTGAAGGAGGGCTTGATAGACGTTGTCGTCGAGCCCAAAGCCGTTTCGGCCGCCGGAGGTGTAGGCATCCGGACCCGCTGCCCAGGGCTGCCCAGCCGCGCTGAAAATTGAGGATCGTGGGGTCGCGTTCACGTTGACGAACCTACCCCGGCGCGTGTCGGGAGTCGCGCGGAAATCGGGTGTGTTCGCTGTGGGCGCAGAAGGGTGAAGATCATCCCCATGCACCCGTAATTCCGGGCAGCAGTGATCAGGTGCTGGGAGCCGACGCCTGTTCCTCGACCGGCTGCTCGGTCGGATCGCCGTCAAGATCGTCCGCAGGCTCAGGCTCAGCTGGGGACTCGTCGTAAGAGCCGTCCTCCTGCAGACTCGCGAGTGGAACCACCGAGCCATCGGAGTCAGTAACGGTCGCCGACTCCACGATCATGGCCAGCGCTTTGCCGCGCCGGATCTCCAGCATGTACTCCTCGATATGGTGCGGGTGCTCCTGAAGATGATCAGCGACCTGCTGCGGCGGGACACCATCAGCTTGTGCCTTGCGCAGAATGTGCTGAGTGAGATCATTCTGGTCCACACCGATGACGCGCTCGTCGGCAACCTTGTCCAAGATGATCTGGGCCTTGAGGGCCTGCGCGCCCCGCTGCTCAAGATCAGCCCAGAACTCTTCCTCAGTTTGATTCTCAGGGCTATCTGCCAGGTATTGCTCGACCGTGAGCCCCGCCTGTGCAAGCTGTTCTGTGATCTGTTGCCGGCGGCTGTCGATCTCGGAGTTGAGCAGGTGCTCGGGTACCTCGATCTCGAGCTGGCCCAGCAGGCCCTCAAGCACCGCGTCGCGGGCCTGACTCGCCTGCTCGAGTCGCGCCATCCGGGTGAGGCGCTCTTTAACGTTGGCGCGCAGCTCGTCGATCGTGTCGAACTCCGAAGCCTGCTGCGCAAACTCGTCGTCGGCGTCCGGAAGCTCAGCCGTCTGCACCTTGCTCACGGTGACCTCGATGTCGGCCTCCTCGCCCTGTAGGGGACCGCTGACCAGCGTTGAGGAGAAGGTTGCCGACTCGCCAGCGGACAGCCCGAGCACTGCTTCGTCCAGTCCATCGAGCATCTGCCCGGACCCGATGGTGTATTCGAGGTCATCGGCGGTCGCATCGGCCAGCGGCTCGCCGTTCTTGGTTGCCACCAAGCTGATCGTGACGATGTCACCGTCGGCCGCGGCGCGCTCCACCGTTTCGCGGGAGCCGAAACGGTTGCGTAGCCCGTCGATCTGGCTCTCCACCAGCGTGTCCGGCACATCGAGCGCGTCGACCTGCGCCTGCAGCGTCGTGAAGTCAGGCAGCTCAAACTCGGGGCGTACGTCGACCTCCGCCGTGAACTCTATGAGGGCACCGTCCTCGAGCTTGGTGACTTCCACGTCCGGCTGCGCCAGCGGGGACAAGTTGTTCTCGGTCAGCGCTGCGCCGTAGAAGCCCTGCCACGAGTCGTTGAACGCCTCTTGAATGATCACGCCACGGCCGAAGCGCTGATCGATGACGACGGGAGGAACCTTTCCGCGCCGAAACCCCGGAATGTTCACAGACTTCGCGACCTCTGCGTACGCCTTGTCCATGCTCGGCTGGAGATCTGCGAACGGCACCTCAACGGTGATCTTGACCCGAGTGGGGCTCAACTGCTCGATGGTGCTGGGCACGCTGGTTACTCCTGTGATCGTGGCGCCGGACGGGAGACGGACCGGCGATGGCTCACGCTGAGCCGCGGTAATCCTACGGGGCGAGCTCAGGGCGGCCAAACCTCCGTACGCTGGTCCGGTGTACTCCGATGCGATGGGGCACAACAACAGGATTGGTCCTCACTCTGGAGTGGCCATACACTCATCGGCGAACGTTCGGATGTGCCGGACGGCCGGGGCGTAGCGTAGTGGCTAGCGCGTCTGCTTTGGGAGCAGAAGATCGCAGGTTCGAGTCCTGTCGCCCCGACTCCGTGAACAAGCGAAACTGCCTGCGGGATTTCGCCGATTACGGAACGCGGGTGTAGCTCAATGGCAGAGCCCCAGCCTTCCAAGCTGGCCATGCGAGTTCGATTCTCGTCACCCGCTCTAAGCGACGTCCGTAGTCAGGGCAGCTTTCGCCATGCCGCCGTGCGCCTTCAAAAGAGCGCGCTGGGCCCGAGCCATAACGTGGGCCCTTACTTTCTGGGTCATCGACCGGCCCTCTGAGCCCCAGCTTTCACAAGCTGTCATGCGAGTTCGATTCTTGTCACCCCGCTCCACAGCATTTGCCCTGGTCAGCCCCGAATCGCGGCGCCCAGTGGTAATTGAACAGTGATGCGCGGTACTGCTCCGTACCCAAAACGTGCCCAAAGTCATGACGGGGCCTGCTCGATTAGAGCGTCCAAAAAGCCTCCGCGATAGCCCGATCCCGCGTCATAGTGCGATGCTGATAGATCAACGCGGCCCGCATGCTCGCGGGCCCGAGACGACCCATCAGCTCGCGAGTACTGCGTCCGAGGCCGCGGCGAAATGGTTCCCCGAGTGCCGCAGATCATGGAAATGAAAGCCGGCACCAGATCGCCAACCTCCTTTTTCGCCCGGGCCCAGATCCTCGCAAAACTCCGCCGGGTCGGCGTTACCTGGTATGGGCGAACATCCGACCGTCAGGTCCGACCTCAGCGAATCGGTC
>DATLQP010000126.1:0-2758 GCA_035535155.1 Propionibacteriaceae bacterium
GCTCCGCCACGGTCTGCGTCCATTCTCGGGGAAGGCACTAGCGGGCTGTCAATGATTATCGTGAAACGATCAGCTCGCGACGTCGAGATTCACCGGCAACGGCGTGAGTGATTTTCGACTAATTTTCTCCACGCCGGGAGAGCGAGTAGCCTAAACCCTTGGCTCGGCGCTCGAGCGCGTACGGGTCCAAGCCCGGCTCATGGCCGGGCAGCATTCGCCCTCCTGCTATGGGGCCGTCCCGTAGCCGCTCAGACCAGAGGAGGTGGGGTTCGCGATGCGTGAGTACGAGGTGATGGTCATTTTCGACCCGGACACCGAAGAGCGTACGGTCCAGCCGACGCTCGACAAGCATTTGATAGTGATCACCAAGGGTGGTGGCACCGTCGACAATGTCGACATCTGGGGCCGTCGCCGACTGGCTTACGAGATCCGCAAGAAGTCCGAGGGCATCTACGCGGTGATCAACTTGACCGCGGAACCGCGCGACGTCAAGGAACTGGACCGCCAATTCACGATCAATGAGTCAATCATGCGGACCAAAGTCATTCGACCTAATCTGCATTGAGATGGGCGACATTATCCACAGATTGGCACGCGTCAGCGGGTAGCGTCAGTTCCGGCTGGCAGGCTGAGGATGCTCGCCAGGGAGCAGGACACCGCTGCGGCCCCTCGGCGACAGCCGAAGACCACATCGCTCATCACAACGGAGAATTTCATGGCAGGCGAAACCACCATCACGTTGGTCGGCAACCTCACCGCCGACCCCGAGCTGCGCTTCACCCCCTCGGGTGCGGCGGTCGCGAACTTCACCGTCGCGTCGACACCTCGCACGTTCGATCGACAGACCAGCGAATGGCGCGATGGCGAGGCGATGTTCCTCAACTGCGCGGTGTGGCGCCAGGCTGCTGAGAATGTGGCCGAATCGCTGCAGAAGGGAATGCGGGTCATCGTTCAGGGCCGGCTCCGGTCGCGCAGCTACGAGACCCGAGACGGCGAGCGACGCACGGTTTTCGAGGTCGACGTCGACGAGATCGGCCCAGCGCTGCGGTACGCCACGGCGAAGATCACGCGGAATGTGAGCGGCAGCAGTCAGAATCAGGGTGGTTCGGCGCGCCCGTCGGCCGGCAGCCATGGCGATGACCCGTGGGCAAGCGGCACGCCCAGTCCAGCCGGTGCGCGTTCGCAGCAAGGCTCCGATCCGTGGGCAACGCCGCAGAGCGAAGAGCCTCCCTTCTAATCCAGACCTTCACTTCCCAGTCACCAAGGCACATTCCGGCCATCGGTCAACACATCGCGCCGGGCTCGAAAGGAGAGCACCACAGTGGCCAACACCCCACTCGCGCAGCGCAAGCCGAAGAAGAAGGCGAACCCGCTGCGCGCCGGCCAACACATCGACTACAAGGACGTCGCAACGCTGCGAAAGTTCATTTCCGAACGCGGCAAGATCCGCGCGCGCCGGGTCACCGGGCTCTCTGTGCAGGAGCAGCGTCGCGTGGCCATCGCCATCAAGAACGCTCGTGAGGTGGCGCTGCTGCCGTACGCCTCCACGGCCCGCTGATGCTGCGAGCGATGCGCGAGCAGCTCACAAAAAGAAAGGTGGTGGCATGAAACTCATCCTGACTGCCGCTATCGACCACCTCGGCGTGGCCGGCGACGTCGTAGAGGTCAAGGACGGTTACGGCCGGAACTTCCTCATTCCCCGTGGCTTTGCGATCCGCTGGACCCGCGGTGCCGAGAAGCAGATTGATGGCATCAAGCGCAGCCGTGCGGCGCGGGAGATCCGCGGTCTCGATCACGCCGAGGAGGTACGCACCCGGCTGGAAGATCTCACCATTGACCTGCCCGCTCGGGCCGGCGAGGCCGGCACGCTCTTCGGTGCCGTCACCGCGGGCGATGTCGCCACCGCCATCAAGAAGGCCGGTGGGCCTGCGATCGAGAAGCGCGCCGTGCAGATTCCCAGGCCAATCAAGACCGTCGGTCTACACACGGTGGGTATCAAGCTGCATGACGCGGTCACAGCCCATGTGCGGCTGATGGTTGTCAAAGCCTGATCCAAGCCGAAACGCTTGACTCAAGGTCGAGACTGGTCGAAGGCAGCGCTGTAGAGGTCGCAGACCGTCTGCGAGCAGCTCTGGCGAGGAGGAGTTCGTGATCCGGCTGACTCCCGAGGAACTCGAGCGTCACCGGCGCGCCCAGCTTGGCCGCACGATTATGGGTGTCTCCGCTCTGCTGCTGATGATCATGAGCGCCCTACTGCCGCACATCATGGTGCAAGAGGGACTTGAGCTGCCCGGCGGCCGCTCCCTGCTCCCAGCGAGCTACTTCTTCCTGAAAGCCAACCCGAATGCTGTGGCGTTCAGCGAAGCAACGAGCGTGGCAGATGCCGGCATGGGGATCAGCATCAGCTATCTCGGCCTGGCGTTTCAGCAGGTCGGCCTGCTTGCCGGCTTGGGATCGTTCTGGGTCCTTATCGTCGAGGATGTCGGCCGATGGTCGCGGCGGCTGGCCATGGTGTCGGGCGTCGCACTGCTGCTGGGAGCCTCGACGGTCGTTCTCGGCTACCAACTGCTGAGCAACGCCGGCGTACCTACGTTGCTCGGCTACGCGTGGATTCCGACGCTGCTCGCGGGCTTGATCATGGTTATTGGCGCCCGGCTCGCGCGTAAAAGGCTGGTCACGACCTGGTATTGGGAGAGCCCGGAAATCGTCCAGCCGTAGATATCCACAGAAGTTATCCCCAATGTGGAGAAATCACACG
>DATLQP010000127.1:0-6730 GCA_035535155.1 Propionibacteriaceae bacterium
GTGAGCAGGTACGTCGCCAGCAGGATGAGCGTTGCGGCGACAGCTGCGCGACCTGGGGTCTTCTCCCGTTCCTTCGTCTCCTCGTTCAGCGACAGGATCGTGTCCCAGCCCCAGTAGATGAAGATCATCAGCAGCATGCCCTCGGTCAGCGCCGCGAACCCGCCACCGTCCTCGGCGAAGAAGCTCAACGGATTGAACCAGGATGCCTCGATCGGGATTGCAGTGTCCGGCCGGTTCGGGCCGGCGACAGCGATGAGGGCGACCACCACTAGGACGCCCAGCGCGAGGTACTGGATGCCGACGAGCACATTCTGCAGCCAGTGGGCGATCTCGATGCCGCGGTAGGAGACCCATGCCATGACCGCAATGAACACGACGCCCAGCACCGTCACCCAGAGCTTGCTGTCGGCCAAGGAGTCGGCGCCGACGAGCAGGAAGGTGTACTGCGCGGCGACCTGGGCCAGGTTCGCCAGCACGATGATCCCGGCGAGAGTCAGCACCCAGCCGCCGAACCAGCCCGTCTTCGGTCCGAACGCCTTGGTCACCCAGGTGAACGTGGTGCCGCAGTCCGGGATGACCTTGTTCAGCTCACGGTAGGCGAAGGCGGTGAGCAGCATCGGGATGAAACCGAGCACCACCGCCACGGGGGCCAGCGTGCCGTCCTCGATCACGACATAACCTAACGTGGCCGCCAACGAGTAGGCCGGTGCCACCGAGGCAAGGCCGATCATCAGCGTGCCGTAGAACGTCAGTGCGCCCTCGTCGAGCCCCTTGTGCTCGGTCAGGTCGTGTGCGGCAGGTACCTCATGGCCAGCATGACTCATCGCGGCTCGTTTCTCGCAGTCACGGCGCCCGCCGCCGCTACGACGAAGGCTAGGGCCATTTACGAGAAAAATCCTGCAAAAGATAGGGTCGCCGCATGCCGGCACGCCGCGGTCAATACCCGCAGGCAAGTGGGCGTGAACCGACCTGGACGCAACGGGCGATGCAGTCCTTGGCCGAGGCGGAGCCTGCCGTGTTCTGGCTCGACAATCCGGCGGCGCCGGCGGCCGTGCCGTCGCTGGTCGGAACAATCGAGGCCGACCTGGTCGTCGTTGGCGGCGGTTACACCGGTCTGTGGAGCGCACTGCAGGCCAAGGAAGACGATCCGGACCGTGACGTCGTCCTTGTCGAGGCGGCGACCGTAGGGTGGGCTGCGTCGGGCCGCAACGGCGGCTTCTGTGCCGCGAGTCTGACCCATGGTGAAGCCAACGGCCTCGACCGCTTCCCGGATCAGTTCGACTCACTGGAACGACTCGGCCGGGAGAACCTCGACGGCATCGAGGACACGATCACCAGATACGGGATCGACGCGGAGTTCGAGCGTACGGGGGAACTCGACATCGCCGTCGAGGACTGGCAGGTCGACGAACTGAACGAGTTCGCCGGGCTGCTCTCCGAGCACGGCACCGATCCAGTCATCCTGGACCGCGAGCAGACCCAGGCGCTGGTGCGCTCACCGACCTACCTCGCGAGTCGCTACGACGCCGATGGCGTGGCGCTGGTCCACCCGGCAAAGCTGGCCTGGGGTCTGCGGCAGGCGTGCCTCGACCTCGGTGTGCGGATCTACGAGCACACCGAGGTCACCAAGATCACTTCCGACGGCGGCGGTCTGGCGCTGCGCTGCCCGTTCGGCTCGATCCGGGGGCGGCACGTTGCGCTGGCCACGAACGCCTTCACCAACCTGCTGCGTCGGCTGGGCAACTACATCGTGCCTGTCTACGACTATGTCCTGGTCACCGAACCCCTCTCGCCGGAGCAGCAAGTCGCCGTCGGCTGGGAGGGTCGGCAAGGCCTGGCTGATCTCGGCAATCAGTTCCACTACTACCGCCTCACGGCCGACAACCGGATCCTGTGGGGCGGATACGACGTCATATACCACTACGGCAACAGGATCCGCGCAGAACAGGATCAGCGGCTGGCCACACAGGCCGCGCTGGCCGAGCAGTTCTTCACCACCTTCCCTCAGCTCGAGGGAATCCGCTTCACGCACCGATGGGGCGGAGTCATCGACACTTGCAGCAGGTTCACGACGTTCTGGGGCCGTGCCTACCGGGACCGGCTGGCCTATGCGGCCGGTTACACCGGGCTCGGCGTTGGTGCCAGTCGGTTCGGTGCCCGAGTCATGCTCGACCTCCTGGACGGCGCCGACAACGAGCGCACCAGGCTGACAATGGTGCGAACCAAGCCGATCCCGTTCCCACCCGAGCCCTTTCGCTACGGCGGAATCCAGCTGACCCGATGGTCGATCGAGCGCGCCGACCACAACGGAGGGAACCGAAACCTGTGGCTGCGCACTCTCGACAAGATGGGTCTGGGCTTCGAGTCGTAGTGATCGGCAACCGAACAACGCAGTCTGGGGGCAAGAATGGTGCGCGAAGCAGATGTGATCATCGTCGGCGCAGGTCTGTCGGGGCTCAGCGCGGCCCGCGAGGTGCTCGATGCGGGACGTGAACCACTCGTGCTCGAGGCCGACGACCGGGTCGGCGGGAGGATCCTCACCGAGCACGTCGATGGGATACCGCTCGAGCTGGGCGCGCAGTGGATCGGCGACACCCATTACCGGATGCAGGCTTTGGCGGCCGAGCTTGGTGTGCAGATTTACGACCAGTTCGAGGACGGCGAGACGACGTACGAGTTCGCGGGCGAGGTGCTCCGCGGCGACGCGTTCCACGAGAAGTACTCCGACGAGCTGCGAGGGCTCGAGCGGGTGCTCCGCGAAATCGATCGGATGGCAGACACCGTGCCGGTGGAGGCGCCGTGGACCGCGCCGCAGGCGGACACGTGGGATCGGATCACCGTTGGCCAGTGGTACGACAGCCAGGGCCTGTCCCCCGTCGCACGCACTCTGCTCGAGATCTGCACGGTCGGCATCTTGGGGATGCCGACCGTCGAGGTTTCACTGCTATGCCTGCTCGAGAACGTGGCTGTCTGCGGGGTGACAGCCGAGCTGCTCGCCGAGTCCGAAGGCGGAGCCCAGACCAAGCGGTTCGTCGGCGGCACCTCGCTGATCCCGCTCCGGCTGGCCGACACCCTCGGCGAGCGCGTCGTCCTCGACTCCCCCGTGCTGACCATCGACCACTCTGCCGACCGCGTGACAGTCACCTGCCGAGGAGGACTGACCGCCACCGGCCGTCAGGTCGTCGTGGCACTGGCGCCGGCGCTCGCCGGCCGAATCATGTACGACCCTCCGCTGCCCGGGATACGTGACCAGCTGACCCAGCGGATGCCGCAGGCGTCAGCGCACAAGATGTTCGTGCTGTACGACGAACCCTTCTGGCGGGCCGAAGGGCTGAACGCGCAGCTCATCTCCGAAGCGGGCCCCGCCCGGATGTCGAACGACAGCTGCATGCCGGACGGCACCAAGGGCCCAGGCATCATCCTCGCCTTCCTGGAGGGTGAGTCGGCTCGAGTGGCGGGCCGGTGGCCGGCCGAGCAGCGAGCAGACGCCCTGCGCGCCGAGTTCGGCCGGCATTTCGGGCCACGCGCCGCCAAGCCGAGCCGGATCGTCGAGGGCGAGTGGGCCAGTCGCCAGTGGACCCGCGGCTGCTACAACGCCAACACCGGCCCGTGCGGCCTGATCCATTTCGGAGAGGCGCTCAGCACGCCGATCGGTCCGATCAAGTGGGCCGCAACCGAGACGGCGAATGCGTGGAGCGGCTACATGGAGGGCGCCGTCGAGGCCGGCCGCCGTGCCGCCCGCGAGGCCCTGGCCGATCTCTGATCGATGTCTCACTCAGATGGACTTCAGCTGGACGGCCCCTTTCAGTGAGTCTGTATGGTTCAGTTCAGGCGCCGATGTCAACAAGGTATCGATTAGCTACCTTGTCGGTCGTTCCGCTTGCGGGCCAGCTGATCGCGAAGGCGTTGGTTCTTTTCCTCCAGTTCCAGCACCATGGCGATGCCGGCCAGGTTCAGTCCTTGGGCGAGTAGTACCTGAATGCGTCTCAGCCTGGCGACGTCATCACTGCTATAGAGCCGCGTGCCACCCGTTGAACGGGCCGGGTCGAGCAGGCCAGCCTTCTCGTATGCCCGGAGGTTTTGAACTCCAGTGCCTACCAGGTCGGAGGTGACCGCGATCCCGTAAACGCCTTGCGAGTCCGGTGGCCGGCCCGGGCCGTCATCGCGGTCGCGCCTTGTCATCCCGCTCTCCTGTATTTCATGGCTTTCTTTGTCCAAGCTTGACGCGAATTAGTGAAGATGCTATATCAGATCTATAGTCATCGCTATAGAAGCGTTGACGTAAGCATCACACTTACGACTTGTTTTATCTCAGGAGGTGACTCATGGTGTTGATGCGCACTGATCCATTCCGTGAGCTGGACCGGCTGAGCCAGCAGGTCTTCGGGACCGCGGCGCGGCCCGCATTCATGCCAATGGATGCGTGGCGCGAGGGCGATGCCTTCTTCGTGGAATTCGATCTGCCCGGTGTGGACGCGAACTCCATTGACCTCGATGTCGAGCGCAACGTTTTGACCGTAAGCGCTGACCGACCGATGCGCGAAGGAGCCAGCGAACTGGTAGCAGCCGAGCGACCCCGAGGTGTTTTCAGCCGACAGCTGATCCTCGGTGACAACCTAGATCTGGACACGATCACTGCCGCGTACCGCGACGGAGTGCTGCAGCTGATGATCCCGGTGGCTGAGCGGGCCAAACCCCGCAAGATCAGCATCGACACTGACGGCGATCAGCAGACCATCGAAGGAACGAGCGAACAACAGGCTGTCTCTAGCTGAACAGCGCTAACCCTGGTCGGCAGTGCTCTGGCCTGCCGACCAGGTAACACGCTGCCACGCCCGTAGCCATACCACCAGCCGGGCAATCAACCACGGCTCCGAAACAGGACTGTTAGGTGTCCCGTGAATCAGCAGATGCAGTGTCAGATGCCTCGTGAATCAGCAGATGAGCTGATGATCCGGCGCTTTGCCGGCGCACAACGCGACGGCATCGGGCGATTCTTCGCCGACCCGGTGAGCGGGGCGGTGGTCGTGGTCTGATGTCGCATGCGAGATCTTCGGTTATTCGGCTGGGTCGGTGACTCCCAGCTGGAGTCTGATCATCAGTCACATTCCCGCAGAACATCGCGCTGTCGCCGAAGCCGCCTTTCGAGCTAGCGAGGACTCGCATTGGACCGTTCAGTTGGTCACACCGCATCCATGTCGGCCCCATACCGCGATGACGTCACCCGGTTGCAAACGGCGTCGATGCAGGCATCCGGCGCTCGCCCGGCGTTGCACGAGTTGCAGGCTCCGCACGCGATCGGGAACGGCACGACTACGCTGCCGCAACGGCGGCATTGTCCCCCGGCTGCGGTCCGCATATCCAACATGGCTCGCGGGGCTCGCGTGAACACTAGAAGAAATCTGAAGCCGGAAACCGGGTCAATGAAAGCAGTGCGCCCCTTGCGAATCTTCGCGAAGGGGCGCACCAGATATATGGCGTCAAAGCTCAAAGATCAACGCCGCGAGCTATGTACCAATGACGATTCAGCGAACTGCCAACCTTACGGTTTAGCGAGTCTCGTCGCGGCTCCCGGCCTTGGCCAGGCCCCGGCTGATCAGGTAACCGATCGTCAACAACGTGACCAGGAACCAGCCCTGGTAGGCGCTGAACCGTTGACCGTCATCGTTGACGTCAACCACCCAGGAGGCGATCAGGACACCGAGGACTGACAGTACGTAGACAATCAGCTCAGTGGTCTTGAACGACGGCTTGGTCTCCCTGACAACACGGCGGTCGCCATCGCGGGATGCGACTGCGCGGCTGTCGCTGGTTGAGTCGTTCTGGCCGGTAGTGGTGGTGATGGTCATGCTTCTCCTTTTGGAGAGTGTGATTGGCCGGGACGCTTCTTGCCCGCCGAGGGATTGCAACTGACCAATTACCGGCATTATTTCGGCTACGGCCCCTTGCTTGGTGTGACCTGCATCGCACGAGTGCGCCCCCGCCTCCTCTCGCTCTGGATTCCGTAAACTCCTTCATCGTTCGCCCTTGCGCCATTTCATGCCTCGCTCGTACCCCACCCTCGTCCAGCGCTCCAGCTCGTCGTAATCCAACGGTTACCTTCATGGCCAGCAGCCATAATCAACATCCCGGCGACCACCAGCTCATAACCCGCGTGGGTGGACGGCCAGGCGTACCAAGCAGCCGCCCAATCCCGGCAGCCTCAGCGAGGAGGTCGTCACGGTCAGCAGCCAGGTCGCGAAGCTCAGCGATCGATTCGGCGAGATCAAAGGTCCGGTCACAGCGCCAGCTATCTGATGGCGCTGTTCGACCAGCAGTATCGCGGGCCACCGGTCGAACGCCGCAGGATGGCTGATTCCGAACGACCACACCCCACCCAAGCCGACTCGAAGTTCCTCGGGCACTTGGAGAAAGGTGTGCTGGTCATTGAGCCTCGTGACCCGCACACCCGGGCCACACACGTGGGGTATGAGCTGGTTGGTGCAAGAATGCTCATCCTGCCGGGGAGTGGCAACGCTAGCTCAATCGCGACGAGCTGGAGCGCTGGACGCGGGTCGGCTTAACTTTACTGGCCAGAGTGCCGGCCCGTACGAGCTCTGCGGCTACATCGCGCAGCTTCGTATTGGTTCGCTGGGAGGCGTGGGTGAGGATGGTGAAGGCCTCGTCCTCTTTGATCTTGTGCCGCTCCATCAAAATGCCTTTTGCCTGTTCGATAAAGGCACGAGACATC
>DATLQP010000128.1:0-3890 GCA_035535155.1 Propionibacteriaceae bacterium
CAGTCCGATCCTCAACAGCGTCAGTGGCTGCCTGGCGCCATTGAGGTAGGTGACCACATGGGTGCCGACCTCATGATGCAGCAACGGCTCGACCCGCTCGGCCCTGAAAGCGGCGGCCTCGGGAATGAGCAGCCGGCCGAAGGAGACCATCTGTCCGCGTACTACCTCATATGTCGTTCTCCGTACGACCTGACGTGTAGGTCGGTATCGGCGCGTTGAGCCCTCTTCCGCCCGAGTGAGGGGTCACCCTTCGGCTGTCCACCGCCAAGCAGACAAACCGAAGGGTGCCCTGCTCATGATCCTGGATACGGAGTCCTGGATGAACATTCGTCGTTTCCGCGCCTTGCATGCCGCGGGTGCCACGTTCGTCGAGATCGGCCGCGAGTGCGGTTGTGATTGGCGCACGGTTCGTAAGTATCTGGCCGAGGACGCGCCCGCCGTCCCGCCGACTTCAGCGTCTCGAGCGGGCACCCAGCCTCGATTGATTGAGCCGTTTGTGGAGCGGATCGAGGCGTGGCTGCGATCCGATTTGACCCTGAAAGGGACCGTCATCCATGAGCGGTTGGTCGCCGAGTACGGCTTCACCGGCAACTACCAGCGAGTCAAGATGTTCCTGGCCGAGGCCCGGCCCCGGATCGCCGCCGCGCTGGAGGAGTCCGACGACAACCCGCTGAGGGGTTTGCACCGCCGCTTCGAGGTCGTCCCTGGTGCGCAAGCCCAGGTTGACTGGGGCGACGAGGGCGACCTGTTGGCCCATGTCGGCATCCTCCAGGTGTATTCGTTCCACCTGGTGTTGTCGCATTCCCGCGACCCGTTCTGCTGTTTCACCACCAGCATGGATCTGGCGACGTTCTGGGATTGTCACCGGCGAGCGTTCGCGCACTTCGGTGGCGTCCCGGGCACGCTGGTCTATGACCGCACCAAGACCGTCATCCGGCGCCACGTCGCCCCCGGGCTGGCGGTGCCGCTGCATCCGGAAGCGGCCGCGTTCGCCGACCATTACGGGTTCACCATCGACGTCCTCGCCGCCTACCGGCCGACCGGGAAAGGTCGGGTCGAACGGCAGGTCAACATCCTCCGGAACCATGTGATCGCCGGCCGGAACTTCGACTCGATCCGCGAGCTCGACGGGGCGTTCGACGCCTGGCTGCCGATCCGCCGATCCCAGGCGCATCGCACCCACGGCCAGGTCATCGCCGTCCGGGCTCAGGCTGATCGGGCCGCGCTCCGAGGCCTGCCGGACCAGCCGTATCTGGTCGCCGAGAAACACCTGCGACGGGTCGGGAAGGACTGCTTGATCTCCTTCGAGGCCAGCTGCTACTCGGTTCCCGCCCGGCTGGTCCGGCCCGGGCAACGAGTCCAGCTGCAGATTCATCCCGACCCACACGGTGACCGGGTCAGCATCCACGCCCTGGGCGTCGACGGCGGCGGCTGGCTCGCCACCCATCCCCGCGCCACCCGCCGCGGCACCTGGATGATCGACCAGGCGCACTGGGACGGGCTGCCCGACGGACATACCCGGGCCACCACCACCGAGACGCCGCCTCCGGCCATGTCTATCGGGTCCGCTCCCCTGGAACCGCTGTCGGCGTTGCTGGTCCGACGGCATGCCGACCTGACCGTCGCGGCCAGACCCCTCACCGACTACGCCTACCTGGCCAACCCGAAGGAGAACTCGTGAGCACCCTGACCGCTGACCGGATCCGCAACCACGCCACCCGGCTCGGACTCACCCACCTCACCGACACGCTCACCGAGCTCGTCGAGCGGGCTGAAACCGGCCAGATGGGCTATCTCGACTTCGTCGACCTGCTCCTCGAAGAAGAAGTCGGACTGCGCGAGGGCCGCCGGTTCCGCAACGCGCTGAAGCTGTCCGGGCTGCCACACCACAAGACCCTCGACCAGTTCGACTTCGCGTTCCAACCCGGCCTGGACGCCCGCAAGGTCCGTGACCTCGCCACCTTGGAGTTCGCCAAAGCCAAGTCCAACGTGGCCCTGCTCGGACCGCCCGGGGTCGGCAAAACCATGCTCGCCGTCGCGTTGGCCGTCGACGCCTGCCAAGCCGGCCTGTCGATCTACTTCACCACCCTCGACGACCTGGTCCGCCGGCTCCGCGCCGCCGAGGCCACCGGCCGATTCAACCGGCAACTCCAGACCTACCTGCGGCCCGCCGTCCTGGTCGTGGACGAAGTCGGCTACCTGCCCTTAGACCGGGCCGAAGCCAACATGGTCTTCCAACTCGTCTCCCGAAGGTATGAACGCGGCACCATGATCATCACCAGCAACAAGTCCTTCGCCGAATGGGGCGGCGTGCTCGGCGACGACGTCCTCGCCACCGCCATCCTCGACCGCCTCTTGCACCACTGCGACGTGATCAACATCAACGGCCCCAGCTACCGCCTCAAAGACCGCCTCACCCTCGTCGCCGGAGGTGAACCCATGACATGATCACCCTGCCGAGACCGACACGTGAGGTCGTACCCCGACCGACACATGAGGTCGTATCCCGACAGCCGGACTTGGCCTTGGGGATCGCGGTCGAGGTCTGACCGAGGACCGCGCGAGCGATCTGCTCGGCAGCGAGGCGGTCGGACTTGCCGTCCATGCGTCGGGCCAGCCGGTTGGGCCGGTTCACCTCCACGACCCGTTCGCCGGCCTTGGTCAGTGCCCTGATCAGGGTGGCACCGAAGGATCCGGTGCTTTCAACACCGATCGCACGGATCTGGCCGTGTCCGCGCATCCAGGCCAGCAGCGTCTGGTAGCCGCGGTCGGTGGCGGGGAACTCCTGGTGACCGAGCGGCCGGCCATGCTGGTCGAGTGCGGCTGCGTAGTGGGGTGTGCTTGTGGGTGTCGACACCGCCGACGACAGTGACTGCTTCGGTTGTCATGCTGGGATTCGCTCCTCCGTTAGGGCTGATCTGACGGACAGGGCGAACCGGCTGGGCGGAGCGACAGGTCTGTGACGGGGCTCTTGTCCAAGCCCCTATCAGGTCAGATCCGTCTGGCCGGTGCGCGCCGTGACGCTGCACCGGAGCCGGCCGACAAATCGAACGAAGGACACCGTGGTCATACCTTGGCCGGGGTCAGACCGACCCGATGCGGCGCGGAGCCAAGTCTTCACAGACCTTGCCGCAGTAGCTGGTGCAGGATGTCGCATGTTAACGCAACCATCGCCGATCCCATGCGCCTCTGGCCGCCGCGGCGAACGAGTCCGAAGGAGACCACTGTGGTCACGATCGAGACGCAGGGCCACGGCACGAAGGGTTCGCTCGGCTCGGGACGCCGAGCTGCTACGCACAACTGGTCGAGCGTTAGGGGCGACGAGATCCGGCCCGAGCGAGAGCCGGATCGCTGATCACCTGTACGGCCGCCTCCGAGGAGGCTACGGTCGATCCTGAAGGATTCTTGGGAAATCCCAAGCCGTCGCATCTGTATGCCGGCGTGTTGCCAGAGTCGAACTTCTTGGGTATGGGCGGGAACGATGCTGAGCTTCTCAACCGAGATGCAGGATCAAATCGAGGAGGATTTGTGGGATCGACAACGACACTAATTCCCCAGCGTTGGCTCAAGGCCTGCGATGAACCCGCCCCCGTGGGCGAGGGACGCCCGGCCGCCGGCGACTCGGTCGAGAGCTCGACCGATCGAGATGTGCTGTCATGAGCGACACCTGGGTGCCCGCTGAAGTTGTCACCAGCGAGGATGTCAGCCGCCGACCGCGACGCCGATCCGGTGGCGGCGGTGATCTCGCCATGGCGCTGGTCTTCATCATCCCGGCGACGATCGGGTTCGTGGTCTTCTACTTGTATCCGAGCATCCGCGGGTTCTACTTCTCGTTGACGAGGTACAACCTGTTGGGCAGCCCGCACTTCATCGGGGTCGACAACTACGTG
>DATLQP010000129.1:0-3040 GCA_035535155.1 Propionibacteriaceae bacterium
GTGACCAACACCGAGTACGCAACGCCAGTCACGTTCTGCGAGATCTTTCCGCCCGACAACTTTCCGCTGTGGTTTTACCGCAGGCCGACCGCGCCGGACATGCAAGTAAAGCCGTCGGATATCGACTTCGATGCCGTACGCGCGACCCGGCTGATGTGGCTCTCGGTCACCGGCCTCAGCGAGCAGCCGAGCCGCGAGTCACACTTTGCGGTGCTGGAGGCCCGGGCGCGCAAACAGTTCACCGTGCTGGACCTCGACTACCGCCCGATGTTCTGGGACACCCCCGCGCACGCCACCGAGCAGGTGCAGCGAGCCCTGCCGCACGTCACCGTCGCGGTTGGCAACCGCGAAGAGTGCGAAGTTGCGGTTGGCGAAACCGAGCCCGAGAAGGCGGCCGATGCGCTGCTCGCCGCCGGTGTGGAGCTGGCGATCGTCAAGCAGGGCCCGAAGGGTGTGCTGGCCAAGACCAGCAGCGAACGCGTCGAGTCTCCGCCGATCCCGATCCGGCCATTGAACGGCCTCGGCGCCGGCGATTCGTTCGGTGGGTCACTGTGCCATGGATTGTTGGCGGGTTGGCCGCTGCAGAAGGTGCTGCAGCACGCCAACGCGGCTGGTGCCATCGTCGCCTCGCGACTCGAGTGCTCGACCGCCATGCCGACTGAAACTGAGATTGAGACGCTGCTCGCTGGCGGAGATCCCAATGAGCATCTGGCCAACTCGCATGCCGAGCATTTCGCGACCGTGAGCGCCCGATGAGCACCGTCACCGATGCGGCGCCGGAAACCCAGTTCGCCACCTCGATCCGTGAGCTCAACGACATTCGCAGCCGCGATCCCGGACGCGTCAAGCGGCTACTCGCGACTCGGCGCAAGCGGGAACTGTTCGGGCCGGACGGCAAGCTCATGATCATCGCCTGCGATCATCCGGCCCGCGGCGCCCTCAGCGCTGGGGGCAAGGCCACTGCGATGGCCAGCCGTACCGACCTCCTCGACCGGTTGGTGACCGCGCTGACACGACCTGGGGTGGACGGTTTGCTCGCCACAGCCGATATCGCCGAGGACCTGCTGATGCTGGGTGTCTTGGAGGACAAGCTGGTGTTCGCCTCGATGAACCGCGGCGGCCTGCAGGGCGCTGTCTTCGAGATAGATGATCGCAACACCGGCTACGACGTCCGTGGGACCATCGACGCCGGGTTCGAGGGCGCGAAGATGCTGCTGAGGATCGATCTCGAGGATCCCGGCACTGCGGACACGCTGGAGCAGTGCGGCCAGGCGGTCACCGAGCTCAATCGTGCTGAGCTGATCGCGATGGTGGAGCCTTTCATGTCCAGTCGTTTCGGGGGCAAGATCGTCAACGACCTTTCCGCGGATGCAGTGATCAAGTCCATGCATATTGCGCAAGGCTTGGGCGCCTCCAGTGCGTACACCTGGCTGAAACTGCCCGTTGTCCATGAGATGGAGCGGGTGATGGATGCGACAACGCTGCCGACCCTGTTGCTAGGCGGCGATCCCGACAGCGCGCCGGACGAGACCTACGCCGAATGGCAGGCGGCACTTGCGCTGCCGTCGGTGCGTGGTCTGGTTCTCGGTCGCACGATGTTGTACCCGGCCGATGACGATGTCGCGAAGGCGGTCGACACGGCTGTCTCGCTCGTGCGGTGACGATCATGGAGTCGCGCTATCTGCTGCGGTCCGGTTTAGCCGGATCCGGTTCGTACGAGGTCGAGGTGACTCCGGAGTCGGCGGGATGGGGCTATTCCTCGCTGAAGATCATCTCCCTTGACCCGGCGGCCAGCCACCGCTTCGAGACTGGTTCTGATGAGCTGATTGTGCTGCCGCTGAACGGATCGGTCGCTGTCGATGTCGACAACGCGCGCTGCGAGCTCGACGGCCGGCCATCGGTCTTCGACGGGCCAACCGACCTCGCCTACGTCGGCAGCGGGAAAACGGTGACGTTGCAATCAGCGGTTGGCGGGCGGTTCGCACTCTGTGGTGCACGGGCCGAGTCGACGGCTGCGCTGTCTTATGTGGCGGCATCGCAGGTGCCGGTCGAGCTGCGTGGCGCCGGCCAGTCCAGCCGCCAGGTGCGAAACTTCGGCACTCCGGGATCGCTGGATGCCACCAAGATCATCGCCTGCGAGGTGATCACCCCGGCTGGTAACTGGTCTTCCTATCCGGCACATAAGCACGATGAGGCAAGCGAAACCGAGTCGGAGCTGGAGGAGATCTACTACTTCGAAATCGCTGCGGGACCGCGTGGTGAGCCGGGATTCGGCTTCATGCGCACGTCCTCCTCACCCGGCCATCAGATCGACGTGCTTGAGGAGGTTCATGACCGAGACACCGTACTGGTGCCGTACGGCTGGCACGGCCCCTGTGTCGCGGCGCCGGGGTTCGACATGTACTACTTGAATGTGATGGCCGGACCGGGTGCCGAGCGAGCCTGGAAGATCAGCGATCATCCCGATCAGGCGTGGGTGCGCGGCACCTGGGAATCCGAGACCGTCGACCCGAGACTCCTTTCGCAGACTGTTCAGGAGGCTTGAGCAATGCCAGAGACGTTTCTTCAGCGGGGGGACGACCCCGCGGGCCCCCCGCCGGAACGGTCCGGCTCACCGTGGCCCAAGCGCTCGTCAAGACCGGCCGGTTGGACGGCGACAAGCTCCCCAACGATCTTGCCGCCAACGCCGCCAGCCTCGGCGTTGAAGTGATCATGAGCACTACAGCCGGTGAATTCGCTGAAGCTCTCAAGACCGCCAAGGCTGCTGATCACAGCATCGTGATCTACGTCGAGACCGACCCACTGATCGGGGCTCCGGACTCAGAGTCCCGGTGGGACGTACCAGTCAGCGAGACCTCGACGCTCGACTCCACCCAACAAGCCCGCAAGACCTACGACCAGCACAAGGCCACTCAAAAGCTGTTTCTGTAAGGAGGATATGTGTCATCCACGATCACGATCGGCACTGCACCGGACTCGTGGGGAGTCTGGTTTCCCCATGATCCTGAGCAGGTGCCGTCGGAGGTTTTCCTTCGCGAGG
>DATLQP010000130.1:0-5227 GCA_035535155.1 Propionibacteriaceae bacterium
GACCATCAGATACTTGGCGTTCATCACGTGCGGGACGATCTTGGTGGGCCGATTTCTTGGGACATCGGGTTTTTGATCTTTGGCGTTCTGCTCATCGTCGGCGGTTGGTCACTGTACAAGGCCGGACTCCGCGCTCTTGAACGTCGGGCCCTCGCCGCCGGTAACCACGACTCCTATGGCTGATTTCAAGCTGCCCACTGCGCACTTTTGCTTCATTGCCCTTCCCCTGACAGCAATCCTTCCGGACCCAGCCGTCGCTTAGGTTAAAACTGGAGTGCTGGAAGTTCGCACTGCCTCCTGAAGCCCTCGGCGGGATTTGGGCTTCCTCGTTGCTGATCCGGCACCTGCTGATAATTCCGGGGCTGAAACCGAGCTCGTCGTAGTTTGGGACGGTATTGGAAGCAGCGCAAACTAGGGTCTCCTGCGCCGGCACAGGGCCGGGCGGGGTATGGCGAGAGCCTTGACCGATGCCGCTGCGGTACGCCATGCCACCACCGTTGACCAGACCCACACGCCACCGCATCTGAGCACCTACATCGCTGGGCCATCCGCTACGGGACAGTCTCTTGCTGACCTCCGGTAGCCGGGCGTTCCGCCTAGGTGACCGGCTGGCCGCCGGTGACGGCGAGCATCTCTGCGGTGATGTAGCTGGACTCTTGGGAGGCGAAGAAGACGTAGGCCGGCGCAACCTCCGCCGGTTGCCCAGCGCGTCCCAACGGTGTGCTCTCGCCATGGCCCTGCGCCTTCTCCGTCGGCATGGTGGCCGGGATCAACGGCGTCCAGATCGGGCCCGGCGCGACTGCGTTCACCCGGATGCCCTTCTCCGCCAGCTCCTGCGCGAGGGCCTTGGTGAAGTTGTGGATGCCGGCCTTGGTGGTGGCATAGTCAAGCAGTTGCGGCGACGGGTTGACCGCCTGCACCGAGGAGGTGTTGATGATCGTGGCGCCCGCCTCCATGTGCGGAATCGCCTTCTTGCACAGCCAGAACATGGCGTACAGGTTGGTCTTCATCACCTGGTCGAACTGCTCGGTCGTGATGTCGGCGATCCCGCCCATCTGGGCCATCTGGTACGCCGCGTTGTTAACCAGGACGTCGATCCCGCCCAGCTGCTCGACGGCGATGTCGATGATCTTCTGGCAGGTCTCCTCGCTCCGGATATCGCCGGGGCAGCGGATCGCCTTGCGGCCCTCGGCCTCCACCAGGCCCACAGTCTCATCCGCGTCGGCTTCTTCGGCCTCCAGGTAGCTCAGCACAACGTCGGCGCCTTCCCGGGCGAAGGCCAAGGCGACGGCGCGGCCAATCCCGGAATCCGCCCCAGTGATCACTGCTCGCTTGCCGGTGAGCCGATTGCTGCCGCGGTAGGAGTTCTCGCCGTGGTCCGGCTGGTCCTGCATGGTCTGGGTCAGCCCGGGATGGGTTGCTGCTCATCGGTGTGCTCGGGTTGGTCGTACCGCTCGATGGGATCGGTCTGATCGGTCTGGTCGCCCATGGTCAGCTCGGTACCCCGCCATTCGCGCGACAAACGCTGACCGGTCAACGCCCGGTGGCTGGTCAAGACCGGTCGTGGGGTTTAGATGCGGCAGCGTTCGACAGGGAGCCTCAAGTCGACGTTAGGCCCGCGCGCCAACCCAGGGAGATGGCGGCATAGCAGCCCATGTGGCCGGCCGCTAGCCGCCGCCGCGCAGGTCTCGAAAACTTCAGCAGCGACGCGGGAAGATGTGGTAAACGCTGCCCGCGCCGCGCGAAGTCGGCTCGTCAGTGGCCGCCATGAGACTCGAGAACAGGCGGAATTTAGCGGTCGGCGATGATCCCGGTCACAACCGAGTACACGGCTTTGTGAAGCACATCAATCACCTGCTCCTGAACCGGCCAGGACATCGGTGGCGCACCAGCTCTGGTCACATTCTCGACTGTCTGGTCGAAGGCCAGGCGCGTCGCGGTGTGCCAGACGTTCGCCAGCGGTCCTCGCATACCCGTCACTGACCACACTCCTCACAGGGCGCCCAGGAAAGCACCGGTACTCCACAGTGCATGACGTGGTTCCACACGGGCGGCTGGTCGTCGTCGCCAGGATGGCGTCCGAGCAGCGTCAGTAGCGCGCGGGCCGGGACGAAGGAATCAGGCCGCTTCGTCAGTGCCTGCTCAATCTTCTCCCGGGCGGTCATCACCGCGACGCCGGCCAGCCCAGCGGCGCCGCCGAGTGCACATGCGCGGGTGAGCTCCCTTCCCTCAAGTGGTTGACACTCATCACACTCCCGCTTACTGGATCCAAGGCCAATGCTGTAGCGCTTGATGATCAGTGATCTTGTTGCGATGCGGAGCTTCAGCCGTCGGTTCGCTCAGCCCTTGCCTGGCTCGTCGACCTTGCGCAACTCCTGCTCGGCGGTGGCCTGAATCATCTGGAGCAACTCGGCGTCCAGCCCGGGGGAGAACTCCTCCCGGCGCTCCGGTGCGATCTCAATCGGCACGCCGTCAGGCATGATCGCGGTCTTCAGCTCGGTGCCGTCATTGGAGGGTGAGGCTCCGCGGAACAGCTTGTCGGCCTGGCTTTGGTCGTCGGCGCTGAAGGTGTATTGGAGGCTATGCAACCCCTGGTCCAAGAGCTTCTTGACCTCAGGGAACTGCTCAGCATTGGTCTTCGGGATCGGCAGTGCGGGCCCCAGTTGACCCCAAGCGTCTCCAGCGCCTTGGCGAACGCGTTCTCGTGCGCTTGATCGCGAACAATGAGGTAGGAGATCGTGCTTCGGGCCGTCTTGTTGTCGGTCATCTCATAGATCCGGCACTTCTGTAGCCGACCGGTGGCTTCCAGCATCAAGTTGTACAGCAGGTCGAGCACGAGATTGCCGCTGTTGTAGACATAGGAGCCGCTCCACGGGTTTCCCGCTGCATCGACTGGAAGGGCGCCCTGCGCGCCGACCAGATAGTGGTGGATGTTGCTGGTATCCAAGGCGATCTTCAGCGGCGTTGCTCCGTTTGCCCCCGGCTTGTCCACGGGATCGGTCTTCTTGCCCTGATAGGCAGGCGAGCCGTCCAGCAGCCGGGCGATCGTGGTGCCGATGAGCTCAACGTGCTGATCTCCTCCGTGCCGACGCCCTGCAACAGATCCTTGTAAGGCTTGGAGCTGGCGTCGCCGCGGAAGTTTATGCTCTGGAACAGGTACTGCATCATCGTCCGCATTTCACCGAACTGGCCGCCAAGACCTTCCTGGAGCGCATTGGCGGCGGCGGGATCAGGCTCGTCGGGCAAAATTTCGTTGATCAACAGCTGTGTGTGCAGGTACACCAGGTTCCTCCCTGATTGACGTAGCTAACGGCAGGCCCTTTACTCCGGCGTCCTCGGATCCACGCACCAACTCCTAGGTTCACCTGGTTGACGCGGATCGCCTTGCTGTTGATGTCTGACACCCACCTGCGGACGGCCGAGCTGCCTATGACGTGCTCCACAAGTCTTGCTTCAACGCTTCAGAACTGGCGGTCAGAGTTCTTAGCTTGGCGATGGAAAGTTGGGGTATAAATCCAGAGCCTATTGATAAGGAGGATCGCCCCATGGACGCTGGGCAATTGCAGTCAAAACAACCGCGATCAGCGCTTGCCGGTAGCTACGGCCATCCGGTCCATCCGATTCTGGTGACTCTGCCGATCGGCGCTTGGGTTTGCTCGTTCATTTTTGATCTTGTGTCGTACGGTAGCTCGGAGCCGCGAACCTGGAGCGTTGGCTCGATGTGGCTAATTCTTATCGGCGTGATCGGCGCTGCCGCTGCCGCTATTTTCGGCGTTCTTGACCTGCTCAGCCTGCCGCGGCATACTGCCGCGTTTGGCACCGGCCGGCTGCACGCGATTCTGAACTCCACCGCACTGGTGATCTTTCTGGTCGATTTCATTTGGCGCTCCAATACCCGGGATGGCTGGGATTCTGCGCCCGTTGGGCCGCTGGTGTTGAGCATCATCGGACTGGCTGTTATCGGGGTGTCCGGTTTTCTGGGTGGCAAGCTGGCCTACCGCTATGGCGTACGGGTTGCCGACGAGTCGGTTCAAGCAGAGGGCTTCAGGACCTCGGCCAAGCAGATCAGCTCCTCCTGAGCCATGAAGAGAACATCAAGATCACGAATGCGAAGAGCCTGCTTCGGTACTGCACGATGCAGGCTCAACCGGTTGAACCTGAGCGGGCCATTGGCCCACCCTGTGCCGCCGTCGCCGAGCACGAAATCAGCCCTCCGCGGAAATCTCAGCCGACCGTTGATCTGACCGGGACGATCAACGGCCGCCCCGTCGCCGCGGACACGCGGGTCAGCTCAGGGGCATGGCCGGCGTGCTGAGTCGGCTGCAACGCGACCGGCACAACGGGCAGTCGGCGACCAAGCTCCCACCGCATCGACTCGGCCAACGTCAAAAGGAACACGCCCGTTCGCTGGGTTGTAGATCAGGACAACCCGGTCGAAAAGCGCAAACCCGCCGGGCATCTGACAAGCCATTCCTGATGACTGAAACGATGAGCGCACCTGCCCGCAGAGTATCGACCTCCAGGACATCCGCACACAGCCAGACGCCCTCGGCAACGAGACGCGTCACTGCGCTAACTCACGCCGACACCACCAGGCTCTCTCTTATCGGCAAGTTTGGAGAAGCCATCGATGTCGATTCCGAGGCCCGACAGGAGCTTGGCCGGTCCTCAAAATCCAGGCACGAGCCGTTCTGCCCCTGACCGGGCGCGTTCCCGCAGCGCTGCCGCGGTGATCTGGCCACCGGTACGAGTACGGCGTCATCGACGGGGCATCACTGAGGCCACGGCGATGCACCAGCCTGGACCTGATCAAGGTTTCGCTTAGCTTAGCTATGGGTCTGACCACCATTTGGGTTTGTCCACCAAAATCCGCCTGAGTGCGAAATCCTTATTTCTAAAGAAAATTGGACGTGTGAAGACCTCTGTGGCGCGCTGCCGATGTCTGGGGGGTCAAGAGCCATGAGTTCTTGTCTTCCCCGCCACCATCGCGATGATCTTGCCATCGCTGATGATCTTGGGCTGCCCATGAACGCCTGAGGTGTCACTGTTAATTCCTTCTTGCTATCGGCAGCATCCCCTTCGCAGAGAACGCCTACACCGTTCTCGACGCACTCGAGTCTCGGCGAGACGAGGATCCCTCCGCGCGCGTTGGGCTGCGAGGCCTCGGTGGATCAGGTCGGCAGGAATGCGGCTTCAGTCCATAGCCCGCCTGGGTTGAGAGCAAGTT